>NZ_CP108109.1:7470000-7770000 GCF_036199905.1 Streptomyces sp. NBC_00223 | reverse complement strand
TGTCCGCTCCGATCGCGTGATGCGGCTGCCGAGAGCGCCCGGTGTCAGCGGCCGGCCGCCCAAGCACGGCCCGGAATTCCGGTTCACCAAGCCGGAGACCTGGCCCGAGCCCACGGTCACCAACTACGGCAAGGCCGAGACCCAGGCATGGGGCCGGGTCCACCCGCGGCTCACCCACCGCTCCTCATGGCTCGACCACGACGGCGAACTGCCCTTGGTCGAGGGCACGTTGATGCGGCTGAAGGTCGAGCATCTGTCGAAAGAACGGGATGCCCCGCCACGGTGGTTATGGTCCTCCAAGACCGGTGCCACCCCGGACGACGTGGATCGCTTCTGGCAGGCATTTCTCCGCCGCTTCGACCTGGAGCACACCTTCCGCTTCGCGAAGCAGACCCTCGGCTGGACCACCCCGAAACTCCGCACTCCCGAGGCAGCGGACCGCTGGACCTGGATCCCGATCGTCGCCCACACCCAACTCCGGCTCGCCCGGACCCTCGCCGTGGACCTCCGCCGGCCCTGGGAGAAACCGACCACCTCCGACAGACTCACCCCGGCCCGGGTCCGCCGGGGGTTCAGGAACATCCGCGCTCATCTCGCCTGCCCGGCCCGCGTCCCCAAACCCCGAGGCACCGGCCCCGGACGCCCACCCGGCGCCAAGAACAAGCACCGGGCACCCCGCTACGACGTCGGCAAGACCGTCACGCCCCGAGACCCTCAAGGCAATCGGCAAGCCCGGAAGATCTTGGTAGATAAAGAACAAGGTAAGGGTTGTCCCGCAAACTGCCTGTTCGGGGGCCTGATGGCATGATCGAGGCGTGATCGGTGAACCTGCTCGGCCCGGAGCTAAGAAGTATGTCCTGTTCGATGTCGATGGCACGTTGATCGATGCCGTGGACAACCAGCGCCGGGTTTGGCGCGAGTGGGCGGAGCGATACGGGCTGGATCCCGTTGAGGTCTACCAAGTGGCGCTGCGGACCAGGCCGATGGATACCTTCGCACAGGTCATTCCGGACCGTGAACCGCGTGAGTGCCTGGCTGCACTGCACGACCTGGAGGACGAGGATGTGCGGTCCGGCGTGTATACGGCCTTCGACGGTGCCTCCGAGTTGCTGGGCACGCTGCCCTCCGGGTCGTGGGCGTTGGTGACGTCGAATTACGAGCACCGTGTGCGCGGACGCTTCGCCCGGACCGGCTTGCCGGTGCCGGATGTCATCGTGGATGCCGCCTCCGTCGAGGAAGGCAAGCCCTCACCTGTCCCGTATCTGCTGGCTGCCAAGCGGCTCGGCGCCGAGCCGGAGGACTGTCTGGTGATCGAGGACGCCCCCTCCGGGGTGCGGTCCGGGCTGCGGGCCGGCATGACGGTGTGGGGGGTCAACGCTCCCGTCGCTGTCGACGGCGTGCGCCGTCACTTCGGAAGCCTGCGCTCAGCCGTCCTCGACATTCTCGCCTTCGCGTCCGGAACCCACCCTCACCGGCCGGAGAGCTCAACACCGGTGAAATGATCTTGCATCTCGAAGTCCGCGGTCGACCGCGTCATCGGTCACGTCGGGCCGCTGACGGCACTGCGACCTTGGCACCGCTTCACGAAGGACGCCGTACTCATCGTGGACGGCCCCCTGGTTCCAACCCGCGACCATGAGGTCGCCGAACAGTCAAAAAAACTTCCGGTACTTCACCAGCCGCCAGGTGGTCATCGACGCCGGTACTCGCCTGGCCGCCGTGGTCGGACAGACACTGCCGGGCAACCGCAACGACTGCAAGGCGTGGAGCGAGTCCGGCGCCAAGGCCACCGTCGGCCCGCAAGGCCCCGCCTGGAGAGGGCGCTCAGCCTCCTTCGAGTTCCCGGCGCACGGTAGCGGCGATGCGGGTGAGTGCGGCCTCGAGGTGGCGGCGCTGAGCGGCGCTGAGCGGGTCGAACACGAGCCGCTTCACCTGCGCGACGTGTTCCGGTGCGCTCTCGACGAGCTTCTGCCGGCCGGCGTCGGTCAGGGCGGCGAGGGTATATCGACCGTCGCCTGGGTCGGGCCTGCGGGCGACCCAGTCGCGGGCTTCGAAGCGGTCCATCACCTTCGACAGGCGGGGCTGGGTGCTGTCGCAGACCCGGGCCAGGTCGCTGAGCCGCATCGTGGCCTCGTCGGCCATGGACAGCTGGGCCAGAACCCCGTACTCGAAGTTGGAGATGCCCGCGTCCCGTTGCAGCTGGCGGTCGAGGGCCGCCGGGAGGGCGATGACGACCGTGAGCAGCGCCTGCCACAGGTCCTGCTGGTCGTCGTCGAGCCAGGGCGACTGAGTGTCCATGAGCCCCATCATACTTGCCCGGGCAACTCGCATCACTTGCCTGGGCAACCCTTGATGGGCTAGCTTTTCACTTGCCTCGGCAAGTGAAAACACTTGCCGAGGCAAGTGAAGGAGCTGATTTCGATGACCACCACGAGCAGCCTGGCCTCCCCGAACGGCCTGACTTCCCCCTGCCCTACGCGACCCCGGACGCCACCGACCTGGCGCGGCGACTCACCGGCCTGCTGGGCGGGACGCCCGTGCACGAGTTCGCCGACCGCGGCCTCGACCACGGCGCCTTCATCCCGCTCATGGCCATGTACCCCGCGGCCGACGTCCCGGTCGTGCAGCTGTCGATGCCCAGCCTCGACCCCGGCGCTCTGCTCGAATTCGGGACACGCCTGCGGCCCCTGCGCGAAGAAGGCATCCTCGTTCTCGGCTCGGGCTTCATGACGCACAGCTTCGCCGTCTTCCGCCGGCCGGAGCTCGCCGCCGAGACCACGGCCTTCGACGAGTGGGCCGTTGACGCCCTCGCCCGGGGCGACGCCGACGCCCTCACCGACTACCGCGACAAGGCACCCGGCGCTGCGGTCGCCCATCCGACGGCCGACCACTTCGTCCCGCTGCTGCTCACCGTCGGCGCCGCCGATGACCCCGGCAGCGCCGTGAGCGCCATCGACCGCATGGTGATGGGCAACTCCACCCGGTCGGTGCGGCTGACCTGAGCGCCTCGACGTGCTTCACCTTCCCGCCTGATCGGCTCATCCGTTGGCGGCGACATCAATACACCCTGGAGGAAAGTGCCATGAAGGCAATACGTTTCCACGAGTTCGGCAGCAGCGAGGTCCTGCGCTACGAGGACCTCGACCGTCCGGTCCCCGGCACCGGGCAGGTGCTGGTGCGGGTGGCGGCCACGTCGTTCAACCCGGTCGACGACCACATCCGCGCCGGTGTCCTGGCCGAGATGATCCCGATCACTCTCCCGTACGTGCCGGGGATCGACCTGGCGGGCACCGTCGCTGAACTCGGCGCGGACGTGACCGGCCTGGAGGTCGGCGACCGGGTCGTGGCGATGCTGCCCCTCGACTCCGCCGGCGGCGCCGCCGAGTACGTGCTCGCCCCGGCCGAGTCCCTGGCCCCGGCGCCCCGGACGACCGAGCTGGTCGACGCCGCGGCGCTGCCGCTGACCGGCCTGGCGGCCTGGCAGACGGCGTTCGAGCTCGCCGAGCTGAAGCCCGGTCAGACCGTCCTGGTCAACGGGGCGGGGGGCGCGGTCGGCAGCCTCGTGGTGCAGCTCGCCGTCGACGCGGGAGCGCACGTGACCGCGGTGGACGCGCCGCAGCACGCCGACCGCCTTCGGGGCTACGGGGCGGACCGGGTCGTCGGCCCCCTCGCCCCCGCCGCGGGCCCGGCCGCCGTGGGCGGTCCGTTCCAGGTCGTGGTGAACCATGTGCGCGTCTCCCCGGAGGAGCTCGCGCAGCTGACGAACTACGTCGCCGACGGCGGGGTCGCCGCCAGCACGGCCGGCCCGATTCCCGAGGACCCCGCCCGGGGAGTGCGCAGCGCGAGCCTGTGGGTCCGCAGCGACGGAGCCCAGCTGGCCGAGCTGGTCGCCAAGGTGGATGCCGGCAAGCTCCGGCTCCATGTCGCCGCCCACCGCCCGGTGGCCGAGCTGGCCGCCGTGCATGAGGACGCCGGCGCCGGGCGGCTGCGCGGCAAGACGGTCGTGCTCGCTCCCTGATCACACCCTGACCGCACGCGACCGGGCCGCCCGCCGTTCGCTCTCCCGCCGGTGGGCCGCCCGGAAGTTCAACGGCGGCAGCACCCGTGACCGGTCGGCACCGGCGAGGCCATGCGGCAGGCCCTGCACTCGAGCCCCGCCGCTGCCGCCCACGCCCGTTGCCCGGGACGCCGAAGCGTCCCGGGCAACCTCGTCCTCACCCGGGCTCCGGCCGGCGCGGATCCGGAGCAGGTGCGGCGCGAGCAGGCTGACCTCCTGGGACTCCTTGTCCGCACCGGCCGGGTCGCCGTCCTTGCCGTAGAAGAGGTCCTTGTTCGCTGAGTTCCGGTTCTCGTTCTCCACCACCTGCAACCCCTCGTGGATCTCCTGGCGCATCTCGGCGTCGGCGAGGCAGCCGCAGACGAACGAGGTACGCACCGCCCGGCCCAGCTTCTCGATCGCCCGGTACGTCGGGGGCTTCGGTCCGGCGAAGGCGAACCCGACGGTGGACGCGCCGTGCGTGTCGGTGTGCTGCCGGTCAGAGGTGCGTCGTAGATCACCGTGGCAGTGGCGGAGGTGGCTCCCGGGGCGGTGACCCATTCCTTCCCACTCGTTTTGTTCTACCGGCTGGTCTCCTCCCGCTACGAGCGGTGCCGGTGCGGCCGCGTGTACCTCGTCGGGGTACACGTTGCCCAGGCCCAATGCCACGCCACCGGGCACCCGTCCGAAGAGCGGTGTCCACGGTGGGTTCCGCGCCGGTCGGCACGCTGAACCCGGCCGGCGCCGGCCGTCGCCGTCGCTGGAGGGTTTCACCCCCGGCGGGGTTCTGCCTCCGGTTCGCCGGGGGTGATGTCGGCGGTGTGGGCGGTGATGATCTGGTTGATGCGTACGGTGTTGCGCACGAGGGGGTCTGCGGCGGCGGGGTCGTCGGTCGGGGGCAGGATGGCTGTCGGGTCATGGGTGTCGACGGCTGGGTGGCCGGTGATGGCCTGGGTGAGGGCGTGCAGGTTGTTGTCGGTGAGCTCGGCCAGTTTGTCCAGGGGCACGGCGGCAGGTGGCGGGGTGCGGGGGTTGGTGAGGTGTCGGGTGTAGTAGGCGAGTGCGGACGCGACGGTGAGTTGGCGTTCGACGCCGTCGCGGTGCAGAGTGCCGGGGATGCGGCGGAGTGGCGCGGCGGTCTGGTAGAGGCGGCGCAGGTTCTGGTTCATGGTGCTTGTCAGGCGGCGTAGGGTCTGCTGGTCGGGGGTGTCGGTGAGCGCGGTCCGGACGATGTCGCCGACGGTGTGCAGCAGGGCCAGCAGGTCGGTGGTGAATTTCTCCCGGGTCCGGGTGGGCAGCAGGAAGGTCGCGGTGGCCAGCCCGATGACGGCGCCGATGACGGTTTCGGCGACTCGCAGTCCGATGGCCTGCCGTCGGGGTAGGCGGCCGCGAACACGTCGAACGCCACGACCTCGGGCACATCGGTGCTCTGCCAGCGCAGCTGCTGGTGCAGGTAGTCGGTGAATCGGGTGAAGTGCAGGGTCAGTGGGGTGAGCAGCGGTTGCCGCGCGGCCGGATGGTCGGCGGGCAGGCCCCAGCGCAGTGTGGCGATGATCCCGCCGAGTCTGTTCAGCGCGTAGGGCAGTGAGAAGTGGTCGCGTCCGCTCTGGAAGTAGTAGGCGACGTGATGCAGGCGCAGCCCGTCGGTGTAGGAGGCGAAGCTGTCGTGCAGGGTCTCCAGGTAGGCGTCGAGCCCGGTGGCCCGGCCTTGTGGGAAGTACGGGGCCAGGCCGGCGACCGGGTCTTCGGCGTCGGCCACGTCGTACAGCTTCGACGACAGTGCCGACAGGTCACGCACCACCTGGTAGACGCCCAGCAGGAAGGTCAGTGCCAGGGTGACCAGGACCAGCCCGCTCAGGGTCTCCAGGATGGTCAGCGTGCGCAGTACGTCGGTCTCCGGCGTGACCTGGGAGGTGCCCACGGTGGCCAGCTGTGCGGCGGAGAGGTAGAGGGCGCTGAACATGCCCGGTCCCAGCCCCTGCCCGTCGTAACCGAAGCCGTTGCCCGGGGTCAGGCCGTAGTAGATGAACCCGAATCCGAGCACGACGCACACCAGCCAGGTCAGCAGGCTCACCGCGATCTGCAGCCCGGTGGCCTGGCGCAGCGCGGCGGGCCGCCACCTGCGGGGAATCCGGCGGGTGACCTGACGCATCGCCCGCCACTGCAGGGCGCACAGCGGGGTCGCCAGAAACCCGGCCTCGTCGTAGTTCAACGACGTCAGGAACAGGTCGACCAGCCCCACCCCGAGCACCACGACGCCCAGCGCGATCCAGAACCCGGCCATGTCGCGACGCCCTTCGGGTCAGTCTCGGCGGGCCGGCATCCGGCGACGGGTCCGGCGTTCGCCGACAGTGCGGGCACGGTGCGCCCGGCTCGGACCGAGCATGTGGGTGCTCCCCTCTCGTACGGTCATCGTGTTCCGGCGTTGCGGGGGGTCAGGCTGTCCCAGCGGCGCGACACCGAGCGCAGGTTGGCCTCCGGGGTGGTGGCGTCCTCCGGATGCACCGCGTGCAGCCGTGTGAACGAGCTGGCGGCGAACAGGCACAGCCAGGTGGTGACGACGAAGGGTGCGGTGAGCGTGGGCAGCCCCACCGGGGCCAGCACGGTGCCGAACATGCCTTCGACGACCACGCTCACCGCGGCGGCCACCGCGGCGAACAGCGCCGAGCGGTAACTGAGCAGGTAGTACAGGCCGGCGAGGGCGATCGCCGTCAACACCGCGTTGTAGCCGGCCAGGCCGCCGCGCAGCGTCGTCTCCGACGCGCCCAGCCCCCAGGCCACGCCGAACCCGATCAGGCTGCCGGCGGCGGCCGCGATGGCGGAGATCCGCGAATTGACCAGGATCCCGACCAGCAGCGCCACCCCGGTCCAGACGCTGGTTTGCAGCATCACCTCGGCGAATCCGTGGAAGAACCCGAACAGCAGATCGCTCGGCGTCGGTGTCGATGCACCGGAGGACGACCGGGTGGGCAGGCGCGGGGCGGTCAGCGCCGCGGCGCCGCCCAAGGCGCCGAACTGGCGCAGCCCCGCGAGGAACACCCAGGCGGTCGCCACGAACGCGGCGGTCAGCGTCGGGACGTGCTCGGAGTTGACGAAGTTGTAGATGGCCGCGGCGACGATCGTGACGGCCGAGCAGGCGAACACCACATAGCCCACCAGGGCGGGCCCGCGGGTGACGTAGGCGGCCAGACCGATCGCGGTCAGGGTGCCGTTGAACCCGTACAGCCCCTGCCTCACCGATGCTCCCGGCACCCCCACCAGCAGCGCCGTGCCGGTGGCCACCACCGTTCCCAGCAGCGCGTACAGCCCGGCCACCCAGCTGCTCACGAAGATTCCGGCCAGGAAGATCGCCCCGGACAGCGGATTGTTCTGCAGGAGCACCTGCCCGACTCCGCGCAACACCGTGTCGACGAAGCCTCCGACCGGAGACTTCCAAAGCGCCATCACCGACCGCATCTCACGTCCTCAACGGTTGCCCCGCACACCTTGACACGGGGCGACCGGCGACTCCACTGACCCGGCCGACGGGGAGGGCCCGGGTTTGCCGCCATTGGGTCGGTGACGGCCGGGTCGGTCGCCGGGGGCTCGGACGTCGAAGCCGACAGCGCGCGCTGACATCCCGATCATCATGTGATGGACGCCCCCTCACATGAGGGACGCCCGAGCGGAAAGGCCGGCGCCGGCGTCACGACGCACGGTCCCCGGCGGCGCGGCCCGCCCGGTCGAGGAGCACCGGCACGGCGCCGCCGGGGACCGCTTCATGCGTCACGCCGCCCTGTGGGACGGCGCCGCGGCCGACCCCGCGTCCGGCCGGCGGAGGTCAGCAGATCGTGACCCACGGGTTGTACGGGACGCCCGTGCCCGTGAAGGCGACGACTTGCCCGGAGGTGTCCTTCACGACGCTCGACACGAGGACGCACGTGCTCCCCGGGGCGTAGACCTGCATCCCGAAGGACGATCCGACCGCGGGATCGGTCTCCTGGTCCTCGTAGTAGCCGAGCCATCCCCCGTGTCCGTCGGGCTGGCTGGAAGGGCGCCGGATGCCCTTGGTGACGGTGCCCGTGGCGAGCGGAACGGTGATGACCGCCCGCACCCAGTTGGTGCCGCACGACGGCGAGTAGCGCACCTCCATCGTTCCGTACGTCGCCTGCTGGCTCCTGATCGGTTGCGTCGCGATGGTGACGGCGTCCGCCTGGCAGCCGGTCGTGGACGGATTACTGCCCGTGTAGGGGTCGTACGGAGCGGCCGTGGCGGGCACTGCCGCCAGGGCGACGGTGCCCATGGCCGTCGCCAGCAGGGCCAGGGTCCGCTTTCCGGTGACACGCATGTGACACTCCTTCTTCTCGTGCGCTGTCGTGGCGGGGATGCTTTCGGGTGGTGACGGGTCGGCGGTCCGTCAGCTGGAGCAGACGGTCGCGCCCACGCGGAGGTTGTCGGCGAGGTACACCCGGCCCCAGGAGCACACGCGCTCGCTGGGCGCGACACGGAGGTAGGGCGACCAGTTGGACGTTCCGACGTCCACGGCCAGGGAGTTCTGGCCGGTCCTGGGGGCCTCGGTGTAGGACTCCAGGGTCTTCGAGCCGACGTACGACGTGGTGCGGGTCCAGTTGCCGCTGCACGCCCACGACCAGCGCATCTCCACGAGGCCGACGACCACGCCGGCGTTGGTGATACTGGCCGACGCGATCGTCTGCCCGTTGGCGCAGTCGACGGCCGGGTTGCCGTCGCCGCCGGAGTCGGTGGCGGCGGCGTCCGGCGCCGCGCCGAGCAGACCCGCGCCGACCAGTGCGGCGGCCGCGACGGCGGTCCTGAGCTTGTTTCCGGTGCGCTTGTTTCCGGTACGCATGGTGTTCCTCTCGGAGATCCACGGTGCGATGTGCTTCGTGGCAGGTCTACCGAGGGGTGGCGGGGGCCGGACAGCGCTCGCCGGGAGCCCGTACGACCTCGTACGGGCAGGTCGCCGGTCCCGTACGGACTCGTACGGCAGCGGTGTCGCACTACCGGCAGGGCGCGGTGTAGGGCAGGTCGGGGAGGAAGCGGGCCCACTCCGCCGGCGTGATCGGGTCGCCGACGGTCGCGCATGCCCAGCGGGCGACCGAGTCCGGGTCGGTGTTCCACAGGTGTACGGCGTCGCCCCGGCCGCCGGCCGCCAGGGTCCGGCCGTCGGGACTGAAGCCGACGGTGAGCAGTCCGTCGCCGGACGACTTGAGCGTGGCGAGCAGGTCGGGCCGGCGGGGTTGGCGCAGGTCCCACAGCCAGACGGTGTGGTCGATGCTGCTGACGGCGAGCCGGTCGTCGCCGGGGGCGAAGGCCAGCTCGTAGATCTCGCCCACCGGTCCGACGAGGGGCGCGCCGACGAGGACCGGGGTGTCGGGCCGGGACAGGTCGACGAGCCGGACGGAGTAGTCGGCGCCGCCGAAGGCGAGGAGACGGCCGTCGTGGCTGAAGGCGGTGGCGTAGACGGCGCCGCCGAGTCCGCGGACGGTCGTCAGCAGCCGGGGGTGGTGGCGGTCGCGGACGTTCCACAGGTAGCCGCGGGCGTCTTCCCCGGCGAGGGCGAGCAGCTTCCCGTCCGGGCTGAACCGCACCCCGAAGGCGATGCCCGTAGGTCCGGTCATCGCCGCCAGGACGGCCGGGTGGGCCGGATCGGCGAGGTCGAGCAGATGGACCGAACCGTCGTCGGCGGAGACCGCGGCGGTCGACCCGTCGGCGCTCAGCGCGATGGCCTCGATCGTCGCGCGGGCGACGCGCACCGGCCGGCCGAGTGCCGCAGGGTGAGCCGGGTCGGCCATGTCGAACACGCTGACCGTCCCGTCGGTGGCGCCCCCCAGGGCCACATCCCCGTCCGGCGTCAGCGCGGAGGCACCCGCCAGGGGCGCCGAGCCGGGCACGTTGCCGATCGGCCCGGCGATGGCGGCCGGACGCTGCGGATCGGTGACGTCGAACAGGCGGAGCGTGCCGGCGCCGTCGCCGGCCAGCAGCCGGTGGCCGGTGGCGTCGAACGAGACGGAGAAGACCTGGCTCGTGCCCGTGGTGAGGACCGGTCCCGGCACGCTCCAGGAGCGCAGGACGCCGTCGCCGGCCAGGGTGTCCAGGGTGCCGGCGTCCTCGTAGGCGGCGGCGAGGACCGGCGCGGGCTGCGGCAGCGTGCCGAGCGGCTGCCGGGAACGCAGGTCCCACAGCCACAGCGAGGTGTCGGCGCTGCCGGCCGCGAGGGTGCGGTCGTCCGGGCTGAAGGTCACCGTGTTGATCCAACTGGCCGGTCCCGTCAGCGGTTTCCCCAGGGGAACCGGGCGCGCGGGGTCGCTGATGTCCCAGATACGGACGTTGTGCTCGGCGGCCGTGCCCGCCGCCAGCGTGTGCCCGTCGGGCGAGACGGCGATGGCGTAGATCTTGCTGGCGGCGCCGGTGAGGGCGGACAGCACGCGCGGCGGGCCGGCGCCGGAGACGTCCCAGAGCCGGACGCGCCGGTCGTCGCCGCCCGCGGCGAGGGTGCGGCCGTCGGGGGTGAACGCCACGGATGTGACCGCCTGGTGGGACCCGGTCAGGGCGGCGGGCGCGGAGGCTTCGCCGTCCACCCGCCACAGCCGGACCGTACCGTCGCCGCCGCTCGCGGCCAGCAGCCGGCCGTTCGCGCTGAAGGCCAGGCCCAGGACGGTTCGGGACGCCCCGGACGGCAGGGGCACCGGCACCGGGTGCGACGGGTCGGCGACGCGCCACACCGTGACACGGCCGGTGCTGTCGCCGGCGGCCAGCATCGTGCCGTCGGCGCTGAGGGCGAGGGCGGCCGGGGCCCGGCCGAGCGTCAGGCCGGGCCCGACGGGGACCGGCCCGCCGGCGGCACGGGGCCGCCACAGCCGCACCCGTCCGGCGGAGGTGCCCACCGCGACCAGCGAGGGGGTGGACGCGCTCACCACGGCGGAGCCGGGGTCGGCCCGCAGTCGGCGTGCGGTGGGCCGCGCGGACGAGTCGAGCAGCGACGCGCGGGCCTCCGGGGTCGCGGCCGTCCGGTACGCGGCCAGCGCCAACTGCGCCGCCAGTCCCGGGTCCTTGTCGCGCAGCCGGTCGGCGCGCTCCGCGGTCTGCCGCGACAGGGCCGTGCGCGTCTCGCGGTGCGCGGTGACGCCCACCCGGTGCGCGTAGGCGCCCGCCCCGGCCGCGACCAGCACGAGCGCCATCAGCAGGCTGGACATCTGGTAGCGGCGGCGTACGCGGCGCCGTTCCGCCGCCTCCCGGGCCGACGCGGCGTCGGACGAGGCGGTGAGGAACTGCCGTTCAAGCGGGTTGAGCGCGTCCCCGGAACCGGGCCCGGCCGCCCACTCCAGGGCTGCCGCGAGCGTCCCGCCCCGGTACAGGCCCTCCGCGGGGTGCTGCTCGTCACGCCACGCGCGGGCTGCCGCGGTGAGCCGGCCGTGGACGCGGTGGCCCTCCCGGTCGTCCTCCAGCCAGCCCCGTAATCGCGGCCACGCCGCCAGCAGGGCCTCGTGGGCGATCTCCACGGTCTGCTCGCCCGCGGTGAGCAGACGGCGGGTGACGAAGACGTCGAGGACCTCGGCCATGTCGTCGTCGGCGGCGGACTGCGGGACGGCGGCCGGTCGTACGGTGGCCGGGGTCGACTGTGCGGTGGCGTCGGCCGGTCCCGCGACGGCGGAGTGCGGGTCCGCGGGCGCCCGCGCGTCGAGGAGTTCGTCGAAGGCGACGCGGCGCCGGGTGTCCGCCGTGCTGTCGTCGGTCTTCACCAGACGGAGGAACAGGTGCCGCGCCACGGGCTGTTGACGGACCGGCAGGGACAGGAAGGCGACCTCCGCGGTCTGGGCGATGGCGCCCCGCACGCCGCCGGCGGCCCGGTAGTGGCGGACCCCTACCGAGGTGGCGCGCGGGTTCTCGGCTCGGGCCAGTTCCACGATGGCCTGGAGCGTGTACGACAGCAGCGGCAGCAGGCCCACTTCGCGTGTCGCGTCGGCGAGCAGCAGCTCGACCAGCCCGTCCTCCAGCTCCAGGCCGGCCAGCCGGGCGGGCTCGACGATCACCTCCCGCAGCTGGGCCGGGGCCATCGGCCCCACCGGGACCTGCCCCTGTTGCAGCGCCACCGCCAGCCGCGGGTAACGCAGCGCGCGACTGTAGAAGTCGGCGCGCAGACCGAGCACCACCGGGCCGGGGTGGTCCAGCAGCACGGCCATGAAGGCGAGGCGTTCGCTCTCCTCGGCGCACAGCGTGAAGAGCTCCTCGAACTGGTCGACCAGCACCACCGCGTCCCGCGCGGCCCCGGCGGCGTGCGACGCCCACTGGCGCAGCGGCGCCGCGCTGGGCGTCATCACCACCGACGGCCCCACCCGGGGCAGGAGCCCTGCCCGTAACAGGGACGACTTGCCCGACCCCGAAGGCCCCACCACGACGAGCGGCACACCCCGCCGACGGCAGCCGGCCAGGGTGTCCACCAACTGAGCGCTGAGGGCCTCCCGGCCGAAGAACACCCCGGCGTCGTCCGATCCGAACGCCTCCAGACCCCGGTACGGGTTCCACGTCGGCGCGGCGCCCCGCCTGGCCCGGGCCGGCAGCGTGCGCAGCGCCTCCAGCCACGCCTTCCGGGGCTCCCCCGCCGGAACCCCCAACGCGGCCAGCAGCGCGGCGAACTCGGCGTGCACGGCGAGCTGCGGCAGATGACGGCCGGAGCAGTAGCCCGCGATCGTGTTGAACCCCAGCCCGCACTCGTCGGCCAACGCGCGGTACGACTTTCCCGACGCCCTGCGCAGCGCGTCCAGGGCCCGCGCGAACTCCTCCGCTGTGTCGATGGCAGGTCCCTCCGTGGCGGTGTCGGCGCGGCCACGATACCGGCGGGGCCGGACACCCGCCGAGGGCGCGGACAGGCCGGCCGAAGCGCGGCCGACGGCCGGTGGCGGCCCTGCCGGTGACGGGCGCGGCGACGGACGCGGCCCGGCCGGACGGGACGCGGCGGCAGGAGCGCGGGCGGGGCGGCAGGAGCGCGGGCCGGGTCGGCGGCGGACGGAAGAACCGCGGGCCCGTGGGCCCGCCGTACCGGCCGCGGGACGGCGTCCGCCCCGCGGCCGGGCTGTCACCTGACGTTAGCGGTGACGGCGGAACTCAGGGTCAGGCTGCCGGTCAGCGGCAGGTTGCGGGACGAGTCTCCGACCAGGATCTGGTACGAACCCGCCGCCGCGACCCAGCTGTTGGACGCGGTGCTCCACGACGCCAGGTCATGGGCGCCGACCGTGAAGGTCACCGTCCCCGAGGCGCCCGGGGCCAGGGTGACGCGCTGGAATCCCTTCAACTGGTGGGGCGGTTCGCCCGCGGCGCCCGGATCCCCGACGTAGAGCTGGGCCACCTCGTCCCCCGCGCGGCTGCCGGTGTTGGTGACGGTCGCGGTGACCGTCGCCTGGCCGTTGGTCAGCGCGCCGACCTTCAGGTTGCTGAAGGAGAAGGAGGTGTAGGACAGACCGAAGCCGAAGGGGAACAGCGGGGTGACGTTGTTGGCGTCGTACCAGCGGTAGCCGACCTTCAGTCCCTCGGAGTACTGGACCACGCCGTTCGTACCCGGCCACTGGGCGGTGGTGTTGGCCGGGACCTGGGAGAGCGAGGTCGGGAAGGTCACCGGCAGGTGGCCGGAGGGGTTCACGTCGCCGAACAGGAGCGCGGCGATGGCCTGGCCCCACACCTGGCCGTCGTAGAAGCCCTCGAAGACGCCCGCGACCTGGCCCAGCCAGGGCATCAGGATGGCGGCGTTGTTGTTGAGCACGACGATCGTGCGCGGGTTGGCCGCGGCCACGGCGGCGATCAGGGCGTCCTGGCTGCCCGGGAGGTTGAGCGAGGCGTTGTCGGCCTCCTCGTGGCCGTAGTTGTCGCTGGCGAAGACGACCGCGACGTCCGAGGAACGGGCCAGCGCGGCGGCGGAGTTCTGGTCGCTGCCGTCGTTGTAGGTGACCTTGGCGGCGGTGTCGGCCAGCCGCTCCTGGATACCGATGATCGGCGTGTACGTGCCGGGGCTGGTGACGGTCCCGCTGCCGCCGCCGATGGTCTGCGCGCCCGGTCCCGCGTCCTGGCCGATCACCGCGACCGAGGAGAGGTTCGCGGGGTTCAGCGGCAGGGTGCCGTTGTTCTTCAGCAGGACCGTGCCCTCCTCGACGCCCTTGAGGGCGACCTGCGCGTGCGCCGGGGTGGTGACGATCGCGGTGTTGGAGCCGGAGGGCGCCTTGTCGAACATTCCGAAGCGGAACATCTGGGTGAGCACCCGCGAGACCATCGTGTCCACGGTGGTCTGGGTGACCTGGCCGTTCTGCACCGCCTGGACCAGGAAGTCGGCGAAGTAGTACCCGAAGGGCATCTCCACGGTCATGCCGTTGTTCGCGGAGTCCACGGTGGAGTGGGCGCCGCCCCAGTCGGAGGTCACGAAGCCGGTGAAGCCGGCCTGCTGGTAGAGGCCCTGGTTGAGGATCTGGGCGTTCTGGCAGGACGGGACGTTGTTGACGTTGCTGTAAGCGCACATCACCGAGGCCGCGCCGCCCTGGGTGATCGCGGTCTGGAACGCCGGCAGGTAGATCTCCTCCAGCGTCCGCGCGTCGACGTTGATGGTGCCGGCCGGCTGCTCGATGTTGTACGCGGCGGCGTGCTTGATCTGGGCCATCACGCCCTGGCTCTGGATGCCCTGGACATCGGCGGCGCCCATCTGACCTGACAGATAAGGGTCTTCGCCGAACGTCTCGAAGGCCCGGCCCCAGCGCGGGTCGCGCACGATGTTGATCGTCGGGCCGAGGGCGACGTTCACTCCCTTGCCCGCGAACTCCTGGCCGACCGCGGAACCGTAGTCCTGCTCGTACTTCGGGTCGAAGGTCGCGGCCGAGACCAGGCCGGACGGCATCTGGGTCACTCCGCCGAGCCCGTCACCGACGCCGGCCGGGCCGTCCTGGAGGTTGAGGTCGGGGATGCAGAGGGCCGGGTTGCCGACGATCTTGCCGATGTAGTCGGGGGAGCCGGTGCCGTGGAGCATGGCGACCTTCTGCTGCAACGTCATCTGGCCCATGAGCTGCGCGACGCGGGTGGCGGTCGCCGCGGTGGAGTTGACCCACGGGCAGTTCCCCGGGGCCGGCTTGACCGGCGGGGTGGGGATGGAGCCGGTCACGCCGCCGACGGTGTAGACCTGGAACTCCCACAGCGCGTCGCCGTATCCGGTGGCCCGCTTGGTGCCGTACACCCGGATGTAGCGGCCGGTGCCGGTGACGTCGAGCTTCTGCTTGCCGCCGGTGCCAGTGGTGGTGGAGTAGACCGAGGTCCAGTTCGTGCCGTTGTCGGAGACCTGGATCTGGAAGCCGCTGGCGTAGGCGTTCTCCCATTGCAGGACCACCTGGCAGATCGGCAGGCTCGCGCCCAGGTCGACCTGCAACCACTGCGGGTCCGCGAAGGCGCTGGCCCAGCGGGTCACGGTGCTGCCGTCCACCGCGTAGTTGGCCGCGTACGCGGGGTTGTCGTCCTGGACCGAGGACGCGGTGGCCGGGTGGCCCAGCGCGGCGTTGGTCGTACCGCAGGTGCCGCCGGTACCGCCTCCGCCGGTCGTACCGCCCGTGGTGCCGCCGGTGGTGGTGCCCCCGGTGGTGGTGCCGCTGCCGCCGGTACGGACCTGGAACTCCCACAGCGAGTAGCCGTAGCCGGTCGCCCGGGCCGTGCCGTACACCCGGATGTAGCGGCCGGTGCCCGAGACGGTCAGGGTCTGTGTGCCGCCGGTGCCGGTGGTGGTGGAGTAGACCGGGGTCCAGGTCGCGCCGTCACCGGACACCTGGATCTGGAACGCCGACGCGTAGGCCGCCTCCCATTGCAGGACGACCTGGCAGATCGGCACGCTGGCGCCCAGGTCGACCTGGAGCCACTGGGGGTCCGAAGCCGCGCTCGACCAGCGGGTGTTGGCATCACCGTCGACCGCCGCGCTCGCCGGGGTCCCGGCGTTCTCCACGGAGGAGGCGGTGGCCGGCCGGTCCAGCGCGGCGTTGGCCGTGCCGCAGGTGGTGCCGGTGCCGCCGCCGGAGGCGGAGCCGTAGACCTGGAACTCCCACAGGGAGTAGCCGTAGCCGGTGGCCCGCTTGGTGCCGTAGATTCGGACATAGCGCCCGGAACCGTTTACGGAAAGCGTCTGTGTGCCGCCCGTGCCGGTGGTGGTGGAGTAGACCGAGGTCCAGGTCGCGCCGTCACCGGACACCTGGATCTGGAAGCCGCTGGCGTAGGCGCTCTCCCATTGCAGGACCACCTGGGAGAGCGTCGCGCTCGCGCCGAGGTCGACCTGAAGCCACTGGGGGTCCGAAGCCGCGCTCGACCAGCGGGTGTTGACGTCACCGTCGACCGCCGCGCTCGCCGGGGTCCCGGCGTTCTCCACGGAGGAGGCGGTGGCCGGCTTGCCCTGCGACAGCAGCGTGGTGTCGGCGTGGGCCGGCCGCGCCGTACCGAACAGCGAGGCGATCAACGCCAGGACGGCGATGGGGGCGAGCCACACGGAGCGGAACATCCGGGCCGTACGGGGTCTGGCCCGATGACTGACGAACATGAATCTCCCTCACAGGTGAGATGGGGGGAAGCGAGAGAATTCGGTGCGGGGACCGCGATGGGCGAGGTACCGCCGGGGCGGAGCCCATCGGTGGAACGGGATTCGCGCGGGCGGTCGTTGGCGGCCGAGGGCCCGTACGGGGGCGCGGCGGCGGTCAAGGTCGGAAGGGCGGGCGGCTGCGCCGGGGGGCGGGAGAGCGCTCTCCAATGGGGAAGTGAACACGCGTGCTCCGGTCGCGTCAAGGCACACGCGCAACTTCACAGCCGGCCCCGGCGGCCCGCCCGCAACGGTGCTCGCGGCGAGGGCGGTCTTCGCGGAGTTGGAGCCAAGGCATGCGGGAACCTCGGCTACTCGAACCGCGTCTTCGTGACGGACCTGTCGGGCATTCTCTCGTGGAACATCAAGGGCAACCGCGGTCGGGGCAACCGCGGTCGGGGCAACGCCATCCGGCACTGCATCCGGCACTTCATCCGGCAGGCCGGTCCGACCTACTTCTTCGGCTGGAATGCCGCGGAGCGACTGGGCAACGCGCAGGAAGCAGGGGAGAAGTGCCGGCCCGGCGTGCGACGCTGCGACACAGAGAGTGGACCAGCACAGCAACTGGGTGGCCCGGGCCTTGGAGAGCGGCCGCTGGAACCGTTCGGAGACCCGGCGCTACTTGAACCGGGGCCAGTTGCTCCAGTACCTCTACAGCATCGGTGACTACCTCGACCGGGCTGGTTACCTCTGGTAGTAGAGACGGCCCCGGAGATCCCGCGCTGGACCGGAACGTGACACTGGGTCAGGTGCGGTTCCTCCCTCGCGGGCGGCTGCCGCACTTGGCCGCCCGTACGTGTCCCCACAGGAGCTACTTGTGCACCCCGCCCCCGCCCCCGTTTCCGCCCGGACCGCCGTGCTGCTGGCGGCAGTTGTCGTCCTGCCCTCGGTCACGGGTCTGAGCGCCTGCTCACTCATCGGTGACAGCTGCCACGGCACCACGGCCGCCAAAGCACAACTGGCAGCCCAGCCGATACTCTCCGCCGCACCGCACGGCGCCGCCGAGCCCGCGAACTACCACGGCGAGGGGACAACAACGGGCTGCGACGACGACAGTCCCGGAAAGGCATGGCTGCACGCCGACCGGGTATACGCGTACACCGGGACCCCGGGCGATGTCATCGGCTACTACGAGAAGACAGCCCCGGCGGCCGGCTGGCAGCGGGAGGACCCCGGGCCCGGCGCGCTGCCCGCCGAGGTGCAGGGGGTCTGCTGGACCAGGGCCGTGAAAGGCCGCCATCTGCTGCTCAGCGTGGACTTCCGCGTCAGCGGCTACACTCCCCCGCCCGCGATCGGCACCGGCCTGGCCTACGAAGTGTCGGTCGGCTCGAACAAGGACGGCACCCCGGCCCGGTGCTGGCGATAAGCGCACCGGCCCCGACTCTCGTGAGAGGACGGTTCGAGAGGTGACGCCCGTCGCGCCACCGAGGATGCCGAATTGCCGGCGGGCCGCTCCTTCGACTTGCCCGGAAGCACGCTCCGGGTCCCCATGAGCTGCCACGTGGACCACCCCTGGCCCGACGCGGTCGAATGACCGACTTCCACCCTGCGTTCCGCCCTGGAATGCCGCGCCGGTTGGGGGCATTCCAGGACGGTACGCCTGTGGCCGAACCATCACCTCGGCGTTCCACGCCGCCCGGTTGCGTGCGGGTTCCCGTGACCAACCGCTACGGGTACTTGCACCCCCGAAGCGGCTTGGAAGCGTTCGTCGACAAGGCTGCTCGGAGGCGGCGAACAGTCTGAGAGCGCGCTGTCGGATGACAGTAGTCGCGGTGATCGACAGTGGTGACGGTCCTGAGTGAGTCTCGCCAGGAGCGTTGCAGGAACCCGACAGCATCTCCGCCCGCTCCGCGTACACCCCGGCCACCGCCGCCGTTGCACGCTCGCTGCACAAATGGCCACCGCTCGGCCACCGGACGCCCCTGAATGCCGTCCAGCGAGGGGTCCGAGGGTTACCGTGGAGCCGCCTTCGGGATTCGGGCCCGAGACCTACGCATGACGAGTGCGCGAGCGGTCGTGACACGTCATGTCCGGCACTACCACTGAACCTTGTTTTGCCTAATCAGGAGGCATGCGTAGGGCTCTATCGTGTTGGCTCATGCCGGGGTGTCCAAGGCGTCCGCGCTCCCCTTGCGCTCCCCCGAACGCATGTGGCGGCCGCTGTTCGAGGCCGTACAGGATGTCTCCGGAGTCCTGTGAGTGGAGTCGTGTCACATCCCGATGGCCCAGCCCGTATTCCAGGCGCCCACCGCATCGGATCACCGCTTCGAACTCAACGTCACCGTCTACGCTCACGTTCGACTCCGCCTCCAACGCGACGTCATCGACACGCTCAACGACGTTCTTGGCCAGGCCGACGACGGCCCTGACGACCCACCCGTCGTGGCAGTCATCCGCTGACGTTCCCGTCACAAGCCCCTACGGCCCCTCCGGAATCCACGGATGCGTGCCATATCGGGGTACTCGATGAGGACCGCCTGAACTCTCCGAGCTTCTCAGAAATCTCGGCAAGCTCTTCCTCGTCAAACTCATTGATGACGCCCCCGGAAATGTCCACACCGAATCGAAATTTTCCTCGATCCAAGTGATCAAAAAACTTGTCATCGCGATAGGAGCCAGCTCCACGCAAGCGATTCACCAGTTCCTGATGATCACCAGTAGGACTCAGAAGGACGATGGTAGGACGCACTGTGGCTCCCTTCGTACTGAAGTCCACCGGTGTTGCCGTCCCTACTGCCGTCAACGGTCTGGATCACGCATGGAATTCTTGGGATTTGAGATCCACGTCAAGCGGCCTTGTCGTGCGGAGTGAGACTGATGCTCAAGTCGGCTCCAAGGGCGCGGGCCAGGCGGCGCAGCATCGGAAGGGTGGGCATCGTTCCGCCGGCTTCGAAGCGGGAGATCTGCGGCTGTTTCATTCCGCATCGCTCAGCCAGGTCGGCCTGGGACAGTCCGAGTTCAGTGCGCCGGTCGTGGACGAGTCTGCCCAGCTCTCGGGCGAGTGCTGTGGAGGCGTCGTGCATGGCTTCTCCCGGGTTCAGGCGGCCGGGGTGACGATGGTGACGGTGGGCTCGTCCCCGGGGGCGAGGTGCATGTCGACGGTGAGGTCCAGAGCGCGGGCCAGGCGCATGATGACAGCGATGGGCGGCAGTTCGGTGGCGGTCTCGATGCCTTCGATCTCGTCGGTGGTGGTGTGCAGGCGCTCGGCCAGGTCGGCCTCGCTCAGCCCGAGTTGCTTGCGCCGGTCGTAGACGGCCTTGCCCAGTGTCATGGCGAGGCTGGCTTCTTCGTAGACGCGGTCGTACTCGGGGTCGGCGTCGAGGTGTTCACCGACCAGCCGACGGTGGCGGCGGGTCCTCCATTCGCTGTGATTCATCGGTCCTCCTTGAGGTCACGGCTGTAGAGGTCGTGTTCAGCGGCTGCCTGGTGCTCGGCTTCGCACAGCCGTTGAGCGGCGTGCGCGCGGTCCACTTCGGCCTGCTCGCGCATCTTGCTCTTGCGGAACACGGTGAGCAGCACGATACGACGGTCGGGTGCGAGCCAGTAGGTAATGCGCTGGTGGGCGTCGCCGAGGCGGAAGCGCAGCTCGCGGAGCTTGCCGCCCAGGTGGCGGGAGTGCGGTTCGTCGAGCGTGGTGGGCTGCTCGGCGAGCAGGTCGGCGACGCGCTCGGCCTGCTTGTAGTGATGGGCGGGAATGTTCTCCAGCCACAGCCGCACCTCCGGCTCGATCTCGATCGAGTACCGCCCACTGTCCATAGCACCCATGATATATGGCACGGGGTGCGAGAGCGCGACTTCGTAGCTCAGGTCCTGTGCCATCGCCGCGACCGCCGCCACTCCAACGTCGCACACCCCAATACTCCCCCCCTTCGTCCTGATACCACGGAGCCGCCGCAAACCAGCGGGCACCGATCCGAGCCGTGTCCCGGCCTGGGGCGGTCTCCGCCAGGGCCCCGCGCCCTAACGGCCCCATCGGAAACCAATCCGATGGGGCCGCTGGGTAATGCATGGAAACCTAATAACCTCACTTCAAGGCCAGCTGCCCCCAGCCGCTTCATGGCACCTGAATTGCATCGCTGTCGATGGCGAGAACCAGCGATCCTGACCCTTCGGCCAGATAGTCATGTTCCGGAAAGTAGTCCACATGAAGATGGTCGCACCGATCTGCCTCCAAAGCGAAGCCTTCGATGTTCTCGGCAAGAAGAGAAATTGATTCCAATCTGCCTTCAACGTTCAGAGAATCACCGTCCGCAGAAGAAGAAATCCTGATATTTCCACTCGCTTGGTGAATTTCGATCCGCAACAACGATCTGCTGTAAGGGAACGGATCTGGTACCTTTTCCAAGATGGCTTCCCCCTCGCCGCTCCGCAGCTTTCGACCCAAAGCCAACAGCTCAAAGCGGGTTCCAGACAGCTCCAACTCCCCTGTCGAATCGCCGCGCAATACTTTCAGCATTACGTCTCCGTCAGTCGTCTATAGCCAGTAGCCGCCCGGCCGGATCGTGGATGGATTAATACCGGTGTGCGGATCCTTTAGCGGGCCACTTGTAACGGTCTTTCCATTGATCTGAGTTTCCAATTCAGATGCGGCCCCAGTTTCTGAACGTAAGCACTATTGGGGTTCACATCGAACCGCGCAATCTTCTGACCGCGTTACCGGACTCGTCGGTCGTCACGCTCACGCGGCCTCGACATCGCCCGCGACCAGCCCCAGCGCTGCGCGATCGGGAAGTGCTGCCGCAAGGGGCTCTCTCCTCTCATGCTGGCCTACGTGCACTCCGTCCTCAAGTCCGCACTGGAGCACGCCGCCCGCGAAGAGGAGATCCCCCGCAACGTCCACATGGGCACCCCCACCCCGCCGCTTCAACCGCCTGACGGCCTACGAAGCCCGCCAGTTCCTCGCCGGCGCCCAGGGGCACCGGCTCGCCGTCCTGTTCGAACTCGCCCTGCACTGGCCTACGCAAAGGCGAACTCCTGGGCCTGCGCTGGGAAGACCTCGACCTCGACGCGGGGGCACCGCAGACATCCCCCGCACACTCCAGCGCACCAGCGGCCTGACCACCCCGCCCACCAAGACCATCAGCTCGGAACGCCGATCGCCCTCCCCGCCCCCGTCGCCTCACTCCGCACTCACCGCGACCGGCAGGCCCCCGAGAAACAGCACACCGGCGCGCAGTGGATGGACAGCGGCCTCGTCTTCACCCGCCCCGACGGGCAATCCCATCGAACCCGCCACCCTCACCCGGCACTTCAACGTCCTGCTCCGCCGCTCCCGCCTGCGGGCAATCCGGTTCAACGGCCTGAGGCACTCCACCGCGACACTCCTCCTGGAGCAGGGCGTCGAACTGGTCGTCATCAAAGAGCTGTTGGGTCACGCTCACATCGGCGTGACGGCCATGGTGTACGCACACGTCCGCCTGCGTCTCCAACGCCAGGCCATCGATCTCCTCAGCCACACCCTCCACACCCTCCCCGAGGCCACGACCGAGCCCGAGGGCGGCGACGAACCACCACTATGTGCGGCATCCATCCACTGACGTTGCCGTCGACTACTGCCGTCGCCCCAACGCAGAAGCCCCGCCGGGACGCACCGGCGGGGCTTCAATTCACCGTCTCGAATTCATCGGGGCCACGGCTTTAGTCCCGGGTCAGAATGCAGGCATACCAGGGGCCGATCTGCGCAAACCGCCAACTCCAAAGCGTCTTCGATGGTAGAACCCATTCCCCAAATCCATCCAAGGCCAGCGGAAACCACCTTCCCACCGGTCTCCACGAAGACGCTCGAATAGCTGAGCCATTCGCCGATAGGAAAGTATTGCCCACCCAGGGCTTTCTCAATTTCCAATGCCAGGCCTCGCTGGCCCGCCCCAGCCGAAATGGGGTCGAAATTGAAAGGTTCATCGTTGCTGAAGTTCGGGCCAGATTTATTTACCGGCTCGACAATCAGACCTCCCAGCGCGACAAGAATTCTGCAGCCTTCGAATTTGGTTGATACCCCTCCTGCTGCAAGGAGTCGAGCCAAGGGCTGGCATCCACTCCCCGCTGGGGGTGCCAGCCGGCGTCACGAAGAGCCTGCAGCAGGTCGGGGCGCAACGAGTCAAATCTGATCATGATTAATAACCGATACCGAGGTTGTCCAGCAGTCGCTCGCATCGACCGCATGGAGTGGCTGGTTCACCATGCCCAGTCGTATTCGAAGTCGGCATGGAGTTGTTTCTCGACTTCACCATACGCATCGTACCTCCTCTGATCGCATCGGAGCCTTCAGCCTTCTGGGCCTGAATGAGACAGCTCACCTCGGCACAGCCTCCGTGATGACCAGCTTCTTCCAGAGCCTCCGCCAGGTCGCCGTCCGCCTGCTGACCGTGCTTGTTGCGGCCGTAATATTTCGCCCCCGAGGGAGACTCATACGGAATCGAATTCGTCCCTGGCTCATTACGCACAGAGTTGGCGTAATCCACAAGTGAATCGCAGTTGTGAACCAGTACCGGCGTATCGCCCGCCAGCACATAGTAGGTGTGGAGTTGGTCGGCGGTGAGGTTGTACCTGGCAGCCGCGCCGGGGGTGAGTTCGCCGGTGGGGACCCAGGTGTGGGTCAGGGCCCCGGCGAGTGCCTGGATTGTCCCGGCCTGGGGTGTTGATCTCGGTGGTGGGCCCCGGAAGCAGGTGAACACGGCACCTGTGGATCATGGAGTTCTCTACGCTGCAAGATCCACGAAGGTGCCGTGTTCGTTCCTCCATCATCCCCTGTCGCTGTCCCCGTGCCTCATGCGCCCTGCCTGGAGGCTCTCGGCGAGGGTGCCGCCAAGGAGCAAGTCCGCTGCCTGGTAGTCGAGTTCGAGTCGGTCACCGATCCGAGAGGGGCTTGCGGAGTGCGGTACCGGCTCTCCTCGCTGCTGGCCCTGGTGGTCTGCGCGATGACCTCGTCCGGCCACGACTCGATCACCGCGGCGGCGGAGTGGTGCCGACGTGCGACGCCGGAGGAACTGGCCGCCTTCGGCCTGCCCTACCACCCACTCCTTGGCCGCTACCGGGTGCCGAGCGAGAAGACCCTGCGCAGCGTCCTGGGGCGGCTCGATCCCGGTGAGATCAGCGCGGCCGGCTACGACTACCTCCGGCCTCTGCTGTCCGCACAGGCCCGCCGGCCGGATCCGGTGATGCCCGACGGTGGCACCGAGCGTGAACAGCGCCGGGCCCACCGGGCGGCCGCCCGCGCCGAGCCGGTACGGCTGCGACGGCGGGCGATCGCGGTGGACGGCAAGTGCCTGCGTGGCGCGAGGCGCCCGGACGGCAGCCGGGTCTTCGTCCTGTCCGCCGTCCGTCACGGCGACGGTGTCACGCTCGCCTCCCGGGAGATCGGCGCGAAGACCAACGAGATCCCCGAGTTCGCACCTCTCCTCGACCAGATCGATGACGCTGATCTCGCGGGAGTGGTCGTTACCGCCGATGCCCTCCACGCCCAACGCGACCACGCCACCTACCTGCGCGAACGCGGCGCTCACTACCTGCTGACCATCAAGAACAACCAGCGCGGCCAGGCCCGTCAGCTCCACGCCCTGCCCTGGAAAGTGATCCCCGTGATCCACCGCGACGACGCCCGGGGCCACGGCCGTCACGAGCAGCGGCTCGTGCAGGTCGTCACCGTCAACGGACTGCTCTTCCCGCACGCGGCCCAGGTCCTGCGCATCCAGCGCCGTCGCCGTCTCTACGGGGCGAAGAAATGGTCCAGCGAGACCGTCTACGCCATCACCGACCTGCCCACCGAGGAAGCGAACGCAGCCGAGATCGCGTCCTGGGCCCGCGGGCACTGGACCGTGGAAAATACCGTCCACTGGTGTCGAGATGTCACCTTCAACGAGGACAAGTCCCAGGTCAGGACCCACAACGCGCCCGCCGTACTCGCTGCCCTCCGCGACCTGATCCGCAGCGCGCTCAAGCTCGCCGGCTACGTCAACACCGCCGCCGGACGACGAGCCCACACCGAGCGCCCCCGCGTCCTCGCCCTCTACGGCATCACATGATCAAACCAGACGATCCAGGCACTCGCCGGGGCCCTGGGTGTGGGTGGTGTCGTCCCTGAAGGGGTGTTCGGTGGTGGCGTGGAGGGTGTTCTGACGGCCGGGGGTGCTCTCGACGACGACGTCGACCAGGTTGTCGTCGTGGTTGATGTGGGTAGCGGCGACCGACAGGACGCGTCCGAGTTACACGGTGTCGTCTTCAACTGCGACGGCTCGTGCCGGAGTTGGCCGATCTCAACCCTCGCCTGTCGGATCGTCGACGACGGGGGCGGGGTGGCGGACGGAGTCGTGGGGGCAGCGTTGTCGGCGCCCCGGCTGCTCGGATCGGCCGATCCGTGGCGGGACCGGTACGGGTCCGGTCCGGGTACGGGTCCGCCGGGGGCCCGCAGGTGCGCGGGGCCGTTTGAAAACAGCCGGGGCAATTGCGCCCCGGCCGGGCGCGCAATGGCCGAAATCCCACCCCTGTCACCGACATGGCAAGTACCGTGATAAGTGGCCAAATCCGGAAAGGGCGACCATTGTTGAGGATTTCAGCTGCCCTGAGCGCGCATTTTTGACACGGCAAGCCGACGCATTAGGGTGGCCCGTGGCTTTCCGACCGCGCCCGCACATCCGCACGTCAAGTACCGAGGAGCTACGTGACCACGCAGGCTTTCATCGCACGCGTGCGCCTGTCCGTGCTCCGCGGTCCACGGCGATTGCGCCGCCCGGCGGACGATACGAAGCAGGGCACGACAACGCTGTCGAGGCGCGTCGCGTGACGCGCCCGTCCGGTCCGCCATAAAGCCCGCAATATTTTTCGCCGATACCGAATCACAGTGAATCGAGGTGCGCCGAGTGATATTTTCCACCCGTGCATCGCGTCCCGGGAAAGGCCGTCGAGGCTCGGCGGCGGGCGGTGCGTCCGGCGGTCTCCCCCCGCTGCCGGAGCCCCCGCCGGCCCCGTTACCGCCACCGCCCGTCGCCATGCTCGAACCCCCGGTCCTGGTGCCGCTGGCGGACGACGAGATCGCCCTGCTGCGCGCGAGCGTGGACATCGTGGGCCCCTTCGCCGGGGAGATGACCGTCTACTTCTACGCGATCCTGTTCACCCGCTACCCGCAGGTGCGGCAGCTCTTTCCCGCCGACATGGACGTCCAGCGGGACCGGCTGCTGCGGGGGCTGCTCCGGATCGTGGACCTGGTCGACGACCCCGACAACCTGGTGCGCTTCTGCAGCCGGCTGGGCCGCGACCACCGCAAGTTCGGCGCCCTGGACGGGCATTACCCCGCCGTGGGGGAGTGCCTGCTGGCTTCCCTGGCACGGTTCGCCGGGCCCGCCTGGAGCGCGGACCTGGCGGGAGTGTGGACGCGCGCCTACCAACTGGTCGCCCAGGTCATGACGTTCGCCGCCGAGCAGGACGCCCTGGTGTCGCCCGCGGTGTGGCCGGCGGAGGTCATCCACCATGTGCAGCGCGGCCACGGCATCGCCGAGGTCACCCTGCGGCCGGAGAGCCCGTACCCGTACATCGCGGGGCAGTACGCCGGTGTCGAGACGCCCTGGCAGCCCAGGGCGTGGCGCTACTACTCCCCCGCGCACGCCCCGCGCGAGGACAACACACTCACCTTCCACGTACGGGCGGTGCCCGGCGGCCGTGTCAGCCAGGCGCTGGTGCACCGGGCCAAACCCGGCGACCAGGTCCAACTGGGCCCGGTCCAGGGCGACATGACGCTCGACCCGAACAGCGACCGCGACCTGGTCTGCGTGGCCGGCGGCACCGGCATGGCCCCCATCCGGGCCCTGGTCGAACAGGCCGCCCGCGACGGGACCGAGCGCTACGTCGATGTCTTCGTCGGCGCGCGTACCGCCGACGAGCTGTACGGACTCGACGACATGCTGCGGATGTCGCAGCGCCACCACTGGCTGTCGGTGCGCGCCGCCGTCTCCCACGAGCGGATCGTCGGGCTGGAAGGCACGCTGCCCGAGGTGCTGGGGCAGTTCGGGCCGTGGTACCAGCACGACGCCTTCCTGTCCGGCCCCGTGGAGATGGTCACCCAGGCCACCAACGCCCTGATCCGGCAGGGCGTGCCCAGGGAATGGATCCACCGCGACCCGTTCGACGTACCGGCGCTGGAGGCCGAACTGCTGCCCAGGAGAACACCGGAGGACGCCATGTGAGCCGCCGGAGCCGACCGTCGGCCGGTTGAGCCGCCCCCGCCGAAGCGCCGAGCACCGAGCGCCGAGCCCGCCGGCCGAGCGTCCGAGCGTCCGAGCGCCGAACGTCCGAGCGCCGGGCCGCCGGAGCGCCACCGCCGAGCCACCAGCCGTGCGCCGCCCAGCGCCGAGCGCGCACGGAACCCCGACCAGGAGAGAACCACCCGTGACCTTCCACCACCCGCGTGCCACGCCGGTCCGCCGCCGTACCGCCGAGCACGGCGCTCTCCTGGAGGCCGCCGGGGACTTCATCCGCCGGTTCGCCGCCGAGGAGCCGGACGCGACCGACCCCCGGCGCAGACTGACGCAGATCGCCGCCGAGGTGGCGGTGTCCGGCACCTACGCGCACACGCCGGCCGAACTGGCCTACGGCGCGCGGGTCGCGTGGCGCAACTCCGAGCGCTGCATCGGCCGCCTGTACTGGAACAACCTGATCGTTCGCGACCTACGGCACCTCGACCACCCCGACGACATCGCCGAGCAGTGCTTCGAGCACCTGCGCATCGCCACCAACAACGGCCGTATACGGCCGGTCATCAGCGTCTTCGCGCCCGACCGGCCGGGCCGGCCGGCGCCGCGGCTGCTGGGCGAGCAGCTCGTGCGCTACGCGGACGACCCACGAAGCGCGGAGCGGACCGCGCTGGCGAGGGAGCTGGGCTGGAAGGGTGGCAACGGCGCCTTCGAGGTGCTGCCGCTGATGGTGCAGACCGCGCCCGGCCGACAGCCGGAGATGTACGAGGTACCCGAGGACGCCGTGCTGGAAGTACCGCTGACCCACCCGGGTCTTCCGGGCTTCGCCGCGCTCGGCCTGCGCTGGTACGCGGTCCCGGCCGTCAGCGACATGTCGCTGGAGATCGGCGGGATCACGTATCCGGCCGCGCCCTTCAACGGCTGGTACATGGGCACCGAGATCGGCTCGCGCAACCTCGGGGACCCCGGCCGCTACAACCTGCTGCCCGTCGTCGCCGCCCTGCTCGGGCTCGACACCGGCAGCGAGCGCACCCTGTGGCGCGACCGGGCCCTGGTGGAGCTGAACCTGGCCGTCCTGCACTCCTTCGGGCAGGCCGGGGTCACGATGGCCGACCACCACACCGAGTCCACCCGCTTCCTGGCCCACGTCGAGCGCGAGAACCGCCACGGCCGCCGCGTGCCGACGGACTGGAGCTGGATCGTCCCCCCGCTGTCGGGCTCGGCGACCGCGGTCTTCCACCGCTACTACGATGCCCCGGACCCCGACCTGCGCCCCGCCTTCGTCCACCGCGCGGCTCCCCAGGACTCCCCCGGCGTCTGCCCCTACCGCCCCTAGCACTCCCTTTGCGGTTCTCCGTCCTTCCTTTCCGGTCAGGGGGCTGCTTTCGCGGCCTGCCGGCCTGACGCAGCGTCAAGGGCCGGGCCCGGTGACGCGGCGCGGCGCCGGCCGACGTGGCGGCGGACCTCCGATCACGCCGACAGCCCGGCAGCCCGTCAGCCCGTCAGCCGACGGCTCGGACCTACCGGAACCCGGACAGTCACCCCCTGTTCCCGTGCGGTTCTTCCACCCCAGGGAGCTACGCGCGTAACATCCCTTACTGACATGGTCATATCAATTCGACTTCGAGGGATGCTCATGCCCCCAACCAGCAGTCTCGTTCGTCGCCTGATCTGCGCCGCAGCTCCCCTGACGGCGACCGCTCTCCTGTTCCTGACGGCCGGTCCGGCGGCCGCCTCCGCGCGGCCGGCCGCGGCCCCCGCGGCCACCGTGCTCACGCACCCCGAGGCGGACTTCGCGGGCGCCGGACTGCACCGGGCTGCCGCCGGCGCACACAGCGCGTCCGCGGCGACGCCGGAGGCGACGCCCGCCGCGGTCGCCGGCCTGCCCGGCCTCGACGTCAGCGACTGGCAGGGGACGGTCAACTGGTCCTCGGTCCACAGCGCGGGGGCCACCTTCGCCTACGTCAAAGCCACCGAGGGGACCACGTACACCAGTCCCTCCTTCAGCGGCCAGTACACCGGCGCCTACAACGCCGGACTGGTCCACGGCGCCTACCACTTCGCCATCCCCAACAACTCCACCGGCGCCGTCCAGGCCGACTACTTCGTCGGGCACGGCGGCGGCTGGTCCGCGGACGGCAGAACCCTGCCGCCGGCCCTGGACATCGAGTACAACCCCTACGGCGCCACCTGCTACGGCCTGAGCCAGAGCGCGATGGTGACCTGGATCAGGAGCTTCAGCGACGAGGTCCACGCCAGGACCGGCCGCTACCCGGCGATCTACACCACCACCGACTGGTGGACCACCTGCACCGGCAACAACAGCGGCTTCGGCGCCACCAACCCGCTGTGGGTCGCCCGCTACACCGGCAGCGTCGGGACACTGCCGGCCGGCTGGTCCGCACAGACCATCTGGCAGTACGCCGACTCCGGCACCTTCCCCGGCGACCAGGACAGCTTCAACGGCAGCGCCGCCGCCCTCACGGCTTTCGCCAAGGGCACCGGCGGCACTCCCCCGCCCCCGCCGCCGTCGGCCGGCTGGCCGACGGTCAAGCAGGGGCAGTCCGGCGAGGCGGTACGGGCGATCCAGTATCTGCTCAACGCGCACGGCACCTCGCTGACCGTGGACGGCCAGTTCGGACCCGGCACCGACACCGCCGTACGCACCTTCCAGTCCGCACACAGCCTCACCGTCGACGGCATCGTCGGCACCAACACCTGGAAAGCGCTCGTCGGCTCGTAACACCCCTGCGCCGCGACCCGCGAACAGGGGTCGGCCCGCCCACCGGGGCCCGAAGGCACGAGGCTCCGGAGTGTGCGGAGAGCACGCTGATCCGATGAGCGGATCGTCATGAGCGTCTGTTTCCCGTCCGCACGGGGAGCCTCATCGGCTCCTGCCCGTCCTGGTCGCCCGATGGACAGCACCTGCCGCCGCCCGATGAACCGGCAGCCCACCGTCCGGGAGTCCCGGCACCGGCCGCAGGGTCGGCGCCGGTGACGACAGCCCCAGACGTATCGGCGACGGTCTCCGATACGTCTGGGGCTGTCGTCGGACCGCCACACGAACGGGGTCCCGGCGAGCTGTCATGAAGAACGCGCACCTGGGCTCAGTACCGGCCGGTCCGCTGCCCGACGCCGCGGGCCCCGGTCGCAGGCCGCGGCCCGCGGCTCCGCGTAGATCTCGCGGACGCCGAGCAGCGCGCGGGCGGGCGTGACGGCGGGGGCGGCGGGCGGCGGCGCGGCGGCGCTGGGGCGAGATCGTCCCGGCCGAAGAGTGCTTCGGACTGCGGCGGCTCGTCGGGGCGGGGCGTCATACCGGCTCAGCGGGTCGGCCGAGTGAGCCGCGTTCCGTGCTCGGCCAAGCCCAACAGGGGGTGGCGTGCACGCGGACCGCCGGAATCCCAGCCGGCTGCTGCCTTCGCACCGCTCATGGCGCCTGTCCACCGCGCGCGGCTGCCTGCTCCAGGAGTTCGGGCAGGTCTCCCAGCCGGTCCAGGCCCTGGACGGCGCGGGCCATCCGGTGGTTGCCGCTCAGCTCCGACCGGTGACGGTGCAGGAACGCCCAGTAGCCCGTGGTGTAGGGACAGGCGTGCTCTCCGACCCGATCCGTGGGCCGGTACGCGCACGGGCCGCACAGGTCACTCATCTTGTGAATGTACGCGCCGCCGGAGGTGTACGGCTTGGTGGTCATGAGCCCGCCGTCGGCGTACTGCGACATGCCGAGGACGTTGGGCAGCATCACCCAGTCATGGCCGTCGACGAAGCAGCGGTGGAACCAGTCCGTGACGGCGGCGGGGTCCCAGCCGTCCTGGAGTGCCCGGCTGCCGAGCACCATGAGCCGCGGGATGTGGTGGGTCCAGCCGGTGTCCCGCACCTGGGCCAGCACTGTGGACAGGCAGTTCGCGGTGACCGCCTCGGCGTCCAGGTCGAGGAACCAGCCGGGCAGCGGCTCACGGTGTCGCAGCGCGTTGCGCCCCCGGTAGTCCTCGCCGAAGTGCCAGTACAGCTGCCAGACGTACTCGCGCCAGCCGGCGATCTGCCGGACGAAACCCTCGACGCTGTTGAGCGGCGCGGCACCGGCACGCCAGACCTTCTCGGCCCGCTCCACGCACTCGGCGGGGTCGAGCAGCCCGAGGTTGAGCGGCGCGGACACCCGGCTGTGGCTCATCACCGGGTCGGCGGCCAGCATGGCGTCCTCGTAGCGGCCGAAGTCCGCCAGCCGGTGGGAAAGGAAGTGGCGCAGCGCAGCCAGCGCCTCCCGCCGGGTGACGGGGAACTCCCGCGGTCCGTCGCCGCCCACGAAGGACACCTCGCCGTCGCGCTCCCACCGGTCGAGGTCGCGGCGGACTTCCGCGTCGATCTCGTCCTCGGCCGGCCTCCACGGTTCCGCCAGGTGCAGTGTGGCGGCCCCGCGCGGCGGGGACTCGCGGTTGTCGTGGTCGAAATTCCACCTGCCGCCGACCGGTTCGCCACCCTCCATGAGCAGACCGTGCTGCGCGCGGACCCACCGGTAGAAACCCTCCATCCGCAGTCCGCCGGCGCCGTGCCCGTCCACCCACCGTGCGAACTCGGCGTGCGGCACCAGAAATCCCCTCGCGGGCAGAACATCGACCCGCTCCAGCGAAGTGACCAGGCCCAGCGCGGCGCGCGAGGTCGGATGGCAGACCGTCACCCGTTCCCTGCCGCGGCCCAGCACCGCGGCCAGCCCTTCCGTGTACGTCCCGGCGCGCACATACCGGACCCGGTCGCCCAGTTCGGCCGCGCGGTGCCGCATGGCGGACAGCACCAGATGCGCCTTTGCCCGATGGAAGCGCCGCCGGCGCAGAACGGAGCGCGCCTCGATCATCACCACGGGAGCGTCCCTGTCAGGTCCGCCGTGCCGCGGATCCAGGAAGTGCGGGCCGAGCTGATCGCCGAAGAGCCAGTGTGTACGGGGGGCCATGGGACGTCCTGCCGGTAGCCGGCCCGGAGTCGCGTCCGCGCGGCCGGCCGGCCGCATATCCGTCCACCGGCGCCATACCCAGGCTACGGCCGCCGGCAGACCTGTGTGCCGCGGCACGCCGACGCCTGCCGCTCACCGACGACGTCGTCGTCCTGCTCGCCCTGCGCGTCCCCGGGCCGGTCGGGCGGCCCGGTGGTCCGCGCGCCCCGCGTGCGGACGGCACGATGCGGGGTGGGGAGACCAGGAGCAGGCCATCGACGGCGGCACCGCGTTGGCGGAGGCAATGTCAGGGGGTTCTCTCGCCGGAACAACAAGGTGGTCGGCAGGAACGGATCTCGGTGTGGTCGGACCCACCCGCGGCGGCGGGGAGGGGCCCGCAGAGGCGGAGGTGAGGTAGCCGAGCAGGTCCGGGTCTGTGCTGTCGGTGGCAAGGGTGTCGAGGCGGCACTGAGCTTCGGCCAGGGCACGGCCGGCCACGTCCGCCGCACGGTCGGCGGACGTGGCCGGCCGACGGCGGACGTGGCCGGCGGACGGTGGCGTCAGGGCCGGGACTTGTTCGCGAACACCCACCGGTTGCCCGCCAGCGCGTCGTTCTGCTCGGGCAGCGGGCCGCGTCCGTGCCGGCGGGTGAAGTCGAAGGGGGTGCGGACCGATGTGGACCAGCCCTTGCCGGCCAGGTCACCCGCGGAGTCGGGCCGCGGTTCTCCATCGAACAGGTTGAGCAGGTCGATGCCGATCTGGTGCTTCGTCGAGGTGTACAGCGGGCTGTCGCGGTAGGCCAGCAAGTCCCTCTCCAGCTTGACCTCGAACGCCAGAGCGCTTCCCTCCGTGCTCAACCGGTCCACCGTGTCGATGAGGTAGGTCTCGGCGGCACTGGGCAGGTAGAACAGCAACCCCTCGGCCAGCCAGACGGTCGGTGCGGCCGTGTCGAAGCCGGCGTCGGTCAGCGCTCCGACCCAGTCGGCGCGCAGATCGATCGGAATCGGTACGCGCGCCGCCTTCGGGGTGGCCGACAGTCCGCCGAGCACCTTGTGCTTGAACGCCAGCACGCTTTCCCTGTCGATCTCGAAGATCACGCAGCCGGGAGGCCAATCGAGGCGGAACGCCCGCGCATCCAAACCCGCCCCGAGCAGGACTACTTGGCGAGCGCTCCCGGCGTGCACCGACCTGAGGAGAAAGTCGTCGAGGGCCCTCGTGCGCAGACCGAAGTACCGCGCGAATCGCCCCCACAGCGGGTTCGCGTCCCCGTCCGGAACCTGTTGCATGCGGACCGGCCAGCTTGCGGACGCCGGTGCGGCGAGCACGAAGTGCTCCGCGTAGATGTCCCGTGCCAGGCTGTCGTGGCGGTGGGTTTCGATCGCCCGTGCCGCGGCGACCAGGAGAGCGGTCAGGCCGACGCCTCCTTCCACGCCTTCCGCACCGGTGTTGCGATGCCCTGTGCCGACCATGTGTCCTCCCGAGTAGAGACCACGAACCGTGAGGAATCGAATGACGGATCCGCGGTGAATGCACGACGTGACAGCCTGAATGACCCGTTCCTCGGGGGCGTACCCGATGGCACGCGGCCCTGCGGCAACTCCCGGCCCACCAGTCCGGTCGGCTCGGCGAAGGCAAGCTCGCCGCGCGGGCCGCCACGGCGGTGCTGTGTAGGTGGCCGCTCGTCAGGTGACTGTCGACCGGATGGCGGCGTTGAACGCCTCGCTCATCGGCAGCTCCCCTCCGGTACCAGGACGGGTTTGACCACAGTGCCCGCGTCGCAGTCGCGTTCGGCCTCGTTGATGTCGGCGAGCGGGTACGTACGGATCAGCTGGTCGAAGGGAAACCGCTCGGCCTGCCACAGGCCGATCAGCCGTGGAATCAGCAGTCCCGGCACCGCGTCCCCCTCACAGATGTGGGAGATCCGCCGGCCCCGGTCCAGCGCCCCGGGTTCGAGCGGCAGCGTGGTGTGCAGCCGTGTCACCAGGCCGAGGTTGCCGGTCGGGCGGAGGGCCCGGAGCGCGTCGTTGATCAGTTGGGCGGAGCCCGTGGTGTCCAGCGCGTACTGCACGCCGCCGTCGGTCAGTCGACGAATGCGGTGGGGCAGATCGGCCGATGCGGCGGACAGCGGGATCGCGCGGAATCGCTCGGCGAGGGCAAGCCGTTCGGGGTGCCGGTCGACGGCCACGGTCACCGCACCGGCGGCGGTGGCCGCCATCACCGCGGCCAGGCCCACCGCTCCCGCGCCGAAGACCGCGATGCTGTCGCCGGGGCCGACACCGAAGGAGTTGAAGACCGCTCCGGCTCCGGTGAGGAAGCCGCAGCCGAGCGGTCCGAGCAGTTCGATGGGCAGCGAGGGATCCACCCGGACGGCGTTGCGGGCCGGGACCACGGCGTACTCGGCGAACGAGGACTGGCCGAACCACCGGGGAGCCAAGGCGCCCCCGGCCGCGTCGGTGAACCGCGGCACGGCCTCCTTGCGCCCTCCGAAGAGGTTGAGCGAGGCGAAGGAGTCACAGTAGGCGGGGGCCGCGCCCATGCAGTTCCGGCAGTGCCCGCAGGAGTCGAAGCTCAGCACGACATGGTCGCCGACGCTCAGGCCGGTGTCCGGGCCGCCCGTCTCCACCACGACCCCGGCCCCCTCGTGGCCGAGCACCGTCGGCAGCGGTGAGCGGCCCGCCGAACGCCGGACCGCGAGATCGGTCCGGCACATCCCGCAGCCCGCGATTTCGACCAGGATCTCGCCATCGGCCGGCCCCGCCTCCAGGATCACCTCCTCGACGGCGAACCGGCTCTCGTACGAGCGCAGTACGGCCGCACCGAACCTCATCGTCACGTCCCCTCCGGACGGTGCACGACGAACGGCCTGAGGTTCCCGTAGAGCCCCCACGGCCCGCCCGCGACGCCGACACCGCTCTCCTTGATGCCCGCGAAGGGCTGGGCGAAGGACAGTTCGGCGTGATGGTTGATCCAGGCCGTCCCGCATTCCAGCCGGTCGGCCACCGCCTCGGCCCGGTCGAGGTCGGTCCCCCATACCGAGCCGCCCAGCCCGAAGCCGGTGTCGTTGGCCGCCTCGACGGCTTCGTCGAGGCTTCCGTACGGCAGCACCGGCAGGACCGGACCGAACTGTTCTTCCGTCACGACCGGGCTGTCGGAGGGGACACCGTCCAGAATCGTCGGGGCGAAGAAGTAGCCCGGTCGGTCCAGCCGGTGGCCGCCGGCCACGGCCCGGGCGCCGTCCGCCAGGGCCCGGGCCGTGTAACGCTCGACCCGGGCCAGCTGGGCGGCGTTGTTGACCGGCCCCAGTTGCGAGCCCGGATCGAGCCCCGGTCCGACGACGGCGGTCTTGGCGCGCTGTGCGAGAGCCTCGACCACTCGGGAATGGAGCCGGGCCGGGGCGTAGACGCGCTTGACCGCCATGCAGACCTGCCCGCAGTTGCGGAACGCCGCCCAGAACAGCCGGTCCGCGATCCGCTCCACCTCCACGTCGTCCAGCAGGATGGCCGCGTCGTTGCCGCCCAGCTCCAGGGTGACCCGGGCGAGCGAGGACGCCGCGCCCTCCGCGACCGCCCGCCCGGTGGGAATCGAACCGGTGAAGGTCACATGGCGGATTCCCGGATGGGACGCGAGGCGGGCGCCGAGGGGTTCGCGGCCGGTGACGATCGTCAGTACGTCCTCGGGAAGAGCTGCGGAGATGACGGACCCCAGCAGCCGGGTGGCGAGGGGCGTGAACGGGGAGGGCTTGAGCACCATCGTGTTGCCCGCGGCGAGCGCGGGCGCGAACTTCGCCGACGCGAGCTGGAGGGGAAGGTTCCACGGGACGATCGCGGCGACGGGTCCGAGCGGCCGCCAGCGGACCTCGCTGCGTACCGGCCGACCGTCGGTGATCGGCTGGCGCCCGGGGTCCAGCTCGGCGAAGTAGCGCAGGCGGGCCGCCGCGCGGGCGACCTCCGCGTACGACTCGGCCAGGGGTTTGCCCTGTTCACGGGTGAGCAGCGGAGCGAGTTCGGCCCCGGCCGCCTCCACGGCGTCGGCTGCGGCGAGCAACGCGGTGGTGCGGGCGGCGGGGTCGGCCCGCCAGCCGCGCCAGGCCGCGTGAGCCCGGTCGACGACGGCGTCCAACTCGTCCGGCTGCTGGTCGGGGGCCTCGTCGAATGCTTCGCCCGCTGCCGGGTCGATGACGGCGAAGCGCCCGCCGCGGGTCCCGGGCGTGCGGCTGGGCTGACGTGTCGGCATGCCGGCGTCAGCTCGCGGCGGCGGCAGCTGCGTACTCGCGGGCATGCCGGTCCATCTCCGCCCGGAAGGCAGCCACCAGCCGTGGCTGAATCTTTCCGGTCCTGCGGTCACCCCCCTCGCAGACCGCCCCACGCACCCCCACGATGTCGGTGCCGATGCGGGTCAGCGCGCCGAGGTCGTCCACCTTGACGCTGCCCGCGAGGGCGGCGAGCAGATCGGCCTCGTGGGCCAGCCGGACGAACTCCGCGCAGACGTCGGGCGGAACGTGGTCGAACAGCCGTGTCCCGTCCTTGATCGCGGTGTCGAGCATGGCCGCGTCGCAGCCGGAACGGCGGGCGATGTCGGGCAGCGCGAGCGGGTTGACGCAGCCGATCCGGTCGGCGTCGGCGTAGCCCGAGGCGACGACGAACGCTTCCGGCCGGTAGTCCTTCACCGCCCGGACCACCCCTCGCATGACCTCGATGGCCTGTTCGGGCGTCGTGCACCCGTAGAGGCCGACCTTGATGTACGAGGCTCCGGAGACAGCGGCACCGAGCGCCGCCTGGGCCACCGTGCCGGGCTTGTACGGTACGTCCCCCACGGTGGCGGACACCGGCTTTTCCGCCGGGACCGCATCGCGGATTTCCCTGATGACCCACGGGAAGTTCGCGCCGAGCGAGCCTTCGTCGGGCTTCTTGACATCGACGATGTCGAGGTACTCCGCTGCCTTCGCGCAGTCGAGAGCCTCCTCGACGCTGTCCGGGGAGATGAGGAGCAACAAAGTGGATTCCTTCCACCGCGTGTCCACCCGCCAAGAGGCCGGTGTGCGGAGTCGCCTGGATCAGGTGCGGTCCGCTCATCATCGCTGCGGCCCGTGTCCGTCGGCAGGGCGCGCGGAGCCCGAACGGATCATTGACACGATGTGTCCGCGCCCCCCGGCGCGCCGTCCACGCCGGCGCGAACCGCCGCGCGCGGGCGGGCGCCTGCCGGACGCTCCGTGGACAGATCGGCCGGGGCACCACCGCCGCGGTGTGCAGTCGGCAAAAGGCCCTGCGGTCGGTCCGACCAGGTCGAAGTCCATACGCGTGCCCCTCGGTGTCCACGCGAGGGCCGCGGATCCCGGCGGCGGACCGCGGCACGGCCGAACCCGGGCACCGCGGCGCCGCCCGAAGCACCCCGGCCGTCGCCCCGGGTTCGGCACCGTCGCCACTGACCCCGGCAACCGGCGGGCGGCACACGGCTGCTGAACGGCTTCGGTTTCCACCCCGACCCGGCCGGCCCGACCGGTACGGGCTCGCCCCGCAGCAGGGCGACGGACGCGAAAGCGGCGCCCGAGCTGTCGCCCTGCTCCGTAAGGCCACGGCCAGGAGCCCCTTCGGCGGGGTTCCTGGCCGGGTTCGCATGCCGGGCTACGGAGTGGTGGCGTACGCCGCGCCGGCGAAACGGGCAGTCAGCCAGACGGGGTCGACGATGGCCGAGCCGACCACGACGGCGTGCGCGCCCGCGTCAATGGCCGCGCGCACGTCGTCCGGCGTCGAGTAGCCGCGCTCGGCGACGACCGGCACCCCGGCGGCGGCCACGAGGGTCGCCACGAGCCCGAGGTCGGGCAGCGGGCCGGTGTTCGCCTTGGCGGGGTAGCCCATCGTCGACGAGCTCACCAGCGCGGCGCCCGCCTCCACGGCGGTGCGCGCGTCGTCGATCCCCGGCACACCCGCCTTGACCGGCCTGCCGAGCGCGACGAACGACGCGACCAGCTCGGACAGGTCCTGCCCGTCGTGGCGACGCGCGGCCGAGTCCGCCTCCAGTTCGACGACGTCGGCGCCGGCGTCCACCAGCGCGGCCGCGTGGTCCCGCGTCGGCGTGATGCGGACGACCCCGCCGTGCGAGCCGTCGATGCTGACAGCGAGCACGGGGAAGCCGGGGAGGGCGCGCTTCACGGCGCGCACGGCGTCCGGGCCGTCCATCTTCACGGCGACGGCGCCGCCGGCCTGCGCGGCGGCGGCGAGCCGGACGACGTCGTCGATGTGCTGCCAGGGCGACTGCGGCGACGGGGTGAGCGAGACGATCAGCCCGCGGGGAAGGAGGTTCACGCCGCGAACTCCTCTCCGCCGACCAGGACGCGCTCGACGGCGACGTTCTCGTCGGTCACGATCAGGTCGGCCGGGCCGCCGAGGGTCAGCTCCCCCGCGCCGGTGAGCCCGTAGAAGCGGGCGGGCGCGCGGCTGGCCAGGTTCACCGCGCGGTCGACGGGCCAGTCGTGCTCGACGAGCTTGCGCACCTGCTGAAGCAGCGTCACCGTGCTGCCGGCGAGGGTGCCGTCGGGCAGGCGCGGCACGCCCTCGGTGACCGTGACCGTGAAGCCGCCCACGGTGAAGGCGCCGTCGCCCGCCCCGGCGGGGGACGCGGCGTCGGTGACGAGCATGATGCGGTGCTCGGCGGCCTTGAGCGCGAACAGCGAGGTCTCGCGCGCCAGGTGGATGTCGTCGGCGATGAGCTGGATGGCGACCTCCTCCCGGTTGAGCGTCGCGCCCGCGATGCCGGGGGCGCGGTGGCTGAACGCGATCATCCCGTTGAACAGGTGCGTGACCGCGCGGGCGCCCGCGTCGAAGCCCGCGTACGCGGTCGCCGTGTCGGCGCCCGAGTGCCCGGCCTGCACGATCACCCCTTCCCGGGCGGCCCAGGCGATCAGCTCCAGCGCGCCGGGCAGTTCGGGGGCGACGGTGATCGTGCGCAGCGGCCCGGCGTCGAGGAACCGCCGCACGACGCCGATGTCGGGGTCGCGGAGGTACTCGGTGCGGTGCACGCCGCGGTGGTGCGGGGACAGGAACGGGCCCTCGGCGTGCACGCCCACGACCTTCGCGCCGCGCGGCGCCGACTCCTGGAGCTTGCCGAGCACGCGGAGCTGCCGGACCACGTTGTCCGCGGAGTCGGTGATGACGGTGGGCTGTACGTGGAAGACGCCGTCCCGGGTGAGCGCCGCGAACGCCCGCTCGAACTCCTCGGCCGTCGCCGCGTTGAAGTCGACCCCGCCGTACCCGTTGACCTGTAGGTCCACCAGGCCGGGCAGAACGTACCCCGTGCCGGTCGACGGCAGGCCGGCGCGTACCAGCCGTCCGTCGTCGACCTCGACGTCGCCCTTCACCCAGGCGCCGGCGATGACGGCGCCACGTGCGGAAACTCTCATGGATACAACCTCGCTATGTGCGGTACGGCGCCGCGGCCGGTCGGCTCCGCGGCGGTTGGGGGGCGGTGCGCGCGGCCGGCCTGGCCCTGGAGGGCGGCGCGGAAGCGGTAGCGGTCGCCGCGGTAGACGCTGCGGCACCACTGCACGACCCGGCGGTTCTCGTCGAACGTGGTCTGGACGATCTCCAGGATGGGGTCGCCCGGGGCAAGGCCGAGGCTTTCGGCGATCTCGGCGGACGCGCCGCGCGCTTCGATGACGCAATCGGCTCTGACCGCGTGCAGGCCGTACTGCTCGGCGAGCGTGCGGTAGAGGGAAGCGGTCGTGAAATCGTGTTCGCCCAGTCCGGGCGCCAGGCCCTCCGGGATGAGCGAGAAGTCGATCAGGGTGGGGATGCCGTCGAGGTGCCGCAGCCGGACCAGTTCGACGATGGGAGCACCCGGCGCGACACCCAGCAGGTCCGCCTCGTCGAGCGAACTCGCGCGAGTGAGGCACTTCAACACTTTCGAACTGGACGTCAGGCCGTTCGCGGACGCGAGGTCCGAGAAGCTCACGAGCCCGGTGGCGCCCTCCTCGATCGACTCCGCCTCCGGCTCGGCGGGCCGGAGCGAGGCCGGCGCCGACGTCTCTCCCCGCACCCACCGGGCACCCGCGATGACCTTGACCAGACCGGCCACCTCCAGGTCCTTCAATGCCTGGCGGACGGTGACCCGGCTGACGTCGAACTGCTCAGCGAGAACCCGCTCGGAGGGCATTCTCGAACCGGGGGCGATCACCCCCGATTCGATGCGTTCCCTGAGGTGCTGCGCCACCTTACGGTGCAGTGCTGGCGAAGTAGACATAGCCCCGATTGTGTCCGTTGGATTGATGGGGAGAGACGTATTCGGCGCCCGTGCCGTACGGTGCCGAGGCGGTCGTCCGGCGGCCGGGCCTGTGGCGGCTATTCGCCGTCGTCGAGCTTGGTGCCCGTGTCGAGGAAGAGGAACTCGTCGGGGTCGATCCCCCGCGCCCGCGCCGCGCGCAGCGCCACCTGTTGCAGCAGCGCCGCCACGAAGATCGGAATCTCCAGGGGGCCGCGCGCCTCGACCGGCACGACCAGGGTCCGCTCGCCGTGGGTGACGGGAGCGCCGGTGCGCAGCTCGACGATCTGACGGCCGAGCGAGCCGAGGGCCCGGACGATCTGCCCGTCGTCGGGACCGTCGAGAACGATGTGCAGGGTCGAGGGGTGGGTCGACTCCATCAGCCCGTGCAGGTACTGCCGTGTCTCGAACGACGCGGCGGGCACCCGCGTCACCTCGCGCAGCAGCAGCGCGCCGCCTTCGGCCGCTCCGTACTGGTCCGCCGGCGCCACCAGGTCGATGATCGACGCGGCCGACAGCCGGTCCGCGATCTCCTCGGCCTGTGCGGAGGTCACCGTGAGGAATCCGGCCAGCCGCTCCCCCAGGCTGAGCCACGACGCGGACGGTTCGCCGTCGGTCCAGGTCTCGGCGAGCATCGACACGGCCATCGCCGAGGCGGTGAAGCCGATCGTCGAGGCGAGGCTGTCGGGCAGGTCGCCGAGTGTGAGCACCGAGTCGGCGGCGGAGGCCATCGGTGAGTCGGTGACGTTGACGACCGCGAGTTTGCGGCCCGGGGCCGCGCGTATCACGTCGACCGTCTCGCGGCTGCGGCCCGACTGCGACAGCGCGATGAGCGTGGCGTTCTCGTCGAACGGCCCCGCCTCGGCCGCGTTGAGCCGGACACTCGGGATGCCGTGTGCCGACAGGTGGGCGACCGGCGCGGCGAGCGCCGCGAGGCTCGCGCCGATGCCGATGAAAGTGGCCCGGTCGGGCCGGCCGACGGCGCTCGCCGCGGCGAGCGCCCGCTCGCGCAGCACCGGGGCGATTTCGGTGAGCCGGTCGGTCTGGTCCACCACGCCCTCCTTGAAGGGGACGAAACCCTGTCGCAGAAACGCGTTGACGCTCATCGGCCGCTAGCCGCCCTTCCTCGTCGTGCCAGGGAATCGATCACGACGGCGGCGACGAGGACAGTGCCGGTGATCACGTACTTGACGGCGGAGGTCTGGTTGAGCAGATCCATGCCGTTGGACACCGCTCCGATGACGAGCATGCCGAGCAGCGCGGAGTATGCGCTGCCGCGCCCGCCGAACAGGCTTGTGCCGCCGATGACCGCGGCGGCGATCGCGTTCAGCAGCACGTCGCTGCCGCCGCTGGCCTGGTTGACCGCGAACAGGCGCGAGGCCGCGAGCACACCGCCGAAGGCCGCGAGCGACGAGGCGATCGTGAACGCGATGACCTTGACCGTGCCGACCTGGATGCCGGCGCGCCGGGCCGCCTCGGCGTTGCCGCCGACGGCGAACAGCTTGCGGCCGAACGTCGTGCCGCGCAGCAGCACGTCGACCATCACCACGAGCCCGACGAAGATGATCAGCGACAGCGGGATGCCGTGCCACTGCGCGAAGACGGTTGTCGCCGCGAGGATCAGAGCCGTGATCACGGACGCGCGCACGAGGCCCCCGGTGAGGGGTCGCACGGTCAGACCGCGCTCCAGCCGCCGCCTGGCGGTGAGGAACGTCCTGCCGAACGCGGCCACCGCGTAGAGGAGGGCGATCACGTAGCCGATCCACGCCGGGAGCGTGGTGTTGGCGAGCGAGGCGATCGCGCCGTTGTAGGGGATGTTGATCGTGCCCTGGTTGCCGAGGACGAGGAGCTGGCCGCCCTGCCAGGCGAGCAGTCCGCCCAGGGTCAGCACGAACGACGGAACGCCGAGCTTGGTGAAGATGAACCCGTGGAACAGGCCGATCGCGGCGCCGAACACGATCGCCAGGACGATCGCGAGGACCGGCGGCCAACCCATGTTGATGCTCAGCACGACCATGGCGGCGGAGGTGATCCCGCTCACCGATCCGGCGGAGAGGTCGATCTCCCCGATGATCAGGACGAACACGATGCCGAGCGCGATGACGCCGGTCGAGGCGATCTGCAGGCTCAGGTTGGACAGGTTCTGCGGCGAGAGGAACCGCCCGTTCGCGATCTGGAAGACCAGCGAGATGACGACGAGGCCGAGGACGACGGGCAGCGGTCCGAAGTCACCGGTGCGCAGGCGCTGGAGGCGCTCGCGCGCCCAGTTCCCCTCCGATGGCGGTCCGGGCGGCAGGACAGTGCCCTGCGCGCGGCCGGTGGCGGTGTTCGTGGTCACGGTCATCCTTCCTCGGCCCGGTCGCGGCGCCGCTTCCGGCGCTTTTGGGCACTGCTGTCGGCGACGCCCGTGATGGCGGCGACGACCTGCTCTTCTGTGGTCCCCTCGACGGGGAACTCGGTGACGCTGCGCCCGAGCCGCAGGCAGACGATCCGGTCCGCCACGTCGAAGACGTCGGCGAGGTTGTGGCTCACCATGAGGACGGCGTGCCCCTCGGCGCGCAGCCGCTCGATGAGTTCGAGCACTTCGGCGGTCTGCTCGACGCCGAGCGCCGCGGTGGGCTCGTCCAGGATGACCATGCGCGGCTCACCGAGCAGGGACCGCGCGATGGCGACCGACTGGCGCTGCCCGCCCGAAAGCGACGAGACGGGTGCGCGCAGGTCCTTGATCTTGACGGAGAGCCGCTTGAGCAGCCCGACGGCGATCTGCTCCATGTCGAGCGCGCTCAGGAAGCCCCCGTGGTGCTTCTCGCGCCCGAGGAACAGGTTGGCGACGATGTCGAGGTTGTCGCACAGCGCGAGGTCCTGGTAGACGGTCGCGATACCGAGGCGCGTCGAGTCCATAGGCTTGCGCGGGGACACCGGTCGGCCGTTCACCGCCATGGTGCCGCCGTCGCGGGGGTGGGCGCCGGCGATCGTCTTGATCAGGGTGGACTTGCCGGCCCCGTTGTCGCCGACGAGCGCCACGACCTCTCCTGCGGCGACGCTCATGCTGACGTCGCTGAGCGCCTGCACGGCGCCGAAGCTCTTGCTGATGTGCTCCAACTGGAGCACGGGCGGCGGATGTTCTCCCGCCCTTTCAACGGTCGGTGTCATCGGCGGTTGCCTTTCATGCCGGGTCGGTCCGCCGCGGCGGCGACCGCGATCGGCTTGGCGAGGTGCCACGCGGCCGCGCCGGCGAGGCCGGCGTCGTCACCGCACAGGGCGGCGCGTACCTCGACGTCCCAGGAGACGTGCGAGGCCGCGGTGTCGCGGATGCGACGGTCGAGTTCGTCGAGAAGGTGGGCGCCGGCCGCGCGGGCGACCCCGCCGCCGACCACCAGTACGTCGGGCGAGACGACGTGGCACAGGAGGATCGCGGCGGCGGCCGCCGCGTCGGCGATGTCGGCGAGCGCGCCGGCCGCCAGCTCGCGGGCGTGCCGCGTCTTCGGTCCGGTGCCGGTTCCGGAGGCAAGCTCGGTCAAGGCGCGGTAGTCGACGTCCCTGCCGAGTTCACGCGCGACCTCGCGCACGCGCTGTCCCGAGCCGAGGTCCTCGATCATGGGACGTCCGGCGCCGAGCAGGTGCAGGAAGCCGATCTGGAACCCCGACACGCGTCCCGACAGCACGCGGCCGTCGCTCACCACCGCCGCGCCGACCCCCGTCGAGAGGGTGAGATAGGCCGTCGTCCCGGTGGTGGATCCGGCGCCGAAGTACGTCTCGCCGATCGCGGCCAGTTCGGCGTCACCGGCCAGCTCGACGGCCAGTCCGGTGGCCTCGGCGAGGTACGCGGCGGACAGACGGCCGAGGTCGGTGGACGGCAGGTTCCGCGCCACGTGCAGACGGCCCTGGACGTGGTCCACCCGTCCCGGCAGGCCGACGACCGCCGAGACGGCGTCCGTACCGGCCGCGACCCGAGCCATGAGGTCGGCGACCTGCTCGTGCGCCGCGCCGTGCCGGACGGGCTCCTTGAGCCGGGCGGTCAGGACACCGCTTCGGTCGACGAGCGCCGCGCGGGCCGTGGTGCCGCCCAGGTCGACTGCCACGACCCGGGCGGCATCGCTGGTGGGGAAGGAGGTCACTTAGCGGAGTCCCGCCTTGACGCACGCCTTCTGGTAGTCGGCCGTGCAGATCTGGTCGACGGTCAGATAGCCGCTGTCGAGCAGGATCTCCTTCATGTTCTCCATCGTCACGGCGATGGATTCGAGCAGGTAGGCGGGCACCTTGTGAGCGCCGTCGTCGACGGTGCCGTTGAGCAGCTCACCGGAGGGCTGCTTCCCGCTGGCGAGCGCGGCGGCCGCCTTGGCGCCGATCCGCGCCTCGGTCTCGACCGGGAGGTACGTGCTCTCGTACAGGTCGCCGGCCACCATGTTCTGGATGGCGTCGAGTTGCGTGTCCAGACCCGTGACGGGCGGCATCGGGTTGACGCCGGCGCTCTTCAGCGCGGCGACGACACCGGTGGCCATGCCGTCGTTGCCCGCGTAGACGCCGGCGATGTGGGACGCGCCCAGCTTGGTGATGGCCTGCTGCATCTGGTTCTGCGCGTTGGCGGCCGACCAGCCCTTGGTGTCGTACTCGGCGGCGACGGTGAAGCCGGACTTGTCGACGGCGCTGTGCGCGCCTTCCTTCTCCGGCTTGGCGCCCGAGTCGACGGGGTCGCCGTTCATCATGACGACGTTGCCGGAGGTCTTGCCGTCCTTCTTCAGCTTGTCGAGCAGCGACTGCATGCCGACGGCGCCCTGCTGGACGTTGTCGAACTTCACTCCGTAGTCCACGCCCGCGTTGTAGATGACGCGGTCGTAGCTCATGACCTTCGCGCCCTGCTTGCGGGCGCCGGCGACCACGGCCCCGGCGGCGTTGGAGTCGACGGGGTCGATCACCAGCACGCTCGCCCCCTCGGTCAGCGCCGACTCGGCCTGGCTGAGCTGCTTGCCGGCGTCCCCGGCCGCGTTGTAGTACCGGAGCTGACATGTGGGGCAGCTCTCCGCGAGCTGCTTCTCGAACGTCGGCTTGTCCCGCGCCTCGTACCGGGCGGTCGCGTTCTCCGGGAGCAGAAGCGCGACGATCGGGTTCTTCTTGGCGTTGCCGGCGGTGTGGCTCCCGGTCGAGCCGGACGCTCCGTCCGTTCCGTCGGATCCGCCCGACGCGCAGGAGGCCAGTACGAGGGCTCCGACCGCGGCCACCGCCGCAACAGCCATGCGTCTGCGGCGTGAAGGAGAAGTAACGTTCATGGGAGTTTCATCCACCTCTGGGCCATTTGTAGCGGGGTGAGGTGAACCACGCTAGAACTGGTAGCGACCGCTGGTCAATCCTTTGGTATTACAGCTCGATAACCTAAGTAGACCACTGGTATTACCCGCTCCTGGCCAGGGAATCTTCAACTGGCCCAACCGCAAGCCCTGTAGCGGTCGACCTCCGCGCCCGCCGCGCCCCCTGCGGCGGACCCCTCGCGGCCTACTTCTGGTCCGAACCAGCGGTCGCATGCCATGACGGCCCGCTCACCGGCGGATCGACCCCGACACGGCGCGCATCACAAGCCAGGCCAAACCTGATGATCCAGTATAAAAACAGGGAGAAACGCCCTCTACGATGTGCGAATCGCCGGGGGCCGCGGCTCGGCCAAGGGGAAAGTGCGGGAAACAGCGTGTCGCTCAAGGTCACCGTGGTGGTGCCCACCTACAACTCCGGCGTCCTCATCGAGCCCCTGATCGACGCGATGAAGCGGCAGACGCTGCCGGCCGACGAATTCGAGGTGCTCTTCGTCGACGACGGCTCCACGGACACCACCCCCGACCGGCTGGAGGAACTGGCCGCCCGCGACCCGCTCTTCCGTCTGATCCGGCTGGCCAACTCCGGCTGGCCCGGCCATCCGCGCAATGTCGCCATCGAAGCGGCCCGCGGCGAGTACATCCAGTTCGTCGACCACGACGACCGCATGGGTCCCGAGGCACTGGAGCGGATGTACGCGATGGGCCGGCGCAACGGCTCGGACATCGTCATCGGCAAGGTCACCATCACGCACCGGCTGCGGGGCGCCCCGCACGGCCTGATGAAGCGCAACCGCGAGTCGGTCACGTACAAGAGCGCCGCCCTGCACGACAGCCTCACGGTCCACAAGATGTACCGCACGCGATACCTGCGTGAGCAGGGGATCCTTTTCCCCGTGGGCCATTACGTCGGCGAGGACCTGCTGTTCATGGTGCCCGCCGTCCTGCGGGCCGGCTCGGTGTCGATCGTCGGCGACTACCCCTGCTACTTCTACCTGGAGCGCGAGGACGGCGGCCACGCCACCCCCACGCGGCTCGACCCGGCCGGCTACTCCGGCAATCTGCGCGAGATCTTCGACGCGCTGCTCGCCGAGACCGGGCCCGGACCCGTACGCGACACCTGGCTGCGCCGCTTCTGGCGCGCCGACCTGGTGAAATACCTCAGCGAGCCCATCTTCCTGGACTACCCCGACGACTCCTACCGCGATGAACTCCTCCAGGCGCTGCGCGCGGTCGCCGCGGACTACCTCACCGAGGGCGTGTACGAGGGCCTGACCGGTCTGGAGCGCCCCCGGGCCGTGCTGGTCCGGGCGGGCCGGACCGCGGCGGTGACCGAACTCGCCCGCCGGGGCGCGACCCTCGTGGGCCACGCCCACCTCACCTCGGCGTACTGGCACCGCGACAGGCTGCGGCTGGCCTTCGACGCCCACTTCACCTACGGGGCCGAGGGGGAGCCGATCACCGTCGAACGGCACGGCGACCGCTGCCTTCTCCATCCGGCCCTCATCAAGGGCCTGGGCCCGGGCCCGGACGACGGTCCCGGCCTCGGCCCGGTCGACATCACCGACGATCTCCAGCGCTTCCGGGTGGACGTCTTCCTGCGCCACCGCGGGACGGCGGTCACGTGGATGCTCCCCCGTGATCTGGACCTCCACTGGGAGGAACTGCCCGGCACCGCTCCCGACGGGTCCCTACGGCTGCGCCCGGTGATCCGCACGACCGCGGCGGTCGATCCGCGCCGGGCGGCCGGCGGCGGGGCCCCGGACGAGGGGGTGTGGGAACTCCAGGTCCGGGTGCTGGGCCCCGGTCTGGACCGGCACACCGATCTGACGGCGACGCCCGCCTCGCCGCCGATCCCGGCAGGCGCGGTCGCCGGCGTCCGGGTCACCGCGGCGGAACCGGCCGGCGGCGCGGGGCTCGCCCTGCGGGTCGAGGCCGGCGACGAGCCGGCGGCGGGGGACGCGGGGGCCCCGGCGGACGCTCCCCTGGTCAGCGTCGTGCTGCCGGCGGGCGACGACGCCGAGCAACTCGCCGTGAGCCTGGCCTCCCTGACCGCCCAGTCGTGGCGGGACGACGCGTACGAGGTCCTGCTCGTCGCCGACGCCTCCCAACCGGTCCCCGCGCCGCTGCCCTCCCCCGTCCGCCTCGTCCCCCACGACGGTACCGACCCGCGCGACACCGGGGCCGCCGCCGCCCGCGGCACCTACCTGTTCTTCCTCAGGCCCGGCGACCGGCTCGGCGATCAGGCGCTGCGACGGATGTACGACTACGGCCTCGCACACGACGCCGATGTGGTCGCGGGCAAGCCCGCCGGGGCCAAAAGGCGTTCCGTACCGAAGGAGTTGTACGCCCGGGACCGCCCGTCCGCCACCCTGGCCAAGGACCCGCTGGCCAACAGCCTCACCGCCGACAAGCTCTTCGACCGGGCGATGATCCAGCGGCACGGCCTGCGCTTCGGGGCGTCACCGCACCCCCTGGCCGAGCAGGCGTTCACGGCGGAGGCGATGCTGCGCGCCCGGCGGACCGCCGTCCTCGGCTCGTACCTCTGCTGCTCCTACGCACCGGCCGCCAAGGCCGCCGACTTCGTACCCGGCCCGTACTACGCGGGGCTGCGCGCGATGCTCACGACCGTCGACCGGCTCACCGAGCCGGGCCCCGCGCGCGACCGGCTGCACCAGCGCTGGCTGCGGGTGGAGATGCTGGAGAAGCTCGGCGGGACCCGGCTGCCCGACCTGGACGACGCCGGGCGCCGCGAACTGCTCGGTGAGATCCGTACCACCCTGGACGGGTATGTCTCGCCGACCGCGACCGCCGGACTCTCCGGCCGGCAGCGGGTGACCCTCGCCCTCGTGGCCGAGGACCGCGTCGACGACCTGCTCGAACTCACCCGCTGGGAAGGCACGGCGGGCTGCCGGCTGCTGCTGCGTGACGCCCGGTGGCTGGCCGACGGCACCTTCGAGGTGGACTTCACCGCGCGGCCGGTCGCCGACGGCCGGCCCCTCGAACTCCTCGCCGGTGAGGACCGGATCGGCCCGCTGTCGCTGTCGGCCGGACTCCGTGCGCGGCTCGCCGCCCAGCCGCTCACCGGACCCGCGCAACCGGCCAGGGCCAAGGCCGTGTTGGTGCTGCGCGAACGCGCGACGGGGGCGCAGTACCCGCTGACCACGACGTGCGAGGTGGTCAGGGAGCCCGGGGAGGAGGGCATGGAGAGGCTGCTGGTGACCGGCCGGGCCGCGTTCGACCCGGCGACGGTGGTCTCCGGCACGGCGCTCACGGACGGCGCCTGGGACTTCCACGTCCGCCTGACCGCCCTGGGCTGGACCAGGACCGCCCGCCTCGGCGCCGACCGCCCGGCAGAGCCCGCCCTCACCCTCGCGCCACGGCCCCACCCGGACGGGAACGGCCGTACGGTGACGCCCTACTGGACGAAGCCCCAGCAGGATCTGTCCCTGCGCGTCGGCCGGCCGAAGCCCACGGCGACCGCTCCGGCGTCGCCGCATCGCGGGCTGGTCACCCGAGCGCTGGGCAAACTCCGGCGACGGGCATGAGGAGCTGAATCTCCGCCGAGCCGCCGAAGGCGCCGACCGTCGAGGCGGCGGGGCCGTCCTCGCCGTGTCCGGCCGCGACGGTTTCGTCCAGGCGGTCGCGGACGGCCTGGAGCAGTGAGCCGGGGGCGGCGGCCGTCCAGGAGCCGCCGAAGTATCGGCCGTGGCGCGGGTGATGGCGCCGCCACTCTCTTGCTCGGGCGAGCAAGACGTACTACCGTCTTGCTCATGCAAGCAAGGAATGGCACGTCCAAGCAAAAGGCGGGGCGCAGGGACAGGTCCTCCTTCACGGAGACGGGCCGCCGCGCCCAGATCGTCGCCGCGACGATCGACGTCATCGCCGAGGTCGGGTACCACCGGGCCTCGTTCGCGAAGATCGCGGAGCGCGCCGGGCTGAGCAGCACGGGGATGATCTCCTACCACTTCGACGGGCGGGACGACCTGATGCGCGAGGTCGTCGCCGAGGTGCTGCGGCTCGCGGACGGGTACATCCGCCCCCGTATCGAGGCCCATGAGAGCTACGCGGGCCGTCTGCGCGCCTCCATCGAGGGCAATCTCGACCTGCTGGCCGAGTACCCGAACCACCTCGCGGCGGTCGTCGAGATCCTCGGCAACCTCCGCGGCGGCGACCCCGGCATGGTCGCCTTCCTCGACACGACGGAGGCGAACCTGGCCGTCCAGGTGGAGCAGATCCGCAAGGCGCAGCGCGCGGGCGAGTTCCGCGACTTCGACCCGTGGGTGATGGTGCGGGCGATCCGCGCCGCCATCGACGACGTGGTGCGCCGCGCCACGCACGATTCCGATCTCGATGTACGGGCCGCCGGCCGGGAGCTGGCGGACCTGTTCGACCGTGCCACCAGGGGGACTTCATGACCGCAACGCACACGGGGGCGCAGACCGTGACCACGGGCCCGGCGCCGCAGACCGCCACGGACGAGGACGCCGCCGCCCCCACCCGACGCCGCACGGCGGCACTGCGCCGACGGCTCGCCGCGCAGCTGTTCTTCGAGCTGGCCCTCCCGCTCGGCTCCTACTACGGGCTGCGCGCGGCCGGCGCCGGCCAGTGGCTCGCGATGGTCGTCGGCGGAGCGCTGCTGCTGCCGTGGATCGGTTACGGCGTCGTGCGGCAGCGGCGCGTGGAGGCGATGGCGGTGTTCACGCTGACCCTGGTGGTGGCCGGAACACTGCTGTCCATGATCACCGGCAGCGCGCGGGTGCTGATGATCCGGGACAGCTGGCTGACCGCCGCGATCGGGTTCTGGGTGCTCGGCACGCTGCTCACCCGGCGTCCGTTCATGATGACGGCCTCGCGCGGCATCGTCATCGCCAAGGTCGGCGAGGCCGGACTGGCCGAGTGGGAGGCGCGGTGGGACGCGGAGCCGACGTTCCGTCACCACTTGCGGCTGGTCACGGCGGTGTGGGGAGCCGGCTTCCTGCTCGACGCGGTGCTGCGGGTGGTGCTGGTGTACACGATCCCGCTGGACGCCTTCCCGCTCACCAGCACCTTGCTCTGGCTGGTGATGCTCGGCGGTCTGTTCGCGTTCCACAACTGGTACATCACCCGGAACGGCCTGAAGCTGTAGGGGCGGTCGGGGACACCGGCGTCGAAAGGCCGGGCATCGACGCCGCGGATCGTGTCAGGATGCTCGTCATGTACGGGTCTGGTCGCGCACTGAGCTTCGGAGCAATGGCGGAAGCCTACGAACGGTTCCGGCCGGGGTATCCCGTGGAGCTGTTCGACCTGGTGATGGGGTACGCGGGCCGGCCGGTCCGGACAGCCCTGGAAATCGGCGCCGGGACAGGCAAGGCGACCCGCCTGTTCGCTCAGCGGGGAGTCGCGGTCACCGCGACCGACCCTGACGGGGCCATGCTCGCCGAGCTGCGCAAGCACGTGCCGGCGAGCGTCAGGCCGGTGCGAGCCGCGTTCGAGGAGCTGCGGCCGGGCGAGAGGTACGGGCTGGTGTACGCGGCGGCGGCGCTGCACTGGACGGACCCGGAGGGCCGGTGGCCACGCGTGGCCGCGCTGCTGGAGCCGGGTGGCGTGTTCGCCTCGTCCGGCGGGCCGTTCCGGCCGGCCGACCCGGCCGTGGAGGAGGCCGTTCGCGCGGCACGGGCGCCGTTCCTGGAGAGCGACGAGGTTCCGTCCCCGGACGGGACGCCTCCGGGGCATGCCATGCAGTGGCCGGGTACGGAACTCCAGCGGTCCGAGTGGTTCACCGATGTGCGACAGGCCGTGGTCGAACGGCGCTTGACGATGACCGCCCGCGACTACGTCGGCCATCTCTCGACCGTCTCGGCCTATCTCGTCCTGCCGGCCGCGGCGCGGGAGCGGATATTCGACCGGCTCCTGCGGGTGCTCCCCGAGACGGTCGGGATCACCGCCGACCTCACCGTCCATCTCGCCCGCCGGCGGGACGAGTTGTAGGTACGTCGCCCGCCCGCGGTTCCTCCGGGCACAGGGATCCACCGGTCATCGGCTCGCGGGCAGGGGGCGGGCGGGGCTCAGCCGAGGATCGGGACGAGGCCGAGGGCGAAGACCCCGTAGAAGCCGGCGGCCGCTGTCAGACGGCCCGCGGTGAGCCGGTGCGCCCGCATCGACAGCAGCAGGTAGACGATCGCGGCGATCGTGATCAGCCCGGCCCAGATCAGTGCGCCGTCGAACTTCCAGGTGGTGAAGAGCAGACCGAGACCGCTGGGCACGGTGGCCTGGATCATCATCGCGCCGGAGATGTTCGCCAGCGCCAGTTTGGTCTTGCCCTGCCGCACCCAGATCACCGCGTTCATCACTTCCGGCAGCTCGGTCGCGACGGGGGACAGCAGCAGCGCGGTCACCTCGCTGGGAAGCCCCAGCATCGGCCCGATCGCGTCGAGTTGCCTCACGAACAGCTGCGAGGCGAGGAAGATCACCGCGAGCGTGGCCAGCGTCTGTACGACGACCGCCCAGGTGGCCGGGGAAGCGGCCCCGCGCTGGAGCTTGAGCGGCTCCAGCTCCTCGTGCTCCCCGTCGCCCTGGTCCTCGGCGCGGATCTCACGCCAGAAGTACACCGCGTAGGCCGTGAAGAACAGCAGGCCGAGAACGGGCTTGTACGCGAAGGCCACCAGACCGAGCGCGACCTTCACGACGAAGATCGGCAGGAACCACTTCTGGTCCTTCGCCAGCCGCCGCATGTCCTTCTCGTCACCCAGCGCCTGCCCGGCCGGCCGGGCGGGCGTCGTGCCCGTCTCCTCGCGCACCGCCGACTCGTGGCGCCGGCGCTTGAGCAGCAGCACGAAGCCGGTCACGCCGTAGGCGATCGTGGACAGCGCCAGCGGGCCGCCCATCGCGGCACCCACGCCGATGTTCCTGGCCTCGGGTGTGGCGCCGGTGGTCACCGCGACCAGCGTCACCACCGACTCCGGCAGGGCCGTGCCGAACGCGGCCAGGATCGTGCCGACCGCCATCTTCCCCACGTTCAGGCGCTGTCCCAGCCATTCCACGGCGTTCACGAACCACTCGCACGAGAGATAGATCGCCACCGCGCACACGATGAGCAGCACATAATGGATCACACGGACCATCCAGCCTTCCGGCGCCGCGGAAAACCGGGGACGACACGCGGGAAGCGCGGCGTACGGCCCCGGCCCCGCGACACGCGACACGACGTCGGCAGGGAGCCGCAGGTCGCGCCCTGCCCGTACGGTCCCCGCGGCGGGTCCTGCCGAGGTACGGCGCCGCGCGGGCCGGTCGGATCCCACGCGGCCGCGCGCCCGTCCGGTGGTGGGCGTGACGGCCCGCGCCGGGGCGGGCCCGGTCACGTGAGGGCGTGGCCGCGCAGGAGCAGCAGGCCCACCGACGTGGCGGCCATCGCGAGTGTCGCGAGGAAGGGCAGCCGTGTGTGGGGGCGGGCGGCGGCCGGGGCGACGGTGGCCAGGGCCGCCACGGCGGTGACGGCGAGCGCGGTCCAGCCGGCCGCGCCGGGCGGGCCCGGCGGGCCGAGGACGAGGACCGCGGCGGCGCACAGCAGCGGCATCGGGGCCAGTAGCCGGCTGCGCCGGTGGCCCAGCCGCTGGGGCAGGCCGCGTACCCCGGTGGCGAGGTCGGCCTCGATGTCCGGAAGCACGTTGGTGATGTGGGCGCCCACCCCGAGCAGCGCGCCGGCCGCGAGCGCCCAGGCCGGCGGGGCGGGCCGGGCGGGCAGACCGAGCGTCACGAACGCGGGGAGCAGCCCGAAGGCGACCGCGTAGGGCAGCCAGGACCAGAGCGTACGTTTCAGGCCCGCGTTGTAGGCCCACGCGGCCGCCACCCCGGCCAGGTGCGCGGCCCCGGCCGCCGGACCGCAGGCGAGCGAGGCGGCCACGCAGAGGGGGACGGCGGCCCCCGTCGCGATCCGTACGGTGCGCGGTCGTGGCACGCCGGCGACCAGCGGCTTGTCCGTACGCCCGGCGGCCGTGTCCCGCCGCAGGTCCAGCAGGTCATTGCTCCAGCCGACGGACACCTGCCCGGCCAGTACGGCGAGCGCCACCAGTACGCAGCCGGCGGCCGTCTGCCCGGACGCGGCGGCGAGCGCCGTCACCAGGGCGGTCACGGCGACGGCCGGCTCTGGGTGGCACGCCCGGACCAGTCCGCGGACCGCCGCGCCCGGCGCACGGCGACCCGCGCCGCCGACCGGTGTCGTCCGGGCCCCGCCGTCGGCGGGCGCCGCGGCCGGGGCCGGCCCCGGGGCGCACGGACCCGTGTCCGGTGACGCGGAGACCGGCGGCGCACTGCCCCGCGCACCGGCGGACGTCACGGTGCCGCCCGGCACCGGGTCGGGTCCCGCCGTCGCCTCGAACCCCCGCGTGGTCGCGGCCGCATCCTCAACTCCCTCAACACACCGACCCGGGTCGATCCGCGCACCGGCGGACGTCACGGTGCCGCCCGGCACCGGGTCGGGTCCCGCCGCCGTCGCCTCGAACCCCCGCGTGGTCACGGCCGCATCCTCAACTCCCTCAACACACCGACCCGGGTCGATCCGCGCGCCGGTGGACGTCACGGTGCCGCCCGGCACGGCGGCGTCCCGCGCGAGGCCCGGCGCGTCGGCGGCGGCCGCCGCGATGGCCGCCGCAGCCGGGTCCGGCACGGGAAGCGGCCCGTCGGCCACCGGACCGTCGGCCGACAGCCCGTCAGCCGCCCCCGCGGGAGGCGTGTGCGCGGTCCCGCCGTGGTCGCTGGACACGCGCTCGACTGTAGAGGGGCACACCGCTCGGGCCGCTGCGGCGCGCACAAGCCCGAATCAACATCATTTGCCGGGAATATTCCTATGCTGACCGGATGAGTCGAATCGCTGGCGTGTACGCGGCACTGCCGCCCCACCGCTACGAGCAGCACGAGATCAGGGACGCGCTGGCGGAGATGGCCGGGGTCGGGGCGGCGGGCGGGGAGCGGCGCGGACTGCTGGACCGGATGCACGCCGGTTCCGCCGTACGCAGCCGGTACTTGGCGCTGCCGCTGGAGCGCTATGCCGCCCTGGGCGGTTTCGGCGCGGCCAATCGGGCGTATGTCACGGCGGCGCTGGAACTGGGCGAGGCCGCGGCGCGCGGGGCGCTCGCCGAGTCCGGTGTGCCCGCGACGGACGTCGAGTTGGTGGTGTTCACCTCGGTGACGGGCCTCGCGGTGCCGTCGATCGAGGCGCGGCTGGCGGGCCGGCTGGGACTGCGCCCGGACGTCAGGCGGATGCCGGTCTTCGGGCTGGGGTGCGTGGCGGGCGCCTCGGGCCTGGCCCGGGTGCACGACTACCTGGCGGGACGGCCCCGGGCCGCGGCCCTGCTGCTGTCGGTGGAGCTGTGCTCGCTCACGCTGCGGCGCGGTGACACTTCGGCGGCGAACCTGGTGGCCGGCGCGCTGTTCGGCGACGGCGCCGGCGCGGTGGTGGCGGTCGGCGCCGAGCACCCGGCGGCGGACACGGCCCGCGGCCCGCGGGTGGTGGCCACCCGCAGCCGCCTGTATCCGGACACCGAGCCGCTGCTGGGCTGGGAGGTCGACGACGACGGCTTCCGGATCGTGCTGGGCAGTGACCTCCCGGACACCCTGATGGACCATCTCGGCCCGGAGGTACGGGACTTCCTCGCCTGCCACGCGCTGAAGGCGGCGGACGTGACCGGCTGGATCTGCCACCCGGGCGGCCCGAAGGTCCTGGAGTCGGTACGGGCGTCGCTCGACCTGCCCGCGCGTGCGCTGGAGCTGTCCTGGCGCTCGCTCGCCGAGGTCGGCAACCTCTCCTCCGCGTCGGTGCTGCACATCCTGCGCGACACCCTGGACCTGGCCCCGCCGCTGGCCGGCACCCCGGGGCTGATGCTCTCCGTCGGCCCGGGGCTCAGCTCCGAACTCCTCCTGCTGCGCTGGTAGGCGGCGATGGTTCTCTCCCCCGTGGCCGACCGCCTGTCGGCCCCCGCCGCCCCCTCGTCCGCGGTCCTCTACACCGTGCTGGTGCTGCTGGTGGCCGTCGAGCGGCTGGCGGAGCTGGTGGTGGCGCGGCGCAACGCCGTCTGGAGCCTGGCCCGCGGCGGCACCGAGTACGGTCGCGGCCACTACCCGGTGATGGTCGCCCTGCACACCGCGCTGCTGGCCGGGTGCCTGGCGGAGACCTGGTGGGGCGGGCGGGTGTTCGTCCCCGCGCTCGGGGTGCCGATGCTGATGCTCGCGCTGGGCGCGCAGGCGCTGCGGTGGTGGTGCATCCGCACGCTGGGACCGCGCTGGAACACCCGGGTGATCGTGGTGCCGGGGCTGCCGCTGGTCGGCGGCGGCCCGTACCGGCTGATGAACCACCCCAACTACCTCGCCGTGGTGGTCGAAGGGGCCGCGCTGCCGCTGGTACAGGGGTGCTGGATCACCGCGCTGTGCTTCACGCTGCTGAACCTGGCGCTGCTCGCCGTCCGGTTGCGCTGCGAGAACAGCGCGCTGCGGGCCCTGCCGGCCGCCCCGGCCCCGGTGGGGGCGCCGTGATCGACCTGCTGGTGGCCGGTGGCGGCCCGGCCGGGCTGGCCACCGCGATCCACGCCGCCCGGGCCGGACTTGAGGTGGTGGTGGCCGAGCCGCGGCCCGGGCCGGTGGACAAGGCGTGCGGCGAGGGCCTGATGCCGGGGGCGGTCGCCGCGCTGGCCGACCTCGGCGTACTGGTCGGCGGCCGCCCGCTGCGCGGCATCCGGTACGTGGACGGCCGGCACCAGGCCGAGGCGTACTTCCGGGCAGGGCCGGGCCGCGGGGTGCGCCGTACCGAGCTGCACGCGGCGCTCGCCGAGCAGGCCGCGCGCCTGGGGGTGCCGGTGCTGCCGCTGCGGGTGGGCGAGGTACGCCAGGAGGCCGACCGGGTGCACGCCGCCGGGATCACCGCGCGCTACCTGGCGGCCGCCGACGGGCTGCACTCGCCGGTACGGCGGGCCCTCGGTCTGACCGGCCCGCCGGACCGCGCGACGGCCCGCTACGGTCTGCGGCGGCATTTCGCGGTGGCGCCCTGGACGGACTGCGTGGAGGTCCACTGGTCCGGCCGGGCGGAGGCGTATGTCACCCCGGTCGGGCCGCGGTTGGTGGGCGTCGCCCTGCTGACCTGCGAGCGGGCGCCCTTCGACCGCCAGCTCGGCGCGTTCCCGCACCTGGCCGCGCGATTGCCGGCCGTCGCCGCGACCCCCGCGCGCGGCGCCGGTCCGCTGCGGCAGCCGGTACGCGGCCGGGTGCTGGGGCGGGTGCTGCTGGTCGGGGACGCGGCCGGCTACGTCGACGCGCTCACCGGCGAAGGCGTCTCCCTCGCGCTGCGGGCCGCCGCCCACTTGGTGCGCTGCGTGCTCGCCGACCGGCCCGAGGAGTACGACCGTGCCTGGCGGGCGATGTCACGGCGGCACCGCGCGCTGACGGCGGGACTGCTGCGGGTGCGCGCCAACCCGCTGCTGGCCGGGCGGATCGTCCCCACCGCCGCACGACTGCCGGGGGTCTTCGGTGCGTTGGTCAACGGCCTCGCCTGAAGAGGGGGTTGCGCGCGGGCGGCAGGGTCCCGGGGGCGGTGCGGCGGACAGGGCTCGGGGACGGCGACAGGCCGGTGCCGGGCGGTCGACGTGCCTGACGACACGTCAGGTGGAGGACAGGCCCGGTACGGAGTCTCCGTTGAGCACCCACAGTCCGGCGGTGTACCACAGCAGGGCGATGCCAATGACGAGCAGTGACCCCATGACCGGCAGCAGCCAGCCCGGCAGCCGGCGGGAGCGCACCACCAGCACCTTGGCCACGAAGGCGCCGTAGAACGCGCAGCCGGCCACGGAGTGGATCGCCACCCGCGCGCTGCTGGTCTCGATGCCGTAGGTGACCAGGCAGTGGTAGGAGATCGGCAGGGAGAACAGGAAGGCGAAGAAGCCCAGGGCCCGGTGCCCGAGGCGGACCGGGCGCGGGGCGGCGCGCACTCCGGGCAGGCGGCCGTACATCCACAGGGCCAGGCCCAGCTGGATCAGGGCCAGGCAGAGCAGGGCGCTGCCGAGGCGCGCCTTGAGGTCCACCGCGTCGTTGCCGTGCTGCCCGTACAGGCCGCTGTTGTAGTCGGGGGTGTGCTGCTCGCCGAAGACGTAGATGCCGACGCCGACCGCGATCGGCAGCAGGATGCCGAGCCCGACCGTCACCGCGCGTACGGCGGGGCGGCGGGGCGGTCGCCTCTCGGCGTGGGAGCCGGTCAGCTCCCGACCTGCTTGCCCATGGCGTGCTCGACAAGGGTGCCGAGTGCGCCTGCGGACCTCCCGGCGGAGGACGCACCGCTCGCGGCGGAGGACGTACTGCGGGAACAGCCGCTCAGCGGCAGGGCGGCGGCGTACGAGGCCGTCGCAGGGATGCGTCTCATCACAGCTCCGAAGGTGCGGCGCGCGGTACGGGCCCAAGTGTCCCTCCGCGTCCCCGCCGTACCCGGCCACGCCACACGCCCGTACCGCCGTGAACAGGCGCGATCAGCCAAGCGGCCCATTGAGCCGGGGGCCGGGCCCGTTCAGGGGAGGTGACGGCTGCGCGGGGCCGCTTCCGCGCGTGCTACGGACCGACCAGCAGAGCGGCCAGCTCGCCTCGACCGCTCGACGGGTGCAGGTCGCTGACTTGACCGTCACCGACTTCGACGACCCGCCACACCCCGTCCGAGCGGAGGGCCACGTCGGTGGTGACGAACCGGCATCCCAGCCGCCGCACCGCGGGCCCGATGTGGTCGAGGTCGGGCACCGGCCCACGCTCGAACGGGCTGTCCGGGTGGGGGGTGAGCAACCTGGGTTCGCCGTTCAGCCACCACACGCGTACTTCGGCCGCGACGGACTCCGGCTTCGAGAACGTCTCGAAGCCGCGCAGAACGACCCCGCCGACCAGGAACTCCTCCTGCAGTTCCACGAAGCGCCGCACGACACGTGTCAGTCCGACCGCGTCGGCGAGATCGGGGATGAAGCACGCCTGGTCCCACTCGTGCTTGCGGGATTTGACGTAGTCCTTCACGATTCCCGGGCCCGGCGGCAACGGCCCGGCGAGGACAGCCAGGTCCTCGGCGGCCAGGATCTCCCCGGGTTCGGTGGGACGCCACGCGCTCGCGGGCGTGATGTCGACGAACATCGGGTACCAGCCCGGCAGTTCGTGAGCGGCCCGGTATTCCTCCGGAGTGACGAGCAGTTCGATGCCGCGTCGGCTCAGCGCCTCGGCCAATTCGGCGTATCGACCGCCGGGGATCATCCAACCTCGATACCAGGCACTCCCCAGCCCGGCCGGTACGTGCGCGACAGCCCGCTGTACGTCCCCCCGCAGCAGCGCGTCGTGGTCGACCAGCCCGACCGCCCCGCCACGGGCCCGCACCTCGTGTGCTTCCGCCGCGAAGTGTTCGTCCACACGTCGAGAGTTCAACGGATCATGGCAGTACAGGACGGACGTCGGCATGCCGCACACGCTACGGACCACCGGAGCCTTGGGCCACCGGATTCGTGCGGCCGGGCACGGCGGCGTGCGCTGAGCGGCGAGGGCCGCTGCGGGCCGTCGCCGGCTTCCCGCCCACGGTCAACGGATACAACTACAGCTGGACAGTGCCCGTATCCGACCTCGGTGACGCCATCGACTACATCGATATGCAGGGCGAGGGCTACGGCCCCCTGACCAACGTCCTCGGCTGAATCAATTCCGTCGACCGACGACCGTCCCCTCATCGTTCTTCGGACGGCTCCGACCGTCTCCCGTAAGGAATTCGGCCGGAGCCGTCCGAGGACACAGGACCCGCTGCCCGCGGTGGGCAGAATCGGATACGGGCCGGGGCCGGGGACCCGTCGGTGGCCATCCGCGAGCCGGGGTACGAGGGGCGCCTCGACCCCGAAGCCATCGCCGAAGCCGTCCGCGACGACGCCGAGGGCCGCCGAACAGCGACTCGGCGGCCCGCGTGAGGCAGCGCGCCGAGCAGGCCGGCGATCCGCGCCGTGGACGATGGCTCATCACAACGACCCGGCTCCGACGCTGTTCACCGACGCCACCTGAGGTATTTGCTCACACCCAGCCCTGCTGCCGCCACGAGGCATCCGGAGATCGCCAGCCAGAGAAGCGCTGCCATGATTCCCGCACATATGATCAGAAACCCGACCGGTGCAATGAACTCAAGTCTGCTGCCGGTTCCCCGTACGACCACCTCCGCGACAACCGCGATCATCACGGCCAGCATGATCAGGGGACCGATCACCGGAATCCCATGAGGGGTGACATCGACGGAAATCTCCACCCGGAACCCCCTTCGAACAGACGCCCGTTGCGAGGCGGATCAGCCCAGGACGCCCGGCTCACGCCGCGAGCGCCAACCGAAGATACCCCACACGTATCCCGCCGCCTGTCAGTGAAGTCTCGCCCGACTCAGCCGATTTCCCCTGGCGAAACAGCCGCCGACGGCGTGGGCGTCAGGTCGGGGAGTCGCGGAGGGAGCCGGCGACCGCCCGCAGGCAGAACGTGAAGTCCTCGGCCGATCCGGCGACCGCCGCAGCCGAACACCCCCACACCGCCCGCCGGATAAGGCGGCCCGCCCGGCCGAGGACACGGGCGTCCGCGACCGCAACCGAAACCGCTTGGTCGTTGACCGTCAGCTCTGCTGCGCCGTAGCGGGGGCAGTGGGCAAGGTGTATCCGTCGGCGAGCAGGGCTCGGCGGACAGCTACGGCCCGATCCCCGGCTGCTTCGAATTCGGCCTTCGCGGCCATGAAGTCGGCCTTGGTCCGCTCTCCGCCGGCCTCGAATTCGGCCCTGGTGACGTCGGAATGGGGACTCCGGCGGTGAGTTGGGCAGGACGTCCGGCGATCGGGGGGTCTTGTGACGGTCCGATCGCCGTGCCGGGGCGGACCGTGACGTTCCTCCGCTCGGACGGCGTGCGCCGACTGCCCGCGGACTTGGCCCGTGCCCCGCTTTCACCTCCTTCGTTCCGGGCGTTCCGGGCCGGTCCCGGACTCCGCCGGGGAACCGGACCTGTGTCCCACGTCATGTCCCGACATGTGAACAGCGGCGCCCGGGAAGTGGCCCGCCCTCTAACCTGGCCGGTGCAGCTGGTTCGCCCTGTCCGCCAGGCAGGCGCGTCGCAAGAGGGAACCCGGTGGGAATCCGGGACTGCCCCGCAGCGGTGAGTGGGAACGACCGCCGTCATACGCACTGGATCCGGACCGCGGATCTGGGAAGCGACGGCCAGTAGGTGTCCGGCACGAAGCCGGACGCGCCCGCGAGTCCGAAGACCTGCCCGTTGCCCGTACGCGACCGATCGCGTGCGGAAATCCCGGTGACCTCGTGGGCGGGTCGGCGTACATATCGGCGGAACGGGCGCGCCCAGGGCGTGCTGCCGGTCCGTCCGGTCCGTCACCCTTCGCGCTCGCGTCCCGTCGCCGGGATGCCAGGAGACATCTCGCGAAGGAGATTTCCGTGACAGCGAAGTCCGCAGCCGCGGCAGCACGGCCCACCGTGTACGGCTACCCCCGCCAGGGACAGCAGCGGGAACTGAAGAAGGCCATCGAGGGGTACTGGAAGGGCCGGGTCACCGCCGACGCCCTCCGGGAGACCGCGGCCGAGCTGCGCCGCGCCAACTGGCGGCAGCTGGCCGACGCCGGTGTCGATGAACTGCCCACCGGCGACTTCTCGTACTACGACCATGTCCTGGACACCACCGTCATGGTCGGTGCCGTGCCCGCCCGGCACCGAGCCGCGGTCGCGGCCGACCCGCTGGACGGCTACTTCGCGATGGCCCGCGGTACGCAGGAGGTGGCGCCGCTGGAGATGACCAAGTGGTTCGACACCAACTACCACTACCTCGTCCCCGAGTTGGGCCCCGGCACCGTCTTCACCGCCGACCCGTCCAAGCAGGTCGCCGAGCTGAAGGAAGCCCTCGCGCTCGGTCACACCGCCCGGCCGGTGCTCGTCGGCCCGGTCACGTATCTCCTGCTCGCCAAGCCCGCCCCCGGTGTGGCCGCCGACTTCGAACCGCTGACCCTGCTGGACCGGCTGCTGCCGGTCTACGCCGAGGTGCTGGCCGATCTGCGGGCCGCCGGCGCGCAGTGGGCGCAGTTGGACGAGCCCGCGCTTGTCCAGGACCAGCCGCCTGCCGTGCTGGACGCCGTGGCGCGCGTCTACGGCGATCTGGGGGCGCTCACCGACCGGCCGAAGCTGCTGGTGGCGTCCTACTTCGACCGGCTGGGCGAGGCGCTGCCGGTGCTGGCCAAGGCCCCCGTCGAGGGCCTGGCGCTGGACTTCACCGGCCCGGCCGCCGCCAATCTCGACGACCTCGCCGCCGTCGGCGGGCTGCCCGGCAAGCGCCTGGTCGCGGGCGTCGTGGACGGCCGCAACATCTGGATCAACGACCTGGAGAAGTCGCTGTCCACACTGGCCACCCTGCTGGGCCTGGCAGACCGGGTGGACGTGGCGCCGTCCTGCTCGCTGCTGCACGTGCCGCTCGACCTCGGCGCGGAGAGCGGGCTCGACCCGCAGGTCACCCGCTGGCTGGCCTTCGCCCGGCAGAAGACCGCCGAGGTCGTCACGCTGGCCCAGGGGCTCGCCCAGGGCACCGACACCGTCGCCGCCCGGCTCGCCGCCAACCGCGCGGACCTCGCCTCCCGTACGGCCTCCGCGCTCACCCGCGACCCCGCCGTACGGGCCCGCGCCGCCGCCGTCACCGAGGCGGAGACCCGCAGGCCGCAGCCGTACGCCGAACGCGCCACCGCCCAGCGCGCCCGCCTGGGGCTGCCACTGCTGCCGACGACCACCATCGGCTCCTTCCCGCAGACCGGCGACCTGCGCGCCGCCCGCGCCGACCTGCGGGCCGGGCGGATCGACACCGCCGGGTACGAGGAGCGGATCGCCGCCGAGATCGCCGAGGTCGTCTCCTTCCAGGAGAAGACCGGGCTGGACGTCCTGGTGCACGGCGAGCCCGAACGCAGCGACATGGTCCAGTACTTCGCCGAACAGCTCACCGGCTACCTCGCCACCCGGCACGGGTGGGTCCAGTCCTACGGCACCCGCTACGTCCGCCCGCCGATCCTGGCCGGCGACATCTCCCGCCCCGAGCCCATGACGGTCCGCTGGACCTCCTACGCACAATCGCTCACCGACCGCCCGGTCAAGGGCATGCTCACCGGCCCTGTCACCATGCTCGCCTGGTCCTTCGTCCGCGACGACCAGCCGCTCGCCGACACCGCCCGGCAGGTCGCCCTCGCGCTGCGCGACGAGGTCGCCGACCTGGAGGCCGCAGGCACCGCCGTCATCCAGGTCGACGAACCCGCCCTGCGCGAAACCCTGCCCCTGCGCGCCGCCGACCGGCCCGCGTACCTCGCCTGGGCCACCGAGGCGTTCCGGCTCGCCACCGGCGGGGTACGCGCGGACACCCAGATCCACACGCACATGTGCTACGCCGAGTTCGGCGACATCGTGCAGGCAATCGACGACCTCGACGCCGACGTCATCAGCCTGGAAGCCGCCCGCTCCCACATGCAGGTCGCCCACGAACTCGCCGCCCACGGCTACCCCCGCGAGGTCGGACCCGGCGTCTACGACATCCACTCCCCGCGCGTGCCCGACACGCACGAGGTGACGGCCCTGCTGCGCAACGGACTTGAGGGCATCCCCGCCGAGCGGCTGTGGGTCAACCCCGACTGCGGCCTCAAGACCCGCGCCTGGCCCGAGACACGCGCGTCCCTGGAAAACCTGGTCACCGCGGCCTGCACGGTCCGCGCGGAACTGCCCGCCTCCTGACCCCCCGACGGCCGGGAGGGACGTGTTCCGCGTCCCTCCCGGCCGCGCCCGTGCCATCCGGCCGCCCCCGCCCCCGGGGCGGCGTCCCGCCCGGGCACCGGGCCGACTCGACGGCCAACAGCCCCTGCACGGCCCCCAGTCACGTCAGCCGCTCGCCCGCGAGCGAACCGATCGGGTGAAACAGCGGCCCGGCGCATTGCGTCACCTTCGGTTGCGAATGATCATCTCAGCGTTAGGTACCGCAACGAAGGGCAAGCGTACGTGACGCAACCAGGGGCTGTTTTCAGCACGCCATGGCCGCTCAGGGTCAACCCGCATCTCGACCAGGCTCGGGAGAGCGCGATCGCGTGGATGCGGGGGCACGGTCTGCTGCACGGCGAGCAGGGGGTCGAGGACTTCGTCGAGTGGCGGCTGGCGGAGGTCGCCGCGTACTTCTACCCGAAGGCCGATGCCGAGGACTGCTGCGTCGCCGCGCAGATGATGGGGTGGTACTTCCTGCCCTTCGACGACCAGTTGGACGGTGACATCGGGCGTGATCCCCGGCGGGTGCACCAGGTCTGCGACGCGCTGATCGGGATCGTGCACGGCATCTCGGGGCCCGAGCTCTACCAGGCGCCCACGGTCAGGGCGTTCGCGGATCTGTGGCGCCGGATGACGCGGGGGATGTCGGCGTCGCTGCGCGGGCGTCTGGCCCACCACTGGGAGTCGTACTTCTCCTCCCAGCTGACGGAGGCGGTCGACCGCCTCGACGGGAACGCGTACGTCGATCTGGAGGAGTACTTCCAGCTGCGGGCGGCGACCACCTGCGCGTACGGGCAGAACGACCTGGCCGAGAAGTGGGGCGGCGTCGAGGTGCCGCCCGCCGTGTGGCACCACCCGTACCTGGCGCGGATGCGGCAGTTGGGCGCCGACCTGGTGGCGATCAGGAACGACTCGATGTCCACCTCGCACGAGGACGTCACGGGTCTGCACAACGCGATCCACATCATCGAGCGCACCCGGGCGTGCACGCGCCCGGAGGCGCTGGCCCGGGCCTCGGCGCTGGGCCAGGAGAAGGTGGACCAGTTGGTGACGCTGGAGGCCGAAGCCCTCCCCCGGCTGCTGCGGCATCTGAACGCCGCACAGGGCGCGGCCGTGCTGGAGTACGCCGACGTCATCCACGACTGGGTCGTCGGCGACTACGTGTGGGAGCAGACCTCCACCCGCAACCAGTCCCATCGCACCCTGCCCGAGTGGGCGTCCGCGCTGCTCATGACCGCCGGAGCCTGACGACTCGATGACACGGACCATCCCCCGCGTGCCGGGCGGCCTGCCGGTGCTCGGCCATCTGCGCCAGTTGCTGACCGGCCCCACGCGGTTTCTGAACTCCCTTCCCGCGCACGGCGACCTGGTCGAGATCCGTCTCGGCAGCCGACCGACCTACGTGGTGTGCAGCCCCGAACTGGCCTCCCAGGTGCTGATCCGCGAGCGCCGCCGGTTCGACAAGGGCGGCCCCTTCTTCGAGAACATCGCGGTCTTCTTCGGCGACGGTCTGGCCACCTGCCCCAACGCCAAGCACAGCAGGCTGCGCCGGCTGACGCAGCCCGCGTTCAGCCCCCGGCAGCTCGTCCGCTACAGCGAGCTGGTCAGCCGCGAGATCACGGCGGTCACGGAGCCGTGGCGCGACGGGCAGGTGCTGGACGCCCACCGGGTGATGCAGGAACTGGCGATGCGGATCACCGTCTCCACGATGTTCGCCTCCTGGTTCTCCGGCGGGCAGGACAGCGCGGACCTGGCGCGGGAGACGCTGGGACATGTCGACACGCTGGTCAGCGGCGCCTTCCTGCGGATGGTGGCCCCGGGCATGGCCCGTCTGCCGCTGCCCGCGAACCGCCGCTACGAGCGGGCCCGACTGGCCCTGTACGCACGGATCGACGAGACGATCGCCGCGTACCGCCGGGAGACACCGGACCACGGCGACCTGCTGTCGATGCTCCTGGCCCGCGACGGCGCCGGCGACGCGCTGAGCGACCAGGAGATCCGGGAGCAGGTGATGACGATGTTCATCGCCGGCATCGGCACCACCGCCGCCATGCTGGCCTGGGCCCTGCACTATCTGTCGCTCGATCCCGCCCTGGAGGCGTCGGTCGCGGCGGAGGTCGGCAGCGTCTGCGACGGGGACACCGCGCGCCACGGCGACCTGCCGCAGCTGCACTCCCTGCGGAGCGTCGTCACCGAGACCTTCCGGATCAGCCCGGCCGCCTGGATGTTCAGCCGCGTCACCGTGGCCGAAACGGACCTGGCCGGCCACCGGGTCCCCGCCGGCGCGGACATCCTGATCAGCCCGTATGTGCTGCATCACCGCCCGGATCTGTTCCCGGACCCGGAGCACTTCGATCCGGGCCGCTGGGACGGTGACGGCAGGACCCGGGCGAAGGCCGAGCGCGCCGGGACGCTGCTCCCCTTCGGCACCGGCCACCGCAAGTGCATCGGCGGCGACTTCTCCGTCATGAACATCACGCTCGCCCTGGCCACCATCCTGAAGTCCTGGAGCCTGGCGCCGGCCGGCGGGCGGCCCGTCACCGTGAGCGGCCGCAGCATCATCGAACCGCGTGACCTGGCCCTGCGGCTGAGCCACAGAACGATCCCCGCCCCTCGGGCGACCCACGCGGAGGAGATCCGATGAGCACCACCCTGGCCGCCTCCGTACCGACCGCCCCGAAGCGGCTGCCGTTGCTCGGGCACGCCGTTCCGCTGCTGCGCGACCCCGTGGGACTGCTCCAGTCCATCCGCCCGCTCGGCGAGGTCGTACGCGTCTGCATGGGTCCCCTGGACGTGTACGTGCTCAACTCCCCCGCTCTCGTACGGCAGATGCTGGCCTCCGACTCGGACTCCTTCCGCAAGGGCCGGTTCTACGAGAAGTTCCGCCCCTACCAGGGCGACGGTCTGTTCACGCTGGACGGCGACGTCCACCACCGCCAGCGCCGGCTGGTGGCCCCGGCCTTCCACCGTTCGAAGCTCAAGGAGTACACGAAGGTCATGCGCGACGGCGCGCGGGCGCGGTCCGCCGACTGGACGCCCGGCGGCCGGATCGATGTGGGCACGGAGATGTACACGCTGACCAGCGAGATCGTCGCGCGTGTCCTCTTCGGCAGCGAGATGCCCACCGAGGGGATCGGGCGTATCCGGGAGTGGCTGCCGGAGTTCATCCAGGGCATGGGACGCAAGGTGGTCTCACCGGTCGGCTGGTTCGACCGGCTGCCGACCCCGGCCAATCGGCGGTTCGAGACGGCCCGGCAGGGGCTGCGAACGCTGATCGACGGCCTGATCGCCTCCCATCTCGACGGTGACGGGGACGAGCGGGACCTGCTGACGATGCTGATCGAGGCCAGGGACGCCGACACCGGAGAGCCCCTGACCCCCGCGCAACTGCGCGACGAGGCCATGACGTTCTTCAACGCCGGGATCGAGACCGTCTCCTCGACGCTGACCTGGCTGTTCTACGAACTCGGCCGCAATCCGCTGGTGGAGAAGCGCGTACTGGCGGAGGTCGAAGAGGTGCTGGGCTCGCGGCCGGTGACCTTCGACGACATCCCGCGGCTCCCGTACCTCCAGAGCGTGGTCCGCGAGACGCTGCGGCTGCACAGTCCCGCGTGGATGCTGACACGCCGGCCGGCCGCGGCCACCGTCCTGGGCGGACTGCACTTCCCCGCGGGGACCGAACTCCTCTGCAGCCCGGCGACCCTGCACCGCGATCCCGAAATCTACCCGCGGCCCCTTGAGTTCGACCCCGACCGCTGGCAGACCGTCGACCACCGCGGCCCGACCTTCCTGGCCTTCAGCGCCGGTCCCTACAAGTGCCTGGGTGACCACTTCGCCCTCGCCGAACTCGTCATCGCCGTCGCCACCATCACTCCCCGCTGGCATCTGGCTCCCGTCTCCGACCGCGCCCCGCGCGAGGTCGCCGGAGCGGCCCTGGCCCCCGACCGCGTGCTCATGACCACACAGCCGCAGGGCTGCTGAGAACAACACGGCGGTCACCTCCGGCGACTTCGTATGCCGGAATCCGGCCGTGCGATGCGAGAAACCCACACCCACCATGAAAGGAATCGCAATGCTCGGAGCAGTGCAGCGGACGAACCTCAACCGGGTGTTCGACGCCTTGGACATCACCGGTGACGGTGACATCAGCGCGGACGACTTCCTGGCCCTGGCCCGCAATGTGCGGGCCGTGCGGGACGACGTCGACACCGAGCTCGCCGCCGAGATCGACCAGGCGTTCAGCGACTGGTGGGAGATCTTCCGCGAGGCGGCGGACAGCGACGGCGACGGAAGGGTCAGCCGCGAGGAGTTCATCGTCGCGGTCGACAACGGACTGCAGAACGACCCCAAGTACATCGACCGGATGATGCACGTCTCGGAAGTGGCCTTCCACGCGGCGGACACCGACGGCACCGGGCGGCTGACACCCGCCCAGGTCGAGCGCATCTACGAGGCCTTCGGCGTCGACTCCCGGTTCAGCGCGGAGACCTTCTCCAGGATCGACCGCGACGGGGACGGCTTCATCACCATCGACGAACTCCTCCAGGCCTCCCGGGACGTCTACCGGAGCAACGACCCGGAGGCCGCCGGCGTCGTGCTCTTCGGCCCCGTCTCCTGACGAGCACCACCGCACCGGGCGGGCCCCCGTGGGGCCCGCCCGCCCGTACGGGCCCGTTCCCAGAGCTGTCGCCTGCCGGGGAACGGGCCGCTCGCGCACCGACAGACAGGGAACGGCCATGGTCACAGCGCCCGATGACCGGCGCGGCCCGCGCTACGGCGCGGGGCTGCTCGAGCATCAGCACCCCCTGGAGTTACGGCGGCTGCGCGCGCTCGAGGTGTTCGCCGACCCGGCCAGCCGGGCCGCGCTGGAGCACTGCGGTCCCCGACCGGGCACGCGCTGCCTGGAACTGGGCGCCGGCGCCGGCTCCGTCGCCCGTTGGCTCGCCGAACGGTGTGCGCCCGGCGAGGTGGTGGCCACCGATCTGGACACGAGTCTCCTGCCGCGCGACGTACCGAACCTGACGGTCCTGCGCCATGACGTGGCCCAGGACGACTTTCCCGACGGGTCGTTCGACCTGCTCCACGCCCGCTCGCTGCTGGAGCACCTGCCCGAGCGGGAGGAGGTGCTGGCGCGGATGGTGCGGTGGACGGCCCCCGGCGGCCGGATCTGCGTGGACGGCATCACCGTCACTCCTCCGCTCGACGCGCCCGACGCCCTGCGCCGCTGTGTCACCGGCCTCAACGACCTGGCCGGCGGCCGGATGGGGACGGCCGTCCGGTGGGCCACCGACCTCCCCGATCTGCTCGCGCGCGCGGGTCTCGGGCACATCGGCCTGGCGTACACACCGGGCCTGGTCGGTCCGGGCGGCAACGCCGACGCCTTTCTGCGGCTCTGCCTGGAACAGGTCGGCCCGGCCATGGTCGGCCAGGGCCTGGTCCGGCGACAGGACCTCGACGCGTACCTCCACCTGCCGCCCGGTGACGCCCGCCCCGCCCCGGTCTTCCTCGTCGTCTCGGCCTGGGGCCGGCGCCCACGGAACCGTCCGCGCCCGGGGCAGCCCGCGAACCCCTCCCTGTCCGCAAGGAGTTCACCTTGACCACCGCCACCGCCACCGTGACCGCCACCGCTGTCGACGAACGCCCCCTCGCGGCCAGTGAGGTCCCCTTCGCCTTCTTCGGCATGCCCGTCGTCTTCACCCAGCGTCTGTACGGCCGGCTCGATCTGGACGCGCTCGCCGCCGCCGTCGACGACCTGATCGCCCTCCACCCCGTCCTGTCGGCCCGTATCGTCCCGACGGAGGAGGGCTACGTCCTGCGTCTGGACCGCTCGCTGCCCGCGCCGCGGCTGAGAACGGACGGCGACATCGACCACGTCAGCACGCGGTACGCGCCGGACACCCCCATCTTCAGAGCCGTCGTGGTGCGGGAGGACGACAGCAGCCATCGGCTCGCGCTGTCCGTGAACCACGTGATCTGTGACGGCGTCAGCACCCTGACCCTGCTGCACACCCTGTGGCAGAGCTACACGGCGCGGGTCACCGGCGGCACGCCCGCGCTGCCACCGCCCACCGCCGGGCTGCCCAGTCCTGTCGAGGAGCACTTCCGCGCCCGTTTCACCGACGGGCAGCTGGCCGACTTCCTCGCGGAGCGTGCCGCGAAGATGCGCGGTCTGGCCCCGGCGTGCATCCCCATCGTCGTCGAGGTGGACGACTCGGCGCTCGACGCCGGTGCCCACACACGTCAACTGCGGCTGTCCGCCGAGCAGGCCGTACGGCTCACCGGCGCGGCGCATGCCTCGGGCGTCACCATGCACGCGCTGGCCTGCGGCATCACGCTGCGCGCGGTCCACACGCAGACGGACTCGCCGGCCGAGACCGTCACCATGACCTGCTTCTCCGCCCTCGACCTGCGGCGGCGCCACAGGCCGCCGCTGCCCCGCCACCATCTGGTGATGGCCGCCTGCGCCCAGCACACCGTCGTCACGGTGGGCCCTGACCGGCATCCCGCGGACATCGGACGCGAGGTCTGGGAGCAGTTGCGGGCCGCCGTCACGGACGGCACCGCCGAGAAGACCATCGCCGCGATGCCCCAGGTGATGGCCGAGGCGGTCAACGCCCCGATGAGCGTCTTCATCAGCAACCTCGTGGCGAAGACCCAGCCGCTGCGCCTGCCGCCGGACCTCGTCTCCGGCCCGGTGGACGGCTGCGCGATGCCCCAGGGCCCGGTCCCCGCCGTGTTCCTGACCGGCAACGAGGGTGACGACGACACGGCGGACCTCGTCATCACCCTCATCCTGGCCAGGGGCTGGTACACCGCCCGGCAGGCCGACGACCTGGCCGGCGCGATCGAGCGGACGCTCGACGCCACGCTGAGCGGCACGTAGGCCCGGACTCCCCCTGCGGCGAGGCCGCCCGCTCAGCGGCGGGCGGCCACCCGCATGGTCAGCGCGCGCGGGGAGATCACGGCACGTACCGCCGGCCGGACGGTGACGCCCGGGACCGGCAGCAGCCTCCAGCGGGTCGCCAGCGAGGCCATCGCCAGGGACGCCATGGTCAGCGCGAAGTGCTCACCGAGGCACTTGGCGCCGCCGATGCCGAACGGGAAGTAGGCGGCCGGGGGGACCGTGCTCCGCCCGGTGTGCGGGTCGGGCAGCCAGCGCCCGGGCCGGAAGGCGTGCGGGTCGGTGTAGATGTCGGGCCGCCGCTGGACGACGAAGGGGCTGACCAGCACCGCGGCCCCGGCCGGCAGCCGTCGGCCGCCCAGCTCGACGTCCCTGGTGGCCGAGCGCAGGAGGCCCCAGGCCGGGGGATACAGCCGCAGGGCCTCCTTGACGACGCGGCCGGTGTGCTCCAGGCGCGGCAGGTCCTCCAGGGTGGCGGTGCGGCCGTCGAGGGCGGCGTCGGCCTCGGCGAGGAGTTCGGCCTCCGCCTCCGGGTCCGAGCCCAGCAGGTGCCAGGCCCAGGACAGCAGGGCGGAAAGGCTCTCCGCCCCGCCGAGGACGATCACCATGATCTGGTCGACCAGCTCCTGTTCGGTCAGTCCGGCCCGGTCGTCGTCACGGGCCTCGATCAGCCAGGCCAGCAGGTCCTGTGAGCCGCTCTCCCGCTGCCTGCCCTCGCCGATGACCTCGCGCACGTAGTGGCGCCACTGCGTGAGGGCGCGGCTGTGCCGGCGGTTGGCCGGCGTGGGGATACGGGCGGCCGCCGCGGGGAGCAGCGCGCGGGTGGCGAGGCCGCGCAGATAGGTGTCCATCCACTGCCGGAGCATGGCGGTGGTCCGCGCGTCGACGCGTGAGGAGAAGAGGGTGCGGACGGCCACCGAGGTGGTGAGGGCGAACATCTCGTGGACCACGTCGATGACCTGGCCGGGCCGCCACGACTGCCCGAGGGAGCCGATCTCCTCGCTCATCAACTCGGCGTACCGGCCCATCCGGTCGCGGCGGAAGGCCGGTTGGACCATCAGCCGCTGCCGCCGGTGCTCGTCGAAGAGGCAGGTGGCCACGCCGTTGCCGATGTCGCCGCGGAAGCGGTCCCAGATGGGCCCGGTCCGGTCGAACGCGTGCCGGTCGGAGAGCACCTTGTGGGCCAGCTCGGGCTGGCAGGGGATGTACATACGGCTCCCGACGGACCTGACCTCCACCAGGTCGCCGTGGCCGGGCAGCGCGCCGAGGAAACCGAGCGGGTCCCGGCCGAAGGCGGGCAGATGGCCGGCCACCGGCCAGGCGCCGGGCACCGGCTCCGGCCGTCGCGCGGCGGTTTGAGCAAGCGTCACGGTTCCCCGTCCCTTCGGAGGAAAAGCCCACCCTGTCGCCGCCGACGCTAACGAAGATCACCGGGCCGACATGTCCGGACTCGCCGGTGAAAGCGGGTGAAACCGGTACGGGTACGCGCCCGCCGGCCGTTGGCGGCGCCAGGCCGTTGCCGGCCGAACCACGCCGGACCGAGGGGCCGTTGCGGTTCCTGCGACACCCGTGGGGGAACCTCGCCCGGAGGCCGTGACGGCGGCTCCGGTCACGCGCCGGCCTTACGGCGGCGGGTCAGTCCGATGCGGGCGGCGGCGGGGGGACGGCGTCGGTGGCGCAACCCCCGCACCCCGGGGCCGGCGGCCGGGTTCGTGACCGACAGCCGGGTTCGCGGCCAGGGAACCCCGGGGCGGGCGACGCCGACCTCGGGGTTCCCTGGCCGCGGCACCGCGTCACCCCGCCCGCGTCACCGTGTTCCCCCTCGTCAGGAACCGTCCCCTCGGCGCGCCTTCGAGATCGACGCGTTCGCCGTGGGACCAGGTCTCGCGGACCGCGCCGAACAGTTCACGCCCGTCGTAGGGAGTGACCGCGTTCTTGTGGTGGAGCCGTGCCACCTCCACCACGAAGGACTGCTCGGGGGCGACGACGCAGAAGTCGGCGTCGTTGCCCACCGCGATGCCGCCCTTGTGCCGCAGCCCGGCCAGACGGGCGGGCGCGTGCGACATCCAGCGCACGACGTCCGCGAGCGCGAAGCCGCGGGCGCGGGCCCCCGTCCACACGGCGGAGAAGCCGAGTTGCAGGGAGGAGATGCCGCCCCAGGCAGCGCCGAAGTCGCCGGACTCCAGGCGCTTGAGATCGGGCGTCGACGGCGAGTGGTCCGAGACGACCAGGTCGATCACCCCCTCGCGCAGCGCCTCCCACAGCGCCTCCTGGTTCGCGCTCTCCCGGATGGGCGGGCAGCACTTGAACTGGGTGGCGCCGTCCGCGATGTGCTCGGCGTCGAAGGACAGATAGTGCGGGCAGGTCTCGGCCGTGACCCGGACGCCGTCCGCGCGGGCCCGCCTGAGCAGGGGGACGGCCTCCGCGCTGGACAGATGCAGGATGTGTATCCGGCAGCCGGTCACCCGGGCCAGGTCCAGCACCTGGGCGATGGCGTCGTTCTCGGCGGACCGGGGGCGCGAGGCCAGGAAGTCCGCGTACGTCCTGCTCGCGGGGGCCGCCACGACCTGGTCGGCGTGCTCGGCGTGCACGATGAGCAGGCCGTCGAAGGAGGCGATCTCCCGCATGGCCCGCTCGACCTCGGCGGGCCGGAGGTGCGGAAACTCCTCGACGCCGGATTCGGCCAGGAAGCACTTGAACCCGAACACGCCCGCGTCGTGCAGGGGCCGCAGATCGCGGAGGTTCGCGGGGACGGCGCCGCCCCAGAAGCCGACGTCGACATGGCACTGCCCGTGCGCGGCCCGGCGTTTGACGTCGAGCGCGGCGGTGTCGACGGTCGGCGGGATGCTGTTGAGCGGCATGTCGACGACCGTCGTCACCCCGCCGGCGGCCGCCGCGCGGGTGGCGCTGGCGAACCCCTCCCATTCCGTCCGGCCCGGTTCGTTGACGTGCACGTGCGTGTCCACCAGGCCGGGCAGCAGCACTTCGCCGTCGCCCAGCCGTACGGTGCGGCGCCCGCGCAGCCCGGACCCGACCGCGACGATCACCCCGTCCTCGACCCCGACGTCCACCGCGCGCTCGCCCTCGGGCGTGACCGCGCGCTCGGCCCTGAACACCGTGTCCAGCATCAGCCGCACCTCACGATCGCGTCCCGCGTCCGCACCCTTGCGGTGCCCCTCATGGCTGTCCTCCTTCGCGTCGCGCGAGCCGGTGCAGCAGGCCGCCGTCGATCCCGAGTTCCCGTTCGTCCAGTGCCCCGCACTCCACCCCGCGCAGCAGGAAGCCGGCCAGCGCCGCCGCCGTCGCCGGCTCGTCGAGGTGGGTCGAACTCCCGCCGTACGCGTACGCCCTGACCCGCTCCACGGCCGAGGCCGCGTCCCGGCGGAAGAAGGCGTACGTGGCGAGGTAGCGGCTCGGCAACTGGGCGGGGTGCAGATCCCACCCCTGGTAGAAGCCGCGTTCGAGCGACCGCCGTACGAGGCGGGCGTGCAGCCGCCACGCGGACACGGCGTGGTCGCCGACCGGCAGCACATTGGTGGAGCCGTCGGAGACGAAGACGCCCGTCCCCGCGGCGGCGGCCTGCATCACCGCCTTGGCGTGGTCGGCCACCGGGTGTTCCATGCTCTGGTACGCGGCGGCGATCCCGCAGGCGGCCGAGTAGTCGTAGGTGCCGTAGTGCAGGCCGGTGCAGCGGCCCTCCGACGCGTGCAGCATCCGCGCCACCTGGGCGCTGCCGTCCGGGCCGACGACGGCCTGCGGGGTCTCGACCTGGATCTCGAAGCGGAGCGGCGCGATGCCGTACTCCGCCTCCAGGCAGGCGCAGGCGAAGACCATCGCCTCGACCTGGTCGACGGAGGTGACCTTGGCGAGCGTCACCCTGAACCCGTCGCCGAGGCCGCCCGTCCGGGACGCCTCGGCGACGAACAGGTCGAGGGTGCGCAGGCCGCGGGCCCGGGTCGCCGCCTCGAAGGACTTGATCCGGATGCCGTAGTAGGGCGGCCGGTCCGCCGGGCCCAGCGCCGCCACGGCGTCGCGGACGGCCCGGTCCTCCTCGCCGTCGGGCCGGGTGCCGTAGCCGTCCTCGAAGTCGACGCGGATGTCCTCGACGGGTTCGGCGGCGAGCTTGGCGCGCACCCGTTCGCGTACGTCCGCCTCGGCCGAGAGGGCGGCGGCGCACCGGTCGAGCGCCGCGAGCGCCGCCCGGCCGGCCGACGCGAGGGTGTCGGCGCGGTACCGGTCGGCGGGCACGTACAGCGTGTGGACCGGCTGCCGCGCTCCCCGCTCGCCGGGGTAGCGCGCGGCCAGTTCCGCGTCCGCCCCGGCCAGCCGGGTGTCGAGGTCGCGGATCAGCCGGTCGAGGAGGGTCACTGGTCGACGACCGCGTCGTAGGCCGGAAGCGTCAGGAAGTCGACGTACTCGTCACTGAGGGCGACGCTCTCGAAGATCTCCCGCGCCCGGTCGAACGGGCGCGTGGCGAAGGTGTCGCCGGCCTGCTCGCGGAGCTTGTCCATCTCGGTGTCGATCGCGGCGCGGACGAGTTCGGCGGTGACGACCGTGCCGTCCTCCAGCTTCGAGGAGTTGCGCACCCACTGCCAGATCTGCGAGCGGGAGATCTCGGCGGTCGCGGCATCCTCCATGAGGTTGTGGATGCCGACGGCTCCGGTGCCCCGCAGCCAGGACTCCAGGTAGAGGACGGCGACTTCGACGTTGGCGTGCAGGCCCTGGCGGGTGATCGCGCCGGGTGTCGCCGCGACGTCGAGGAGGTCGTCGGCGGTCACCTCGACGTCGTCGCGCTGCCGGTCCAGCTGGTTGGGGCTGCCCGCGAAGGCGGCGTCGAAGACCTCGGCGCACAGCGGGACCAGATCGGGGTGCGCGACCCAGGAGCCGTCGAAGCCCTGGCCGGCCTCCCGGGTCTTGTCGGCCCTGACCTGCGCCAGCGCCCGCTCGTTGACCTGCTCGTCCCGGCGGCTGGGGATGAAGGCGGACATGCCGCCCATCGCGAAGGCGCCGCGCTTGTGGCAGGTCTTGACGAGCAGTTCCGCGTAGGCCCGCATGAAGGGCGCGGTCATCGCGACCGCCGCGCGGTCGGGAAGCACGAAGTCGGGGCCGGCGTCGCGGAAGTACTTGATCAGGCTGAACAGGTAGTCCCAGCGGCCGGCGTTGAGCCCGGAGGCGTGGTCGCGCAGTTCGTAGAGGATCTCCTCCATCTCGAACGCCGCCGGGATGGTCTCGATGAGCACCGTGGCGCGGATGGTGCCGTGGGCGATGCCGAGCCGTTCCTGGGCGAAGGTGAACACGTCGTTCCACAGCCGCGCCTCACGATGGCTCTCCATCTTCGGCAGGTAGAAGTACGGGCCGCTCCCCCGGTCCAGCAGCTCCTGCGCGTTGTGGAAGAAGTACAGCCCGAAGTCGACGAGGGAGCCCGAAACCGGCTCGCCGTCGACCAGCAGGTGCCGCTCGTCGAGGTGCCATCCGCGCGGCCGCATGACGATGGTGGCCAGGGCCCGGTCCTCGCTGAGCCGGTAGACCTTCCCCTGGGGCGAGGTGAAGCTGATGTCGCGGCGGATCGCGTCGAACAGGCTGGCCTGTCCGCCGACGACATTGCTCCAGTGCGGGGTGCTCGCGTCCTCCTGGTCCGCGAGCCACACCCGGGCCCCGGAGTTGAGGGCGTTGATGGTCATCTTGCGGTCGGTGGGACCGGTGATCTCGACCCGCCGGTCGCGCAGGTCCTCCGGGGCCGGGGCGACCTGCCAGTCCGCCGAGCGGATGCCTGCGGTCTCGGCGAGGAAGTCCAGCCGGCCGGTGCGGGCGGCCTCCGCCCGCCGGGTGCGCCGGGCGTCGAGCAGTTCGGCGCGGCGCGCGCCGAACTCACGGTGCAGTTCCTCGACGAACCGGAGCGCTCCGGGCACGAGGATCGTTTCTGCGCCCTCGACGGGCCTTCCTGTCAGTTCGATCGACATGACGTCATACCTTCTTCGACGTGAGGGGGTGCGGACCCGTCCGTGCCGGGGCCCGGTGGGCCTCCGGCCGGACCGTCCGCCGGGTCGGGCGTACGGCCGGGTGGGTCAGATGTGCGGGCCGGGGTGTACGGGTGCTGCCCCGGCCACCTGCGCGCGGGCGGAGACGAACGCCTCCACGCAGGTCCTGATGTCCTCCTCGGTGTGGACGGCGGACAGCTGTACGCGGATGCGCGCCCGGCCCTTCGGCACGACCGGGTAGGAGAACGCGGTGACGTACACGCCCTTCTCCAGCATGACGGCGGCGGTCTCCGCGGCCTGCCGGGCGCCGTCGGGGCCGGGGAACATGACCGGGGTGATCGGATGCTCGCCGGGCAGCAGCTCGAAGCCCGCCTCGGCCATGAGCCGCCGGAACAGCGCGCTGTTCGCGGTCAGCCGGCGGCGCGCGTCGGCCGCGCCCGCCGCGATCTCCAGGGCGGTCAGCGACCCCGCGGCGATCGACGGGGGGAGCGAGTTGGAGAAGAGATACGGGCGGGCCCGCTGCCGCAGGAGGTCGACGATCTCCTGGTGGGCGGCCACATAGCCGCCCGACGCGCCGCCGAGGGCCTTGCCCAGGGTGCCGGTGAGGATGTCCACGCGGTCCGCGACGCCGAAGCGTTCGGGCGTCCCGCGCCCGTGCTCGCCGACGAAGCCGACGGCGTGCGAGTCGTCCACCATGACGAGCGCGGAGTACCGGTCGGCCAGGTCGCAGATGCCGTCGAGCGGGGCGAGATGGCCGTCCATGGAGAAGACGCCGTCGGTGACGATCACGGTACGGCGGGCGCCGGCCGCGCGGGCGGCGTCCAGCTGGGCCCGCAGGTCGTCCAGGTCGGCGTTGCGGTAGCGGAACCTCTTGGCCTTGGAGAGTCTGATCCCGTCGATGATCGAGGCGTGGTTCAGCTCGTCGGAGACGATCGCGTCCCGCTCGTCGAACAGGACCTCGAAGATGCCGCCGTTGGCGTCGAAGCACGACGAGAAGAGAATCGAGTCGTCGGTCCCGAGGAAGTCCGCCAGGGCCTGTTCGAGGTTGCGGTGCAGCACCTGGGTGCCGCAGATGAACCGGACGCTCGCCATGCCGAAGCCCCAGTCCCGCAGCGCGGCGGCCGCGGCCGACTCGACGCGCGGGTCGTCGGCCAGGCCCAGGTAGTTGTTGGCGCAGAAGTTCAGCGCCTCCCGGACCTCGCCGCCGTGGCGGGCCCGTATCCGGACCGCCTGCGGCGTGACGAGGGGGCGCTCGTGCTTGGTCAGGCCCGCCGCGTCGATCTCGGCCAGCCCCTCGGTGAGTTGTGCCTTGATGTCGCCGTACATCCCGCTCAGTCCTCCCAGTTCATGACGACCTTGCCGCACAGCCCGGAGCGGGCTGCCGCGAAGGCGTCCTCCCAGCGCTCCGCGGCGAAGCGGTGGGTGATCACCGACTGCACCCGCTCGCTGAGCTGGGCGGAGCTGCCGAGCATCGAACTCATCGTGTACCAGGTGTCGTACATCTCGCGGCCGTAGATGCCCTTGATGGTGATCATGTGGGTGATCACCTTTCCCCAGTCGATGGGGAAGGGGGCCTTCGGCAGGCCGAGCATCGCGACCCTTCCGCCGTGGTTCATGTTCGCGAGCATGTCCTCCACGGCCGAGGGCACACCGGACATCTCCAGACCGACGTCGAAGCCCTCGCGCATCCCCAACTCGGCCATCGCGTCGGCGAGGCTTCGCTGCTTGGCGTCGACGACGACATCGGCGCCCGCGGCCCGCGCGAGGTCGAGGCGGTAGTCGCTGATGTCGGAGACCACGACGTGCCGCGCTCCCAGGTGCCGGGCGAGCGCGACCGTCATGACGCCGATCGGACCGGCGCCGGTGATGACGACGTCCTCGCCCGCCATCGGGAAGGACAGCGCCGTGTGCATCGCGTTGCCCAGCGGGTCGAACACGGCGGCGAGGTCGGGGTCGAAGGCGTCCGGGTGGACCCACACATTGGACGCCGGGAGCACCACGTAGTCGGCGAAGGCGCCGTCGCGGTTCACCCCGAGCCCTTCGGTGTTGATGCACATGTGCCGGCGCCCGGCCCGGCAGTTGCGGCAGTTCCCGCAGACGATGTGCCCCTCCCCCGAGATCCGCTGCCCGACCTCGATACCGCTGACATCGTCGGCGACCTCGGACACCTCGCCGTAGAACTCGTGCCCGAGGACCAGCGGCGGTCGCACCACGGAGGCCGCCCAGTCGTCCCACGACTCGAGGTGCAGATCGGTGCCGCACAGTCCGGCGCGGAGCACCCGGACCTTCACATGCCCCGGCCGCACCTCGGGTTCGGCGATCTCGACCAGTTCGAGGCCGGGACCGGCCTGCTTCTTGACTAGGGCGCGCATGTGCTGTCCTCGGGGTAGTTCGGACCGGTGTCCGCGCCGTCCGCGCGGAGCCTCCGGAAGACGGGAGGGAAGAGGTCACCGGCGTCGCGGCGGCGCGCGTCGCGCTCGCCGTAGGCCGCGCGCATCCGGGCGAAGAGCCGCTGGGCCCTGCTGCGCATCGCGGCGAGGTCGCACCCCGGCAGCGTGCCGTCCCTGACCACCGTGCGTCCGGCCACCACCGTCAGGGCGATGTCGCGCGGGGAGCCGGACATCAGGAACGTGCGCAGCGGGTCGTCGAGGACGCCGAGCCGGAAGTCGGTGAGCCGCAGCGCGACCAGGTCGGCCTGCGCGCCGGGCGCGAGCCGCCCGAGGTCGTCGCGGCCCAGGGCCCGCGCCGCGTTGAGCGTCGCCGCGCGGAAGTACGCCGCCGCGTCGCCCGCGTCGAGCCGGCCTTCGAGCACCTTGGCGATGTTGGAGCCGGTGTCCATGGCCCGGAACAGGTCGGGCGGGAAGCTGTCGCTGCCGAGGGTGATGTTCACCCCGGCCCGGCCGAAGCGGTCGAAGCTGTCCAGCACCATTCCGTAGCGCAGGGAGGTCGACGGGCAGTGCACGACCGACACCCCGGCGCGGGCGAGCGCCCGCAGTTCGTCGTCCGACGGCGCTCCGCGCGCCCCGCCGCCCGAGCCGTAAATGGCGTGCGGCACGAGCAGACGGCAGTCGAGGAGCCCGGCGCGCTCCAGGACTTCCAGCGGTGTCGCGTCGTACCCGCGGCGGAGCAGGTCCAGCTCGACGGCGCCCTGCATGCAGTGCAGCCGTACGGGTACGTCGTGGCGGCGGGCGAGTTCGGCGGTGGCGGCGAGCAGTTCCGGGGTCATGGTCTCGACCCGGCACGGCAGCAGGGCCCCGCTGACCAGGCCGTCGCCGGCCGACCTGGCGTACTCCAGGAAGCGTTCGGCGTCCCGCAGTCCGTCGAGCCCCCGCTGCTCCTCCCACAGCACGTCGCGCTCGCCGTCGTCGCGTACGGCGTTGACGCCCGACCGGTAACTGGGGCCCACATAGGCGCGGATGCCCAGGGTCCTGGCCGCCTCGGCGATGCCGACCGCGTCCTGGTAGGTCTCCGCCCAGGAGCTGTGGACCTCCGAGGCGATCGGCATGCAGGTCGTGACGCCGTGCAGCAGGAGCTGGGCCAGGCCGTAGCGCCGGATGAAGTCCCGCTCCTCCTGGTCGAAGACATCGCGCCGGCGGTGGGCGAAGTAGTCCGCCGACCACTGGAGTCCCGTGGCGTTCCGCGGCCCCGCCCAGGAGTCGAGCAGCGCGTGGTCGATGTCCGACACCGCGTCGAGGTCGATCAGGCCCGGGGTCACCAGGGCCTCCCCCAGGTCGATCGTGTGGTCGGCGGCGCCCTCCCGGCGCGGACCGACGTACACGATGTGCGCGCCGTCGTAGACGACGGAGGCGTTCTCGATCAGCACATGGTCGCCCTCGTGGTAACCGAGCACGTAGCGCGCGTGCACCGCGGTGGTCATCTCTCTCCTTCCCGGACCCTCGCGGGTCCGTCAGTCGTTTGCCCTCACGGGTCCGCCGGTCGTCGCCCGCCGTACGGGTCGTCGCGCGCCGTACGGCAGGCGGAGGCCGGCGGTCCGTCAGGCGAGGTGCGCGTCCCGGGCCCCGGCCGCGAGTCGCAGGCCGTGGTCCCAGCCCGGGCGGGCCTTGGGGAGCGGCCGGGCGAAGGTCGACACCTTGCTCGTCCGCAGTCCGAGCCGGACCAGGCCCTCGGCGAAGAGCAGCCCCGCCGCGACCGGGTCGATCACCGGGATCCCCAACTCCTCCTCGAAGGAGGAGGCGCGGCCGGCGAAGCCCGCGCAGCCGAGCACCAGCGCCTCGGCGCCCGCGTCGATCAGCTGCCGGCCGCGCTCCAGGATCGCGTCGTGGGTCCGGGCGACATCGGTGTGCGCGGCCAGGACCGGGACCCCGGCGGCGACCACGCCCACGCAGTGCTCGGCCACGCCGGCCGTCCGCAGGCTGTCCTGGATCTGCACGATGGAGCGGGCCAGGGTGGTCACCACCCCGTAGCGCGGCGCCAGCATCAGCGCCACATGGGCGGCCGCGTCGGTGATGTCCACCACCGGTATGTCCAGCAGTTCGCGGGCGGCCTCCCGTCCGTGCTCGCCGAAGCCGGCCAGGACGACGGCGTCCATGCCCTCGCCCCAGGTGGCGAGCCGGTCGAGCATGGCCGTCGCGGCGATGAAGCTGTCGAGATAGCCCTCGGCGGAGGCCACCCCCCACTCGGGCGAGACGGCGGTGACGATCGTCCCCGGGGCCGCGGCGGCCCGGGCCGACTCCCCGATGACATCGGTCATCGACTCGGTCACATTGCAGTTGAGGACCAGGACCCGGATCGGGTCCGGTACCGCTTCGACGCCGGCCAGGGCGTGCTGCCCGATCACGCGGCACCTCGCCGGGGGCGTCGTCGTTTCTCACTGGGGGTCAGGATCACGTCAGTTGCTCTCTTCGGCCGGGGCGCTCGGCTCCCGCAGGGCCGCGAGGGTCGTGCGCAGGTGCTCGGCGCTGCGCAGGACGAAGTTCTCGCCGTCGAACGGTGTCGCGCGGAAGTCCTCCAGCGTGGGTACCTCTCCCGCGGCCGCCCGGCGGTCGTAGTCGTCGGCGAGGCGTTCCAGTTCGACGACCTCGGCCTCGACGAGGTCGGGGTGCAGCGCGCGCCAGGACTCGTCGCGCGTCCCGATCGGGATGGCCAGCGTCGGTCCCGCGGGCTCGATGGAGGCGTCGAGGTCGGGCACCTGCTCCAGCAGCGCGCCGAGCAGGCCCGCCCAGTCGATGACTCCCAGGCCGCAGGGCGAGAAGGTCCGGGTGAGCCCGGTGTCGGTGCGCCGCAGGATCGAGTCGCGCAGATGTGTCGCCCGCACGTACGGGGCGACCCGGCGGGCGGCGGCCACCGGGTCCTCGCCGCGGACCAGGACGTTCGCGGTGTCGAAGGTGATGCCCATGACGTCCGGCCCGACGGACTCGACCAGCCGGACCACCTCGGTACTGGTGATCTCCTCGTGGGTCTCCATGTTGAGGTGACAGCCCAGGTCGCGCGCGGCCGGCGCGAGCAGCCGCAGGAACTTCTCGATCGCGACGAGCTGGTCGGCCCAGGGCGCGTCGGTGCGGAACCGGTCGATGGCGTAGTAGCCGGGCAGGTCGGGCTGGTAGTTGCAGCAGGCGACCCAGAGTTCACCGCAGTCGGCGCCCTCGCGGCACGCCTCCAGCATGCGCAGCATGCCGCGGGTGTAGTCGCCGTCGCCCAGCCTGCGGATCTCGGGGGCCTCGGCCGCGGCGTAGGGGTTGACCTTGCCGAGCCCCATCTGGAGGTAGAGGCCCAGCCGGTCGGCCTCCTGCCGGACCTCCCGGAGCAGTCCCCGGTCGAGGGTGGGCGAGATGTCGAGCACGGTGCGGAAGTACACGCCCTCCATGCCCAGGTCGTGGGCGTATCCGAGGATCTCCACCGGGGTACGGTCCGCAGCGCCGGGGATCTTCCGGCCGTCGACACCGATCTTCATGGTTCGGTTCTCCTTGTGACTTCTGGCTCGGCCGCTGTGCCGAGTCGCGTGCGGGCGCGGGACGCGGGGGGGTGCGGGCCGTCGGCCGGCCGGGGGTGGGCCGGCCGACGGCGGTGGCACCGGGCGGTTATCTGCCCCAGTCCGCGATGCGCAGGTTGCCGGCGTACGCGAAGTGCTTGACGTCCTTGGCGAGCACGGCGGTGAACCGGGCGCGGTAGAGGATGATCGTCGGCGAGTTGTCGACCCAGAGCTGGGTGAGCTGGTCGATGACCTGCTGCTGCTGTGCCGGGTCGGTGGTGTCGTTGAGCTTTTCGAGCAGCGGTGTGCTGCCGGGCAGGCAGATGTGCTGGTTGTTGAAGCTGCTGCCGCAGGTCATCTTCTTGCGCAGCTCGTAGCTGCCGAGCGGGGTGCTGTTCTCGAAGAGCAGCGCCGACTGGTAGGTGCCGTCGTTGAACAGGGTGCTGAAGTCCGTGGGCGGCTTGGCGACGATGTTCACCTTGACGCCGACGGCCTGCCAGGAGGACTGGAGCAGCGTCGCGATGTCGGACACGCCGGGCGACTGCGGGTTGATCATCAGGTCGATGCTGGGCGACTTCAGGCCCGAGGCGGCGAGCAGCTGCCTGGCCTTGTCGGGGTCGTAGGCCCGCGCGGGTTCGAGGGAGGCGTTGTAGCCGGCCATGCCCGGCACCACGGGTCCGTAGTAGGAGTCACCGTAGCCGTAGGCGATCTTGGAGATGATGTCCTTGTAGGGCACGGCGTAGGTCAGCGCCTCGCGGAACTTCACATTGTCCGTGACGGGGCCCTTGTGGTTGAGCGAGACGGTGACCGGGGTGGCGCTGCCCGCGGAGAAGACCGTGCAGCAGGCCTTGCCCTGAACGTTGCTCACGCTCTGCGGGGGCAGTCCGAGGGTCACGTCGGCCTGGCTGTTCTGGGCCTGGAGGAGCAGTGTCGGGACCGAGGTGATGAAGTTGACCTGGACGACCGGCTCGATGGCGGGGGTGCCGTAGTAGTTGGGGTTGCGTTCGAGGACGGCGCGGCTGTTGGGGACGTAGGTCTTGAGGACGTACGGTCCGCTGCTGCTCGCGGTGTGGCTCTGCAACCACTCGTTCGGGCTGCCCGCCTTGACGCCGCCGTTGGCCTCGATGAGCTTGGGGTCGTAGATCGAACCGCGGCTCTGGGCCAGGCTGTAGAGGATCTCGGGGTACGCGCGCCGCATGTGCAGGACCACGGTGGTGGCGTCGGGCGCGTCCACGCCGGTGATCAGCGGCGGGTCGGTGATTCCGAGCTGGAGCGAGAGCGCGCCGCAGGCGCCCATCTTCACGGTGCGTTCCAGGGAGTACTTCACCGCGGCGGCGTCGAGCGGGTCGCCGTTGGCGAACTTCTTGCCCGCCGGCAGGGTGAAGGTGTAGGTCTTGCCGTCGTCCGAGACCTTCCAGCTCGTGGCGAGGTCCGGCTTCACCTTGGCCGGGTCGGGGTCCACCGTGGTGAACCCGTCCTTGTCGGGGGTGGCCGACAGCTGGACGAGCCGGCCGTAGAAGTTGCTGGCGAAGGAGTTGTCGTCGCCGGGGCAGACGAAGGCCGGGTCGAGGCTGGAGATGCTCGCCGCCCAGTTCACCGTGAACGGCCGGTGGGAGTCGGTCTTCGAGCCGTTCGTGCCCGTCGACCCGCCGCAGGCCGCGGTCATGGCCACGGCGCCGGCGAGTCCGGCCGCGACGAGGGCACGGCGGTAGGGACGGGATGACACCCGATCGGTTCTTGTCACTGGTCTTCCTCTCAGGGAGCTTGAGTGTCGAGGCTCTGGGCGCCGGCTCGCGCGGCGAGGTGCTTCTGCATCTCGCCGGGGAAGTGGCAGGCGGCCTGATGGCCAGGGGCGACCTCGCGCAGTACGGGTCGCAGTTCCGCGCATTCGGGCCGGTCCGCGCCGACCGGGCAGCGGGGCCGCAGGGGGCACCCCCCGGTCGGCGCCGCGCCGGCGGCCGGCTTCGCCGTGTGCAGGACGCTCCGGCTGCGCCGCATGACGTCCGGGTCGGGGACGGGGGCGGCGAGCAGCAGCGTCACCGTGTAGGGGTGCAGCGGGTTGGAGAACAGTTCGTCCGAGTCGGCGATCTCCACGATCTCGCCGAGGTACATCACCGCGATGCGGTGGCAGACGTACCGGGCCACGGCGAGGTCGTGGACGATGAACAGGTAGGTCAGGCCCAGGCCGGTCTGGAGGTCCGCCAGCAGGTTGAGCACCTGGGCCTGCACCGACACGTCGAGGGCCGTCACCGGCTCGTCGAGGATGAGGAGTTCGGGGTTGAGGACGAGCGCGCGGGCGATGGCGATGCGCTGGCGCTGTCCGCCGGAGAAGGCGTGGGCGTTGCGTTCGGCCAGTTCCGCCGACAGGCCCACGCGTTCGAGCATTTCCAGGGCCCGCTCGCGCCGGACCTCGGGGTCGTGCTCGCCGTGCACGAGCAGCGGTTCCTCGACGAGCCTGCGTACCGAGAAGCGGGGGTCGAGCGAGCCGTAGGGGTCCTGGAAGACCATCTGGACCCGCGCGCGCATCCGCCGCAGTTCCGAGCGCGACATCTTCCCGACGTCGGTCCCGTCGAAGACGACGGAGCCGGAGTCGGCGTCGGTCATCCGCAGCGCGCACGAGGCGGCGGTGGACTTGCCGGAGCCGGACTCGCCGACGAGTCCGAGGGTCTCGCCCCGGCGGACCTCGAAGGAGACCTGCCGCAGGGCGTGCACCTGCCCGGTCCTGCGGGTGCGCACTCCGACCCGCCGGCCGCCGTACGACTTGGTCAGGTCCGTGACGCGCAGCAGCACATCGGGGTCGGCCTCCGGTCGGGGCTCGGTGGTGGTCATTTGGTGTCCTCCGGCTCTGCGGTGCCCGGAAAGTGGCACTTGGTGGCGTGCTCGGCGCCCGGGGCGCCGAGGCGGACGAGTACCGGTTCCCGGGTCCGGCAGACGGGGTTGTCCCGGCCGGTCGGGCAACGCGGCTCGAAGGAGCAGCCCGTGATGGGTTTCACGGGGTCGGGCAGCGCCCCGGGGATCGTGGAGAGCCGCCCTTCCTGCGGCTGGTCGGTCCGCAGCACGCACTTGATCAGCTCGCGCGAGTACGGGTGGGCGGCCCCGGAGAACAGCTCCCGGCTGCCGCTCTCCTCGACGAGCTGGCCGGCGTACATGACCTTCACCGAGTCGCAGTAGCCGGCGACGATGCCGAGGTTGTGCGTGATCAGCATCAGGGCGGCGCCGCGGTCGGTCACCAGGCGGTCGAGCAGGTCGAGCACCTGGGCCTGGGTGGTCACGTCGAGCGCGGTCGTCGGCTCGTCGGCGATCACCAGCTCGGGCGAGTTGGCGAGCGCCATGGCGATCAGCACCCGCTGCCGCATACCGCCCGAGTACTGGTGGGGGTAGTCCGACATCCGGCTGGCGGCGTTGACGACGCCGACCTCGCCGAGCAGGTCCGCCGCCATCTTCCGGGCGGCCTTGCGGCTCACGTCCTGGTGGGCGCGGATGCCCTCCACCATCTGGGAGCCGATGCTGCGGATCGGGTCGAGCGCGCTCATCGGGTCCTGGAAGACCAGGGAGATCCGGCGGCCGCGGATGCGGGACATCTCGGTGTCCGACAGTCCGCGCAGATCCTTCCCGTCCAGCAGCACTTCCCCGTCGATCACCCGGCCGGGCGGCTGGAGGAGGCCGACGATGGACATGGCCATGGCCGACTTGCCCGACCCGGACTCTCCCACGATCGCCATGCGTTCACGGCGGTGGACGGTGAAGCTGACATCCCGTACGGCGGCCACGGTCCCCCGGGGTGTGGCGAACTGCGTGCGCAGGCCCTTGACCTGGAGCAGCGCGTCGGTGGGGGGCGTGGTGGCGGTTGCTGGTTTCTGAGCCATCAGCTCGGCTCCTGTCCGGTTTCTCATCTCACCTGGCGCCAACTCGGATACGGGGATCAATGGTTGAGTAGGTGACGTCGGCGAGGACGCTGACCGCCACATAGAGGAACGCGCTCAGGACGATGACTCCCTGGACGACCGAGAAGTCCTTCTGGAGGATCGCGTCGACGGTGAGCGATCCGACGCCGGGCCAGCCGAACACCTTCTCGACCAGGACGCTGCCCGTCATCAGCTCCGCGAGGAGCATCGCGGTCGCGGCCACCAGCGGAAGCAGCGAGTTGGGCACGACATGGCGGATGAACGCGGCCCGCCGGGTGATGCCCCGGCTCCGGGCGACCAGGACGAACGGCTCGCGGACGGTGTTGCGCAGCTGCGACCTGAACAGCCGGCTGAGGAAGGCAAAGGGTCCGACCGCGATCGTGAAGCCGGGCAGGATCAGGTGCCAGACGGCGTTGAAGAACGTCCCGAACTCACCCGCCCACAGGGCGTCGAGGGTGTAGAGGCCGGTGAAGGAAGGGGGAGCCGCCGTGCCCGGCGACAGCCGTCCCTCCGGTCCGGGGAAGATGCCGAGCTTGACCGACAGCAGCAGGATGGCCACGAGCGCGAGCCAGAAGGGCGGGGAGCCCATGGCCAGGGACGAGGTGGTCCGCAGCGAGATGTCCGCGCCGCGCTTGCGGCGGAAGACCGCGACGGCGCCGAAGACGATCGCCGACACCACGGCGATGCACACCCCGGTGAGACCGAGTTCGATCGTGGCGGGCAGCCGGGTCTTGAGCAGGTCGGTGACGGGCTGACCGGCGCTGAAGGAGAACCCGAGGTTTCCGTGCGCGAGCGAGGTCAGATAGTCCCAGAACTGCAGCGGCAGCGACTTGTTGAGCCCCATGCCGGCGCGGATGTTGGCGATCGTCGTGGCGTCGGCGAGGTCACCTCCGACCAGCCTGGCCGGGTCACCGGGCAGCTTGCGCAGCAGGAGGAAGGAGAACACCAGCGCGCCCAGGATCGTTGCCATCCCGACGGCGAGGCGCTTGGAGATTATGGCGAGCATCAGGGTCCCTCTCGTCAGTCGGCCACGATGTACTCGCCGCGGGGGTCGAGAATCTCGCGAGTCCGGTCCGCGACGACGGTGGTCAGGGTTACGGCGATCAGCAGGACGAGGCCGGGACATGCGGCGACCCACCACTGGCCGGTCAGGAAGAACTGCTGGCCGTCGGTGATCATCGAGCCCAGTTCGGCGGTCGGCGGCTGGGCGCCCATGCCCAGGAAGCCCAGCGCCGCGAGCGCGAGGACCGAGGCGCCGAAGACGGCCGCCATCTGGAGCACGATGGTGGAGACCAGGTGCGGGAAGATGTGCACGAACAGCGTCCGGCGCTGGGTGGCGCCGATCGCCCTGGTCGACTTGACGAAGTCCATGGCGGAGATCCGCATGACCTCGCTGCGCAGGGTGCGCATGTACCAGGGGAACGAGTGGATCGACAGACCGATCACGACCGCGGGTATGCCGGGCTTGAGGGCCATCACGACCGCCATCGCGAGCATGATCGAGGGAAAGCAGAGGATCGAGTTGGTGAGCCAGGTCAGGACCGTGTCGACATAGCCGCCCAGTGCTCCGGCGAGCAGACCCGTGACGCAGCCGAGGACCGCTCCGGCCACGGCCACCACGAGGCCGGCGCCGAGCGAGGCCCGCGCTCCGACCATGACCCGGGCGAGCATGTCCCGGCCCAGGTTGTCGGTCCCGAGCGGGTGGTGGGCGGACGGCGGCGAGAGCTGCTGGGCCAGGTCGACCGCGTTGGAGTTGTGCGGCCAGAGGAACGGGCCGAAGATCACGACCAGGGCGAGGAGTCCGAGCCCGCTGAGGGCGAACACCAGGACCTTGTCGTTTCCCGAGACCCTGCGGCGCAGTGCGCGCGGTCTGGCTGAGGCGATGCTTGTCACGGCTGCTCTCCAGAAATCGTGGCCAGTACGGAACGCACATGGGCGATGCTGCGCCGCAGTTCGGCGCGGCGTCCGGCGGCATCGGTGCGGGAGAAGGGGGCGGCGCGGGGGGTGGAGCCTTCCTCGGACGGGGAGTCGGCGGGCCCGGCGTCCCGCGCCTCGGCCGCCGCCTGTTCGCACCGCACGGCGGACCGGACCAGGTCGGCCAGCTCCCGCGGGCGCACCTGGGGCTCCGCGTCGAACCAGCCGTCCTGGAAGATCCCGGCGTCGAACTGGCCGCGGTGCTGCTCGAAGACGAGGTGCCGGGCGGGCGCGTCGTGGACGAGGGTGCGCAGGATCGCGGTCCAGTCGAGCACTCCGTCGCCGCAGGCCCGCAGCTCGCGGCGCAGACCCGCGGCGGCGAAGTACAGGGCGACGTCCTCCAGATGGGTCTGGTGGACATACGGCGCCAGCCGCCGGGTCACCTCGACCGGGTCCTCGGCGCGTACGACGAGGTTCGCCACGTCGAGGCCGATCCCGAAGACATCGGTACCGGCGGTCTCGACCAGCCGGACCACCTCGGCCGAGGAAAGGTCCTCGTGCGTCTTCACATTGAGCCGGCATCCGCGCTCCAGCAGCACCGGGCGCAGCGCGGCCAGCGTCCGCTGGATCTCCCGCAGTTGCTCGCCGTGCGAAGGTGACGCGCCCTGCCGCCGCGTCCGGGTGTAGCCGAAGAACCGGTCGCAGCCCAGGGCGACGGCGGCGTCGATCTGCGCGGTGAGTTCGGCGACGCGCTCGGCGGTGTCACCGTCCGGGCCCAGGCAGCCCACTCCGATCTCGATGAACAGGCCGCGTTCTTCCGCGGCCCGCCGGGCCGCGCCCAGTTCGGCCCGGTCGAGCGACGGGCTGACCGAGCGCGCGGTCGTGAAGAGCACACCGCTCAGGCCCAGTTCGCCGGCCAGGTCGAAAGCAGCGGGCCAGTCGCCCTCGTCGATCCCCTGCGCCGGGCCGCACATGGCCCCGAGACGCGTGGTGCGACTGGGGCGTGAGGTGCGGTCAGAAGTTGCGATCGGATCGGTTCGAGCAGAGGTGATACGCGAGGACGTCGTCGTCATGTAATCTGATTATCAGACGTCTGATGTTTCTGGATAGGGGTCTTGGTGGACTTTCCACACGCCTTACGAACCGAGCACCATGGCGCCACCGTCGTCGCCGGACCGGCGAAGACGCTGCTGACCACCAGGAAGGTGGGTAATCACGTGCCCCGAGTCAACCGCGTCTCCGCAGTGCAGGTGGCCATCGAGGAGATCCGCACCCAGATCCGCGAAGGGCACTGGGTGCCGGGTGACCGGCTGCCGTCCGAGGCGGAACTCACGCAGAGCATGGGGATCAGCCGCGCCCCTCTGCGCGAGGCCACCCGCGCGCTCGTCTACGCCGGTCTGCTCTCGGTACGGCAGGGGGACGGCACCTACGTGGTCGCGGTCGACGAGTCGGCCGTGGCGCTCAACCGCAAGCTCATGGACAGCAAGACACGTGACGTACTCGAAGTGCGGCGGGGCCTGGACACGGCCGCGGTCCAACTCGCCGCCGTACGGCGCACCAACGACGACCTCGCGGAGATGGAGGACATACTGCGGCGGCGGCGCGACGCCGCCTCCAAGGGCGACCAGGTGACGTTCGTCGACGCGGACGTCTCCTTCCATCTGGCCGTGGCCAAGGCCGCTCGCAACGCGCTGCTGCTCGACCTCTACGAAGGGCTCTCGCTGGCCATCCGGGAGTCCCTGAACACGATCCAGTCCCTCGAACACGCCGTCGGCGAGGGGGGCGACGACCACGAAGCCCTCTTCGACGCGATCAGGTCGGGGGACCAGGCGCACGCCACCGAGATCGCCCTGTCGATCATCGCCGGGCAGGAGCAGCAGTGCGCGCTCAAATGACCCGGCCCGCCGGACCGCACGACAGTCCGGCCCCGTTACCGCCGCATCCCGGGAGAATCATGAACAGCCCGATATTGATCACCGCCGTACGTCCCTGGGCGGGTGAACCGGTCGACATCCTCGTCGAGGACGGCCTCATCGCGAAGGTCCTGCCGGCCGGCGGCACTCCGCCGGAGGCCGGGACGGACGTCGTCGACGGCCGCGGACGTATCGCCCTGCCCTCCTTCACCGACGCGCACGCCCACCTCGACTCCACCCGGCTCGGCCTGCCGTTCCGCCCGCACTCCGCCGGCCCCGGCATCGAGGGCCTGATCGAGAACGACCGGTCCAGCTGGCGCTCCGCCGAGGCGAGCGTCAGCGAGCGGGCCACCCACACCCTCGGCCTGACCATCGCCTCGGGCGCCACGGCGGTCCGCAGCCACGCCCAGGTGGACACCCTGGCCGGCCTCGACCGCCTCAACGGCGTGCTCGCCGCGCGCGAAGCGCACCGGGAGCGGGCGACGGTCCAGGTCGTCGCCTTCCCGCAGGCCGGCATCATCCGCGACCGGGGCACCGCCGATCTGCTGGCGGCCGCGCTCTCCAGCGGCGCGGACCTGGTGGGCGGCATCGACCCCTGCGGCCTCGAACGCGACCCCGTCGAGCACCTGGACATCATCTTCGGGCTGGCCGAACGCCACCAGGTCGGCCTCGACCTCCACCTCCACGAGCCGGGCGAGCTCGGGGCCTTCACGCTCGGCCTCATCTTCGAGCGGGTGCGCGCCCTGGCCATGAGCGGCCGGGTGACGATCTCGCACGCCTTCGCGCTCGCCACGTCGGCGCCCGCCCGCGTCGAGGAACTGGTCGCCGAACTGGCGGAGCTCGACATCGCCCTCACCACGATCGCCCCGAGCGGCCAGCGCACCCTGCCGCTCGACCTGCTGGCCCGCCACCAGGTACGGGTCGGTCTGGGCCAGGACGGCATGCGGGACTACTGGTCCCCGTTCGGCGACGGTGACATGCTCGGCCGCACCTGGCAGCTCGCGTTCACCAACCAGCTGCGGCGCGACGACCTCATCGAGCGCTGTGTCGCGCTGGCCACCGTGGGCGGCCGTGGCGTCATGGCGGGCGCCGGGGCCGGCGCCGACTGGACGGCCGCGTCCCACGGGCCGCGCGGCCTGGCACCGGGTGACCCCGCCGACCTCGTCCTGCTCTCCGGGGAGACCGTGACCAGCGCCGTGATGGACCGGCCGCGGGACCGCGTCGTCGTCCACCGGGGCAGGGTCGTCGCCGAGGACGGCGTGCTGGTCTGAGCCTGCCGCGCCGCCGCGTGGCCGCGCCGGGACCGTCCCCGCGGGGACGCCGGCCGCGGCCACGCGGCGGCGGGTGGCGCCTGGCCGAGTACCTGCGGACAGGACAAGTTCCGTCGGGCAGGCAGTATGCCGCCTGCAAGTGCATAAGGTGCTGTGAGCGAGATGCACCGCTACAGGCTCAGCTCCGGTCTCCCCCCAGGAGGCCGGACGCACGATCGATGGGGGCAATGCGTGAGCGAGGACTTACCACAAGCTGAAAACGGCTCCAAGGCCGCCGAGCGCCTGCGACAGGATCTGCCGCACAGCGCGCGAATGTACGACTACTACCTCGGCGGGAACACCAACTACGAAGTCGACCGCGAGGCGGCCGAAGCGGTCATCCGCCGTTTCCCGGCCATCCGGACGGTCGCCCGCGTCAACCGCGCCTTTGTGCACCGGTCGGCGCGTCACCTGGCACGGCACAAGGGCGTCCGCCAGTTCCTCGACATCGGGACCGGCATTCCCACCGCGCCCAATCTGCACGAGGTGGTCCAGGCAGAGATACCGGACGCCCGGATCACCTACGTGGACAACGATCCCATCGTGCTGGTCTACGCCGACAGTCTGCTGCGCGGTTCCCCCGAGGGAGCCACCGGCTATGTCGAGGCCGATGTACGGGACCCCGCGCGCCTGATGGAGGCGGTACGGCGGGAGGGCTGCCTGGACCTGACACAACCGGTCGGGCTGAGCCTGAACGCGGTCCTGCACTTCGTACCGGACGACCGGCACCCCTACGACACGGTCCGCACACTCGTCGAGGAGCTCGCTCCGGGGTCGTATCTGACGATCTCGCACTGCACCCCGGACTTCGACCCGGGCGCCTGGGCGGGGATCGTCGACATCTACGCCAAGGGCGGCACACCGGTCCAGGTGCGCAGCCGGGACGAGGTGCGGGACTTCTTCGTGGGTCTGGAACTGCTGGAACCCGGTGTGGTGGTCGCCCACCAGTGGCATCCGGAGCCCGCCGGCGGACCGAGCCTGATCTCGGACGCCGAGGCCTCGCTGTACGCAGGGGTGGCGCGCAAGATCTGACCGCCGACGCCTGACCGTTCTGTCGGCGGCGCCGGTGGCGCCGCCGACAGAACAACGCTCAGCCGCTGTACTTCATGGCGTAGTCCTTGAGCCTCGTCAGGCATGCCGAGGGCTTCATGGAGGCCACCAGCAGGCGGTCGAAGCCCATGGCGTAGCCGTCGACCTCGTCGCGGTCGTGCTGGTACATCCCGCCGCTGCGGTGTTCGACGTAGACGATCGCGGGAAGCTGGTCCGCCTCGAAGTCGAAGATGGTCGTGGTCCCGATCTGCACGGGGATGTTCATCCCGCTGTAGGGGGCCAGCCGGAAGGTGATCCGCTCGTGTTCGGCGAGGTCTATCAGGTGCTGGATCTGATCGCGCATCACCTGCCGGGTGCCGTAGCCGCGCGACAGGGTGACCTCGTCCAGCACGCACATCAGCTCCGTGTCGGACTCCTCCATGAAGCGCCGCGCCCGCTCGGCCCGCAGTTCGGTGATGCGGTCGATCTGCCGGCCGTTGTCCGTCTGCGACGAGTTCGCCCGGACCAGGGCCCGGGTGTAGTCGGTGGTCTGCAACAGGCCGAGCAACTGGGCGCTCTCATAGGACCTGATCCGCTGGGCCACGTCCTCCAGGCTCACATACGTCTGGAGTTCCTTGGGGGTGACATCCCGCCATGCCTCCCACCAGCCCTTCTCATTGGCCTGGCGGGACAGGAGCAGCAGCCGCTCGCGCTCGGCGGGAACCACGACCTTGTAGACGTCGAGCAGGCTCAGGACGTCGCGCTCCTTGAAGTCGTGCTCCCCGCTTTCGAGTCGGCTGATCTTGGACGCCGAGCAGCCGCCGATCTGCTGCGCCACCTCTCTTTCCGTCAGGCCGAGCGCCTCGCGATGTTTTCGCAGGGTGGCACCGAACATCATCCGCTGAGCGGTCGGCGCCCGGCCGGACAGGGAGTGGACGTTGCGGGCTCCACGCGGGACACGAACGGGCTGTGCGGGCATGGGCGGGATGCTCCTTCGCTCCTGGCGGACTCGTTGTTGAGTCCTCCGCACATCCTGCCCCAGTCATATGAAAGTGGAAGTTGCCTACGCGCCTGGCCGGTTAGGGACGGCCAGTCAACCGCCCGTCGGCCACGGCCGCAACGAAAGCCCGGACCTCGTTACGGTTGAAGGTCAGAACCGCCCCCTCCGGGTCCTTCGAGTCGCGGAAACCGATCACTTCCTGACCGAAATTGCCCACTTCCACGCAGGCACTCTGGTGGTTGCTGTAGCTGCTTTTCCGCCAGACGACGGTTAAGCCGCTGTTGCCGGGTGCCCTCTCTGTCAAAGTAGATCGAGTCGGGCATACTGGATGATTCATTGAGTCGAGGGCGGAGAAGGAGTAGTGCCCGGGTGGCCAGCACGAATGACCACGGGACCCCTGATCCGCAGGTGGAAGCCCGCTCGACCGGCCCGCGCCGGTATACCGCGGAGTACAAGGCGAGGATCCTCGCCTTGTACGAGACGTTGGACAAGAAGGGCAAAGGTGCCCTGCTGCGGCGGGAGGGCCTGTACTCGTCGTTGATCACAACGTGGCGGCAGCAGCGGGACAAGGGCGCCCTGGACGCGCTCGCCGCGCCGGCCGGACGGCCGAAGGCGGACCCGCGGGACAGGGAGATCGCGAAGCTGAAGGCGGAGAGGGACCGGCTGGAGGCCGATCTCGCCAAGGCCCGCACCGTGATCGAGGTTCAGGGAAAACTCTCCGCGCTGCTCGACCAGTTCGCCACGGACAGCGCCCCGAACCAGAACGGCGAGAAGGACCAGTGACCGGGGCCGACCCCGCGGCCGGGTTCGACGCTGCCCGCTACCAGGCCCTCGAAGAGCTCACCGGGCTGGTCGGACGCGTCCAGGCATGCGCCGCGCTCGGCGTGAGCCGGGCCACCTACTACCGCCACCACCGCCAGAGCCCCGCCCCGGCCAGGCCGCGGCAAAAACGACGCCGGCACCCCCGCGCGCTCACCCCGGAGGAGGAGATACGGGTCCTCGACGTGCTCCACTGCCCGGAGTTCGCCGACATGGCGCCCGCCGAGATCTACGCCATCCTTCTGGACCGGGGTGTCTACCTGTGCTCGGAGTCGACGATGTATCGGCTCCTGCGACGCCGTGGCGAGGTCCGTGAACGCCGCCGCCAGGCCGTCCACCCGCCCCGGGCGGTGCCCGAGCTGATCGCCGAGGGCCCGAACCGGGTCTGGAGCTGGGACATCACGAAGCTGAAGGGGCCGGTCAAGGGCGTCTACTACTGCCTCTACACGATCATCGACATCTTCAGCCGCTACACGGTCGGCTGGATGATCGCCGACCGGGAGAACAAGGACCTCGCCGGGCGGTTCCTGTCCGAGACGATCGCCAAGTACGGCATCGGGCCAGGCCGGTTGACGATCCACTCGGACCGCGGGTCCCCGATGGTCGCGCAGAACGTCGCCCAGATGATGGCCGCTCTCGGCGTCACCAAGTCGCATTCGCGGCCGAAGACGTCGAACGACAACCCGTACAGCGAGAGCCAGTACAAGACCCTGAAATACCGGCACGACTTCCCGGACCGTTTCGGCTCCCTCGAGGACGCCCGGGCATGGTGCACCCATTTCTTCACCTGGTACAACGAGGAGCACCGGCACTCCGGGATCGGCCTGCACACCCCCTACGACATGCACTTCGGCCTCGCCGAGCAGCTCCGCGAGATGCGTGCCGACGTCCTCCAGGCGGTCTACGCGAAGCACCCCGAGCGCTTCGTCCGCAAGCCGCCGGAGCCGCCGAAACTCCCCGCAGCAGCCTGGATCAACAAGCCGGCACAAGACGGCCCACTGATCCCGGCACAGCGTTAGAACGATCTACCTGCCTTGATCGCTTTGACAGGTTCCGGTGCTCGCATCCCACGTTCCTCCTGGTCCTCACTGTGCCTCTGACCGGTCATGAGGGCTCTCCCTTGCCAACAGACGGATGATCAAGCCCGCCATCTGCAAATGCAGACGCGGCTTCCCCCTTGGATGATGACCCCCCGCCCACGACTTCATGCGTGACAGCGGATGTCCGGCCGCCACGGGTCGAAGCACCGGACGTCTGCAAATGCACGCCCTGGGGCAACCTTTTGTCTTGTCCAAGCGCCGGCGCGGTCGGGTGCGCGGGGGCGCACGGGCCGGAGTGCGGCGCGCCGGGCGCACAGGAACGCACGGTATGTGACACCGGGTCGGTCACCAGCGGCGATTCCATGACGCGGCGGGACAAGGGCCCCTACTACAGGAACCTTTGAGCGCGCGACGCTCGGAAAAGGTATCGGCAGAGTTATGCCGAGCGTCAGCGACGCTATGCCCGAACGGGCGAAACAAGGGGTGGTGTGAGGCAGGCTAGGGTCTGAAACAGATGGGGCGGCAAGGGACCGAGCCACAGACCCGATGCCCGCTGCACCCGTGTGTTCGACTCAATCGCAAGACCCTGGCCCCCAAGGTTGGCGCCACGGTGCCAGGGCCCTGCGTATCTCCACGACGTGAAGGGAACCCCTGTGACGACTTCCCCCAGCCGCAGCAACGGCAAACGTAAAAGGCGCCGCCGTGCGTCCGAGATTAACAGGCACACGCAAATGCGGGTGTGGAGGGCCTGGGGCGTCAACGCCTGTGTGACGGTCCCGGTGTACGGCTCGGTGACCCTCCATGTGCCGCAACTGCCGCCCGGCCCGGTGGCGCTGCTGATGGCGCTGGCGGGCTCCGCCGTCGCCACCTGGATGAACGTCCACGGCGGCGCGGACCGCAGCTGAACCGTCGCGGCCGCGGATCGCCGATCCGCGGCCGCCCCGTCCTCCGCCACCGTCCGGCGGACGCGGCGACGCAACGGCAGGAAGCATCCGCCGCGGGTGACGAAACCTCTGTCCCCGTGTCCCCGCATCCCCACGTCTCCGCATCCCCGTGTCACCGCACCGGCCGCCCGCACTTCGAGAAGGTACGAACCCTTGTCAGTGACCCTCGCCTGTCAGAACTGCGGCATCTCCCTCCCGCCGCGAACGAGCACGTCCGGCCGCCCGCCGGACTACTGCAGCACGTCGTGCCGTCAGACGGCCTACCGCAAACGGCGCAGGGCGGAACCCGTGAGCGCCGACAACGGGGCCGCCATGGCGGCCGCCGTACGGGACATGGCCGAGGACGTCGTCGAAGAGGCACGGCACTTACTGCGCCTGCTCAACCGGCCCGACGCCCCTCTGCTCGACCCGGTCGAGCAGGCGGTCAACCTCAGCCGATCGATAGAGGCCCTGACGGCGGGTCTGGTCGGCCGGGCCCGGCTGGGACGTGTGCCCTGGGCGGCCCTGGGGCCCGCCCTCGCCATGCAGCCCGACACCGCGCGGCGCTCCTACCGCGCCGAGACCGTCAGCCGGCGCATCCACCACGCCTCGCGTCACACGCTCCACCGGCAGCAGCAGCCGGCGGTGCCGGCCACGTCCTGCCCGGCCGGCCGGCACCGTTCGCGTCTGGCCCCGGTCCTCGCCCGCCTCCACCGCGCGTCCCAGATGCCGCTGCGGGCGCTGGCGGCGCGCCTGGGCATCTCCCCTTCGTACGCCTCGCAGATCCTGTCCGGCGAGCGCTTCCCCAACTGGTGGCTCACCGAGGAGCTGGCCAAGGCGTGCGGCGCCGATCCGCTGGTGCTGCGCAAGGTGTGGGAGGACGAGAAGCTGCGGGAGGACCAGCCGCCCGGCTCCCCCACCCGCCCCCTCGACGCGGACCCGACGTGACGTGACACGTCCCCGCCTCGCCGGCCGCTCGAACGTGTACGGCGTCCGCACGGCCGCACCCCGAGGCAATTGAAGAAGTTCGCAATTCCTTAATTGCCGTATGATGCAGTGGTCGCGGCCGCCCGACCGGCGGCGCGGCGCCGTGCGGGACAGACGAGGGGAGCGCAAGTGACCAGGGCCGCCGAGGACGAACCCGTCGAGACGCCCGCACCGGCGGAGACATACATCGGAGGCGGCACCGAGCGCTGGAAGGGCCGCGGGGTCGCGCTGCGGGTGTTCGTCTACGTCGTCGTGGGCCACCTGCTGGCCGGTTTCCTGTGGCTCCTGTTCTACATCGGCAGCCACTCGCACTGATCCCGGCGCCCGGGCCTTCACGGAATACCGCCCGGCGTGAATTCCCTTTTCTCCCCGCCACCACCCCGCGGTCGAAACTTTTCGAAGGCCAACGGCCTTGCACCAGGGGCGACCTCGGCGTTTCCTTTTCTCCGCGCATTCTGTAGATTCCCTGCCGGGCCGACGCGCCGACGGCCGGAGTGCGAGCGAGACGGGAATTGCCTGACTATGGACGCACAAACCGGAATACACGCGGCCTGGCTGCCACCGGAGGCTTTCCGGGCGCTCGGCTCCCGCCGGGTGCTGGTGCACGGCGCCGGACCGCTCGCCGACACGGTGTACGAGGAGGCGGCACAGGCCTGCGCCGCGTACGGCGGCCGAGCGGACCGCGTCCCCGCAGCGGGCCCCACGACCGGACCGGCACCCTTCCCCGAGGCCGCGGAACCGTACGACCTGGTCTTCGCCCTCTCCTCGGCCCAGCCCGCCTCCCCCGAGGCCTCAGCCGTCCTGGCCGACCACCGCGCGGCCCAGGACGCCGAGCCGATCGGCGACGAGGGCTTTCTGCTCGCCCGCCGCTCCGCCGTCACCGTGGTGCTCGCGGACCGGCCGGCCGGGCTGCTCCACGGCCTCTTCCACGTGATCCGGCTCGGCGAGGCGGCGTTCGGCGGCGACCGACCCGCCGAGGCGCACCGCCCGGCCCTGCGCACCCGGATGCTGGACCACTGGGACAACCTCGACGTCCACCCGGTGATGGGCGCCGTCGAACGCGGCTACTCCGGCGGGTCGATCTTCTGGCGGGACGGCGGCCCGCGCGGCGATCTGCCCCGGGTCCGGGCGTACGCACGGCTCCTCGCGGCGAGCGGGATCAACGCGGTCGCGGTCAACAACGTCAATGTGCACGCCGCCGAGTCCCACCTGCTGACCGACCGGCTCCCGGACGTCGCCGCCCTCGCGGACGTCTTCCGCCCCTACGGGATACGGCTGCACCTGTCCGTCGGCTTCGCCTCGCCGGTCGTCCTCGACGGGCTGCCGACCGCCGATCCGCTGGACGCGGACGTACGGGCCTGGTGGGCGCGGACCACCGCCGAGGTCTACCGGACGATCCCGGACTTCGGCGGCTATGTGGTCAAGGCCGACTCGGAGGGCCAACCGGGCCCGTTCACCTACGGGCGCAGCCACGCCGACGGCGCCAACATGCTCGCGCGGGCACTCGCGCCCTTCGGCGGCGAAGTCCACTGGCGCGCCTTCGTCTACAACCACCGGCAGGACTGGCAGGACCGGTCCACCGACCGGGCCCGCGCCGCCCACGACCACTTCGCGCCGCTGGACGGGGAGTTCGACCCGAATGTCGTGCTCCAGGTCAAGCACGGTCCGATGGACTTCCAGACGCGCGAGCCCGTGTCCCCGGTGATCGCCGCGATGCCGAACACCCGGCTGGCGGTGGAGCTCCAGGTGACGCAGGAGTACACCGGCCAGCAGCAGCACGTGTGTTACCTGGGCCCGATGTGGAGCGAGGTGCTGGGGTTCCGGCCGTGGGGGCCCCGGGGGCGGACGGTGGCGTCGCTGGCCGCAGACCCCGCGTCCGGCGGCGGCATGGTCGCGGTCTCCAATGTCGGCGACGACCCGTACTGGACCGGCCATCCGCTCGCGCAGGCCAATCTCTACGCCTTCGGCCGGCTCGCGTGGGCGCCGCGGGCCGATCCGCTCGCCGTCCTGGACGAGTGGATCGATCTGACCTTCGTGCCGCTGGTGTCCGGCGACCCCGGGCCGCTGCGTCGCGCCCTGCACGCCGTGATGGACGACTCGTGGCGCACGTACGAGCGCTACACCGCGCCGCTCGGCGTCGGCTTCATGGTCCGCCCGGGCCACCACTACGGCCCCGACGTGGACGGATACGAGTACACGCCGTGGGGCACGTACCACCGCGCCGACCGGGACGGCGTGGGCGTGGACCGGACCCGGGCGACGGGCACGGGGTTCAGCGGGCAGTACCCGGCGCCGTGGTCGGAGGTCTACGAGTCGGTGCGGGAGTGCCCGGACGAGCTGCTGCTGTTCTTCCACCACGTCCCGTACGGGCATGTGCTGGCCTCCGGGGCCACGGTCGTCCAGCACATCTACGACACGCACTTCGCGGGCGTCGCGGAGGTCGAGCGGGCACGGTCGACGTGGGCGGAGCTGGCGGGGACCGGGCTGGTCGACGCCGGGCTGCACACCCGGGTGCGGGAGCGGCTCGACGAGCAGCTGCGGTGCGCGCGGGAGTGGCGCGACCAGGTCAACGCGTACTTCCTGCGCAAGTCGGGGGTGCCGGACGCCCATGGGCGCCTGATCCCGTAACGGCGCGGCACACGGCCGTCCGGTCGGCGTTCCGGCGGGGCACACGGCCGGCCCGGCGCTCCGCCGGCCAGTCAGCCGTCCTCGCGCAGCACCCGCACCCCGTACGCCTCCAGCCGGACCGGCCGTCCCGCCGTCACCCGCTCGCCGGTGAGCAGGTCGACGCCGTCCGCCCCGGCCGGCGCCTCGACGGACTCGGCGGCGTGGTTGAGCAGGAACAGCAGCCGCGTGCCGTCCGGGGCGACCCGCGCGGCGGACTCCAGTTCGGGCAGACCGGGGTGGCGCCCAGCGATGCCGTGGGTGTCGAGCACCTGGCGGACGACCCAGCCGACGCCCGCCTGGTCGAGCCCGGCGGCGACGTACCAGCCGTGGCCCGCGCCGAAGCTGTTCCTGGCGACGGCGGGCGAGCCCGCGTAGAAGTCCTCCTGATAGGTGCCGATCACCTCGGCGCCCTGCGGGAGGACCAGCTCGAACACCAGCCGCGCCTCCGCCTCCAGTACGCCGCCGGCGCCCGCGGCCAGCCGCACCGGGTTGACGAACTCCGGCCCGCGGGCGTCCCATTCGTCGACGCGGACGCCCATCAGCGGGCCGAGCGGTCCCGGTACGTCCGTCAGGAAGGCGTTGTCGTTCTCGTCCACCCGCCCGGAGAGGAAGGTGGTCAGTACCGATCCGCCGCGCCGCGCCATGTCCTCGAGACGTGCGGCCAGATCGCCCTTGACCATGTGCAGCGCGGGCGCGACGACCACAGCGTAGCGGGACAGGTCCGCGGTCACCGGGACGACGTCGACGTCCACGCCCGCCTCCCACAGCGCGCGGTAGTAGGCGAGGACGACCTGCTGGTAGCGGACCAGCCGGGAGGGGCCGTCGGAGATCTCCAGCGCCCACCAGCTGTCCCAGTCGAAGAGCAGGGCGACCTCGGCCGGGGTGCGGGCGCCCAGCGCCACCGTGCCGAGGCGTTTCAACTCCGCGCCGAGCGCGGCCACTTCGCGGAAGACCCGGGTGTCGTCCCGGCCGGCGTGACCGATGACGGCGCCGTGGTACTTCTCGCTGGCTCCCCGGGAGGCGCGCATCTGGAAGAAGAGGACGGCGTCGGCGCCGTGCGCGACGGCCTGCCAGCTCCACAGCCGCATCACGCCGGGCCGCTTGAGCGGATTGACGTCGCGGCACGCGGTCGTGCCGGGGGTCTGCTCCATCAGCCAGAACGGCCCGCCGTCCTTGAGCCCGCGCATCAGGTCGTGGCTCAGCGCCGCCCAGGCCGGGGGCGCGTCCTGCGGCGGGTAGTTGTCCCAGGAGGCGAAGTCGAGGTGGGGTGCCCAGCGGTGGTAGTCGATCGGCCGGTACATGCCCATGAAGTTCGTGGTGACGGGTACGGCGCTGTGCCTGCGGACGGCCGCCTTCTCGTCACGGAAGTTGGTGAGCATCGCGTCGGACATGAACCGCAGATAGTCCAGGGTGATGCCCTGGAACGCGGTGTGGTCCGGGCCGCGCCAGTGCTCGGTCAGCGCGGACGGCGGCTCGATCTCGTCCCAGTCGTGGAAGGTGTGCGACCAGAAGGCGGTGCACCAGGCGGTGTTGAGCGCGTCCAGGGTCGGGTACCTCTCGCGCAGCCAGCGGCGGAACGCCGCGCCGCACAGCTCGCAGTAGCACGCGCCGCCGTACTCGTTGCCGATGTGCCAGGCGATCAGCGAGGGGTGGTCCGCGTACCGCTCGGCGATGCGGCCCGCGATCCTCGCGGACAGCCGGCGGAAGACCGGTGAGCTGGGGCAGGAGTTGTGCCGCTGCCCGTAGCGGTGCCGGCGGCCCTCGAAGTCGGTCCGGGTCACCTCGGGGTACGCGCGGGCCAGCCACGCCGGGTGCGCCGCGGTGCCGGTGGCCAGGCAGATCCGGCGGCCGTGCGCGGCGGCCTCGGCGACGATCCGGTCCAGGACGGAGAAGTCGAGGACGTCCTCGGCGGGCTGGGTCGTGGCCCAGGTGAAGACGCCGAGGGTGACGGTGTCGATGTGCGCGGCGTCGAAGAGCCGGTAGTCCTCCTTCCACACGTCCGGTGGCCACTGCTCGGGGTTGTAGTCGCCGCCGAAGGGTGTGCCGGGGGTGACGGGCGCGCTCATACGGTGAACTCCTCCCGGATCTCGGCGGTCATCGGCCGGCAGTTGAGCAGGGTCGCGGCGGTGAGCACCGACGCGAGCAGGAGCGGTACGGTCTGGGCGCCGGCCGCCGTGACGGCGACGGCGGCGGCCAGGACGCACAGATGGCCGGCCGTGCCGCGGACCGAGCGCACCAGGAAGTACCCGGCCAGGCGCGCGGTGTCGACGGCCTTGAAGGTGAACAGCGAGGTGATCACCACGGCGTTGGTCACCCACAGCGCCGACACCGCCGCGACGACCGCGAGCAGTCCGGTCCACCAGCCGGGGACGCCGGCCTCGTCCGGGTGGGTGAGGACGGTCCCGATCAGTGCCATGGCGGCCAGCCACGGGGCCCAGACCTTCAGGACTTCCCGCCAGTTGATCCGGTAGCCGCGCCAGTACGCCCGCGCGGGGTGGAGATCCGCGAGGTCGCGGCCCCGGTGGTGCCACGCGTAGAGGGCCGCCGACCACGCCGGGCCGGCCGGCAGCGCGCAGGCCGCGGCCAGCGGGAGGTTGCCGGCGTCCCGGTCCAGCAGCCCGAGCAGGACAAGGCCGGGCGCGTTGGAGACCAGCAGCAGGACTTCGAGGGCCAGCAGGCTGTAGACCAGGGCCGCGGCCCGGGACAGCGGCCCTTCGCCGAACTCCCTGCGGGCCGCGGACGTACCGCTCATGCCGCGCCTCCCTGCCCGTTGCCCTCGGCGGGGTTCAGGCCGAGCAGCCGGCGGTCGTCCCACCACGGGGGTGTCTCGTCGGTGACGGGGGTCAGCTCCAGCAGCGTCACCTCGTGGCGGCCGAGGGTCAGATCGCAGTCGACGCGGCCCGCGTCGACCGGCAGGGCGCGGTGGGTGCGGGCGGGCTCCGCGGCCTCCCGCAGCGCGTCGAGTTGCCGCGCGCCGGGCGATCGGGGCCGGCCCATCTCGCACCAGGCGGCCCAGGCGTTGCCGGCCTCCTCCCCGACCGAGGAGCGCTGCGCGTAGACCGAGGAGGTCCCCGGCGCCGTCACCGGGACCGACAGCCGGACGGTGTGCGCGTCGACCGGGTCCCGCCCGGTGACGTCCACCGGGGCCCAGGCGAGCACGGTGACCCGGCCGTCCGGGTGCCGCGTCACGAGATGGTCGGGGCCGCGGGACAGCAGCAGTTCGCCCATCCGGGCCATGAACGCGTACAGGTGGTAGGTGGGCTTCTTGATCTGACGGTGGGTCAGCAGGCCGAATCCGCCGTGGAACAGGGCGGTCGGTATGCCGGTCTCCTCGAACATGTCGCTGAACGTCCAGTAGGAGAAGGAGTCGACCAGCTGGCCGCCGCCCGCCACGACCGGTGCCAGATAGGCGGCGTGCAGGGCCGTGTCGTGGAGCGGGTTGTCGGGCCGGTAGGAGGAGTTGAACTCGGTGATGTGCACGGGCAGGTCCGCGAGCGCGGTCCCGCGCAACTGCCGCCGCGGCGCGGCGAACTGCTTCAGCAGCACGGAGGCGGGGGCCAGGGTCTGGTGGACCCCGAAGGGCACGTGCTGGGCCTGGCCGGTGGTGTACGCGTGCCGGCTGACGAAGTCGACGGGCACGGCGCGGTCGGCGACGAAGTCGGCGAAACGGACCAGCCACTCCTCGTCGGCGCCCGGGGCCAGCGCCGGTCCGCCCACCTGGATTGAGGCGTCCACGTCCTTGACGGCCGCGGCGGTCACCTCGTACAGGCGGTGGTAGGCGTCCTGGTCGGCTCCGGCCCAGAACTCCTTGAGGTTCGGCTCGTTCCACACCTCGACGGGCCAGCCGCGCACCTCGTCGAGCCCGTAGCGGTCGACGAGGTGGCGTAGGGTGCCGCGGACCAGGTCCGCCCATTCCCGCCAGTCGGCGGGCGGGGTGACATTGCCCTGCCACCAGAACACCGTCTGGTCGCCGGAGGCCAGCCCGGAGGGCATGAAGCCCAGCTCCACGAAGGGCCGGATGCCGAGTTCGAGGTAGGCGTCGACCACCTGGTCGACATAGGTGAAGGAGTGCCGCACCCGCCGTACGCCCTGATGGGTGTACGGCCGGTGGACACCGACGTTGTCGCTCAGCAGCCCGTGGCCGCGGATGTGCCGGAAGCCGATCTCCCGCTGGAGCAGGGCCAGCGAGTCCTGGTAGTCGCGGCGCAGCGCGAGATCGAACCGGCCGGTCCCGACGCAGTGGCGCCACGCGTCGGACAGCCGTCCTGAAGGGCTCTCGGGAACGGATACGCGCATGGTGGTGGTCCTCACGTCTGGTGCCGGCCGGTCTTGATCCACGGGGGGATCAGCCCTGCTGACGCTTCTTGAAGCGCTGGTAGGAGGTGTTGACGAGGTCGATGTAGCGGTCGCCGTTCTTGCCCTTCAGCTCGCCCACGTAGGAGTCCCACTCGCCCAGGTCGCGGTCGCCGAGGATGAACTTGAGCGTCTGCTGCATGACGTAGTCCTTCAGCGGGGCGTCCCACAGGGCCGACTGCTCCTGCTCGTCGGCGTTGAACGGGTGCGGCGGCGGCACCGCGAGGGTCTTCCTGGCGGTCATCACCTTCTGGAACTCCTTCTCCTCGGCGGAGAAGGTCGACTCCAGCAGGTGGGTGCTGCCGCCGTAGGCGAAGTTGCCGTTGCTGAAGCCGAAGTCGGCGTTCAGCTTCTTGGTGGCCGTCGGGTTGAGCCCGACGTAGTCGACGTCCTTGGTGAGGTGGAAGTCGCCGGCCGAGTCACGGGTGTAGGTGACGCCCTCGACACCCCACTTGGCGAAGATCTGGCCCTCGTCGGAGTAGAACAGCCAGTCGACGAACTGCATCAGGGCGACGAAGTCCCCGCCCTCGCGCGCCTTCTTCGAGATCATGAGGCCGTTCTCCAGCCGCGAGCCCACCTTGACCTCGCCGGCCGGTCCGACCAGCACGGGGATCTTGACGACCTTGCCGTTGGGGACGTTCTTGGCCAGGCCCGGGCGGTAGGTGTTGACCAGTTCCTGCGCGTTGGTGCTGATCACGAAGGACTTGCCGGAGGTGAACTTGGCGCTCGCCTGGTCGTCGCTCTGGGTGAAGCTCTCCGGGTCGAGCAGTCCCTCCTTCACCAGGGTGTGCGCGAACTCCAGCATCTGCTTGTACTGGTCCATGGCGCCGGTCACGACGAACTTGCCGGTACCGGGGTCGAAGGTGGCGTTCGCGTAGCCCCAGCCGCCGCCGTTGCCGGCGCCGTACGCCTGGCCGAGGGTCTGCAGGAAGGGGCCGCCGGGGGTCGGCACGCTCCACCGGTCGGACATCGGGTACGAGCCGGGGTGCGCGGCCTTCATCGCCTTGAGCACGGCGTGCAGGTCGTCCCAGGTCTTGGGGATGTCCAGGCCGAGTTCGTCGAGGATGTCGGTGCGGATCGCCAGCGAGTAGTCGATCCAGACGTCCTCGTGCAGCCCGGGGAGCACGTAGTACTTGCCGTCGTCCTGCCGCAGGGTGTCCACGTCACCCTGGAGGTTCCACTTGGCGACCTTGTCCTTGAAGTTGGGCATCAGGTCGACGTACTCGCTGACCGGCAGGATCGCGCCGGATGCGACGAAGGGGGCCTCCTGGCCGGGGTAGGTCTTGGGGATCAGCAGCGGGGCGTTGCCGGCGCCGATGATGACGCTGCGCTTGTTCTCGTAGTCGCTGAGCGGCACCACGGTCGGCTGGAGCGTCACTCCGGTGCGCTTGGTCAGCTCGGACCAGAACAGCCAGTTCTTCTTCTCCGGGTAGCCCGGGTTGTCGTTGAGCAGCGTGGTGAAGGTGATCGGTGCCGTCGCCTTGAACTGCTCGCCGACGCCGAACTTGTCCATGGCGGCGACTCTGTTCTTCGACAGGTCCGTTCCCTTGTCCGATTTGCCGCCCCCGCTGCTGCAGCCGGCCACGCCGAGGGCGGCCGCGCCGAGTGTGAAGAGCATCGAACGCCGGGAGATGTTGTTCATGGGGGGACTCCATTCCCGCCGACACGGGGTCGGGGTTGGGGGACGAACTGCCGCGGGCGGTTGCCGCGGCCGTGTGGGGGGAGTGTGGGTACCTCTGGCGGCGTCAGCCCTTGACCGCGCCGAGCGTGACCCCTGAGACGAAGTACCTCTGGACGAAGGGGTACACGGCCAGGATCGGGAGCGTGGTGAGGACGATGGTCACCGACTGGATGTTGGCGGCCGCCGCCACCGCGTCGGTGCCGGTGAAGCCGACGGACGTCGAGGAGGTCGCGCCGGCGATCAGATTGCGCAGATAGACCGTCACGGGGAAGAGGTCCGAGCGGTCCATGTAGAGGAAGGCGGCGAACCACGAGTTCCAGAAGGAGACGGCGTAGAAGAGCACCATCGTGGCGACCACGGCCTTGGACAGCGGCAGCACCACGCGCAGCAGGATGCGGTAGGTGTTCAGGCCGTCGATGGCGGCGGCTTCCTCCAGTTCGACCGGCAGGCCCTCGAAGAACGCCTTCATCACCAGCAGGTTGAAGACGCTGATGGCGTTGGGCAGCGCGATCGCCCACACGCTGTTCTTCAGGCCCAGGGTGGTGACCAGGATGTAGTTCGGGATCAGGCCGCCGGTGAAGAACATGGTGAAGACCGCGATCCCCACCAGGAAATTGCGCCCGCGCAGATCCTTCTTGGACAGCACATACGCGTAACAGGTCGTCAGCACCATCGAGACGACGGTGGCGACCACCGTGTAGACCACCGTGTTGCGGTAGTCCGTCCAGAACATCGGGTTGGTCAGCACGGCCTTGTAGGTCGTCACGTTGAAGCCGCGCGGGACCAGGTTCACCCGGCCGGCGCGGATGTAGCCCTCGCTGCTGAAGGAGCGGGCGAGGATGTTGACGATCGGGTACAGCGTCACCACGACGACGCCGGTCAGCACGAGCGCGTTGACCGCCTGGAAGACCCGGTAGCCGCGGGTGGGGGTCCGTACCGACGTGCGCGCGGAGCGCCGTACGGCACGGGTTCTGTCCGGGATCACCACAGGCTGGTCCCCACTGTGCGACGGGATATCCGGTTGGCCGACACGATCAGCACCAGCCCGATCACGGACTCGAACAGCCCGATCGCGGCGGCGTAGCTGAAGTTGTTGGAGAGCACGCCCATGCGGTACAGGTACGTGGAGACCACGTCCGCCGTCGGATAGGTCAGCGGGTTGTAGAGCAGCAGGATCTTCTCGAACCCGACCGCCATGAAGGTGCCGATGTTGAGGATCAGCAGCGTGACCATGGTCGGCCGGATGCCGGGCAGGGTGACGTGCCAGGTCTGCTTCCACCGGTTGGCGCCGTCGATCCGCGCCGCCTCGTAGAGGTTCTCGTCGATGGACGTCAGCGCGGCGAGATAGAGGATCGTTCCCCAGCCCGTGGTCTGCCACATCTCGGAGGAGACGTAGATCGAGCGGAACCATCCGGGCTGCTGGATGAAGAGGATCGGCGAGTGCCCGAAGTGGTGCAGCGCCTGGTTGACCGGTCCGTCCGCGGCCAGGAACTGCATCACGACGCCGGCCACGATCACCGTGGACAGGAAGTGCGGCAGATACGACACCGACTGCACGAACCGCTTGAGCGAACGGCTGCGCAGCTCGTTCAGCAGCAGTGCCAGCACGATCGGCATCGGGAAGCAGAACACCAGCGTCAGCAGGCCCATCACGAGCGTGTTGGTGAAGACGTCCCAGAACGTGGGGTCGCTCCAGAACATCTTCACGTACCGCAGACCGACCCAGTGCTCGCCGAACATGCTGCCGCCGGGCTGGAACCGCCGGAAGGCGATCACATTGCCGATCATCGGCAGATAGCGGAAGACCGCGAAGAACAGCAGCGGCAGCACCGCGAGGGAGTACAGCTGCCAGTCCCGGCGCAGCGACTGCCGCCAAGTGCGGCGGACCGGGACGGGTTTGGCCCGGCCCGGGGCGCGCCCTTCGGACGGCGGGTCCACCGTCCTGGTCGTGCTCATCAACCGGCCTCCGGTGCGGTGGGGGGACACACGCCCCCGGCCGCGCGCGCTGGTACGGCCGTGGGGGGCTGTCCAGAAAGGCGGCAGGGAGAGTGCGCGAAGCCGAAAGTTTCGCTGATATTACCTAATGTGTCGGGCAGCCTAGGGACGTGACAGAAGGGGTGTCAAGAGGCAGGAGTTCAGGTTTCCGGCCTGGCCACAGCGGGCTCAGTGGCATATATTCGCCGCTGGTTCAGCCCTTGGGCCGGGGGGCGTACTTGGGTGTATTTCGAAAGTTTCGACGTCCCGGCCGTGCGGTACTCACCCTGACGGGTTCCGTTTCAGCGGTCGGGCCGCGCACCGCGGCGACGGCCGGTCCGGCCGTCGCCGCGGTGCGGTCCGTGGACGGCCGTCCGAGGGTCGTCCACGGACAACCGGGCGCACCGGCCGCACGCATGGAGGACTCATGGCCCTGTTCGACCTTCCGCTCGGTGAGCTGGAGAGGTACGCCCCGGTGGTGCCGGAGCCCGACGACTTCGACGTGTTCTGGCGCTCGACGCTGAAGGAGGCCGACGCCGCGCCGGTCATCGTCGACGTCCGCCCGGTGGACACCGCGCTGGCCCTGGTCGACACCTGGGACGTGACCTTCGCGGGCTTCGGCGGCGACCCGGTCCGCGCCTGGTTCACCCGGCCCCGTGGCGCGGCGGCGGCGCTGCCCGCGGTGGTCGAGTTCCCGGGTTACGGACGCGGCCGCGGGCTGCCGCAGGAGCGGCTGACGTGGGCGGCGGCCGGCTACGCGCATCTGCTGATGGACAACCGGGGGCAGGCCGACCAGTACGGCAGCGGCGGCGACACCCCCGACCCGCGCGGCGGCGCCCTCGGCGGTCCCGGCCCGGTGACCCGGGGCATCCTCTCCCCCGAGGACTACTACTACCGGCGGCTGATCACCGACGGGGTACGGGCCGTCGCCGCGGTCCGCGCCCTGCCGGGCGTCGACCCCGCGCGGGTGGCGGCGGTGGGCAACAGCCAGGGCGGCGGGGTCGCCCTGGCGGTCGCGGGGCTCGTACCGGACCTCGCCGCGCTGATGGCCTCCGCGCCCTTCCTGTGCCACCTCCAGCGCGCGATCGAGATCACCGACGCGGGCCCGTACGGCGAGGTGGTCGCGTATCTCGCCGTCCACCGCGAGGCGGAGACCCGGGTGCGCCGGACGCTGTCCTACGTCGACGGTGTGGCCTTCGCCCGGCGCGCGTCGGCCCCGGCGCACTTCGGGCTGGGCCTGCGCGACACGATCTGCCCGCCCAGCACCGTCTTCGCGGCGTACAACCAGTACGGCGCCGACGGCGGCGCGGCGGTGGACCGGACCGTTCATGTCTACCCCTTCAACCACCACGAGGGCGGCGAGGCCCTGCACACCGACCGTCAACTGCGCTGGCTCGAAGCCTACTTGGGGGCCCGACCGCGGCCCTCCCGAGCGGCGGGCACGTGACGGCGGCTCAGAGGTCGTTCCCGGCGTACGAGAGATTGAAGCTCTTGTTGGTCAGCGGGAAGTCCGGGACGATCGTGTCGGCCAGGGCGACGGGCAGGGCGGGCCAGTTGAAGAACGACGGGTCGACCGGCTTCACCCGGGCCAGGGTGCCGTCGGGGGCGAGTTCGACCCGGGTGGTGATCGTGCCCCGCCAACCCTCCACGATGCCGACCCCGTCCCCGGGACCGGTCCGCGGCGAATCCGACCCCGTGGCGGCCGGCGCCAGGCCGTCGGCGAAGTGCTCGACCAGGGCGAGGGACACGTCGATCTCCTCGGCCCTGACCAGGAAGCGCGCCAGGACGTCCCCGCCGCTGTGCACGGGGACGGTGAAGTCCGGTCCCGGCGCCAGGAACGGGTGACCCGAGCGGGCGTCGGCGGGCAGCGAGCTGGCGCGGGCGACGTATCCCAGGCAGCCCAGGTCCCGGGCGGCCCGCGCGGGGAGTCGGGCGGTGCCGGTGAAGCGGTCGCGCACGGTGGTGTGGCCGAGGGCCAGGGCGACGATCTCGCGGATGTCCTCCCCCAGGGCTCTCATCGGGGCCGGGTCGGGGACGGACCGCAGCACGGCGCCGCCGACCGTGACGCCGCCGCGCAGCAGCCGGTGCCCGGTGACGTCGTGGTTGAGCCGCAGCAGCCGCTCACGGACGCGCAGCGCCTGGGAGTTGAGCACGCTGTGGCCGACGTCGTTGCACAGCGCGCCGATGTCGGCGACGTGGTTGTGGAGGCGTTCGAGTTCCAGGAGCAGGGCGCGGGCGCGGCGGGCCTGGTCGGGGACGGTGATCCCGGCGGCCTCCTCGACGGCGAGGCAGTAGGCCAGCGCGTGGCCGACGGCGGTGTCGCCGCTGATCCGCTCGGCCAGCGGCAGTCCGCCCGGCGCCGTACGGCCCTGGAAGAGCCGCTCGATGCCCTTGTGTACGAACCACAGCCGGGCCTTGAGCTTGATGATGGTCTCGCCGACGACGGAGAACCGGAAGTGCCCGGGTTCGATCAGACCGGCGTGGACCGGGCCGACGGGGATCTCGTAGACGCCGTCGCCCTGGACCTCCAGGAAGGGGTACGGGCCCTCCTGGGCGCCGAAGGGCGGCGGCGGCCCGGCGTCGGGGCGCATCGGGTACCAGCCGCGCGGCCAGTGGAAGTGGCGGACCAGCCGGCGGGGCCGTGGATGGTCCAGGAGGGTGATGCCGTGCAGGTCGGCCATCTCCCGCTCGAACCGGCCCCCGGGGAAGGACAGATGGGCGACGGACGGCAGCCGGGGCGCGTCCGGGTCGAGCCGGACATGCAGTTCGGCCCGGGTGTCGGGGGGTCCCGACACGAAGAGGTAGACCAGGCGTACGGCCCGGCCGCCGGGGGCGTCGGGGCCGTCGTGGTGGGCGGCGATCAGGGCCAGGCGCTGTCCGCCGTCCAGGAGTTCCCCGACCCGGCGGGGCAGTTCGTGGGCGGGGACGTCCGTCCGGGTGCGGGCTGGGGGCCGGGGGTCCATGGCTCAGTGCCCTCCGATGATCGCGGCGGCGTCGGTGAGGAGGTGGGTCAGCGGCCAGGTCGTGACGCCCAGGGCCGCGCAGACCAGCAGCCCGGCGGCCAGGGGCAGTCCCGCGGCGGCGCCCAGCCGTACGGGCTCGGCGGTGGTCGCGGGCGGGCCGAGGAGCATATGGCCGACCCGGGCAGCCAGCGCGGCGAACGCGACCAGCACCAGGACCAGGGCGACGGCGGTGGGCCAGCCCATCCCGGCGGCGAACCCGGCCCGCACGATGCCCAGTTCGGAGGCGAAGAGGCTGAACGGCGGCAGCGCGAGCAGTGCCACCGCCGCCAGGGCGAAGGCGGCGCCGAGGCCCGGGGCGCGGGTCAGCAGACCGCGCACCCGTCCGATGCGGGTGGTGTGCCGCAGGTGCAGCAGATGGCCGGAGGAGGTGAAGGCCACGGTCTTGGCCAGGCCGTGCCCGGCGATGTGCAGCAGGACGGCGGCGATGGCCAGGGGGCTGCCGATGGCACCGCCCAGCGCGATCAGGGCCATGTGTTCCATGCTGGAGTAGGCCAGCATCCGCTTGTAGTCGCGCTGGCCGAGCAGCACGGAGGCGGCCAGCGCCAAGGTGAGCAGCGCGGCCGCGGCCAGCAGCACGCGGGTGAATTCCGGGCCCAGGGCCGCGTCGGCGATCACCTTGTAGCGCAGGACGGCGGTGAAGGAGACCGCGAGCAGGACGCCGGACATCAGGGCGGAGACGGGCGCGGGGGCCTGGCTGTGGGCGTCGGGCAGCCAGGCGTGCAGGGGTACGAGCCCGGCCTTGGCGCCGAAGCCGATGACGATCAGGGCCGTACCCAGGCGGGTGACGTCGGGATCGAGCCGGTCGGCGTGGGCGACCAGGGTCGGCCAGTCCAGGGCCGAGCCCTCGGAGATCCCGGCCTGCCGGGCGGCGTAGTAGATCAGCACCGTGCCCAGGAAGGCCAGCGCGATGCCGGCCGAGCAGATCACCACGTACTTCCAGGCCGCCTCGACCGAGGCGCGGGTGCGGCGGTGGCCGACCAGGAAGGCGGTCACGATGGTGGTGGCCTCGATGGCGACCCACAGCACTCCGAGGTTGCCCGCCAGGACGGCCGCGCACATGGCGGCCAGGAAGGCGTGGACGAGCATGTGGTACTGCCGGGCGCCGCGGTCGTCGGTGTGTCCGGCGGCGCGTTCCCGGTCCAGATGGGCCGGGCTCGCGGCGCAGGCCAGCGCGGCGACCGCGCCGACGACCAGCAGCATCCAGGCCGTCAGGGCGTCGGCGCGCAGCAGGCGGTCGCCGGTGGCCACCGGGCCGTGGCCGGTGACGGTGGCGGCGAGCGTCACCCCGCAGGCCAGGACGGCGGCCGGGGAGACGAGTGCGGCCCACGCGGTCAGCCGGCGGGCTCCGGCGAAGGCGGCCGCGGTGATCAGCGGTACGCCGACGGGCGCGCAAAGGACGACGGTGGTGGCGGCGGGGTTCATCAGTCGTGCAGCTCCCGCAGGTCGTCGAGGTCGGTGTGGCCGAAGGCCGCCCGCATCCGGGTGGTGAGCAGTCGCAGGACCAGGACGGCGAGCAGGACGTCGAAGGAGACGCCGAGTTCGACGATGAGCGGCACTCCCGAGGTGGCCAGGAAGGCCACGGCGGTGATGCCGTTGTCCAGCAGCAGGAAGCCGACGACCTGGGACAGCGCGCGCCGCCGGGTGACCAGGACGAAGAAGCCGATCAGGACCACGGCCAGACCGACCGGCAGCGCCCGGGTGGCGGGGGTGGGGTTCAGCGCCACCAGGGGGCGGGAGACGGCGTAGGCGAGCAGGGTCAGGGCGGCGGCGGACAGCAGCGACGCCGCCACGTTGACCAGCGGCTGGGTCTCACGGGCGGCGCCGTCGGCGGACAGCGCGCGGCGCAGCAGCAGCGGCAGCGCCCAGGCGCGCAGCACAGCGATCCCGGCGGCGACGGCCAGCACGTCCCACCGGTCCTCGTGCCATCCGAGCAACGCGGCGACGGCCGCGAGCGCCAGCCCCTGGAGCGCGAAGACCCGTACGGCGGCGGCGAGATCGCGGCGCCAGAGCACCACCACGGCCGCGAGCAGGAACGCTCCGCAGGCCAGGTCGAGCATCTGCGTGTAGGCGCTGTCGCTCATGTCTCCCCTCACCTCCCGTTCAGGAAGAACGACGCCGCCACGGCGAGCAGCGCGAGCAGGAACGACCCGGCCAGCAGCTCGGGTACGCGGAACAGCCGGACCTTGGCCCAGAAGACCTCGGCCGCGGCGAGCACGGCCCCCAGCAGCGTCACCTTCACGACCAGCAGCGCCAGGCCCACGGCCAGCGCCGCCCAGGTCGCGGTGGTGGCGATGCCCCAGGGCGCGAACAGGGAGGTCAGCAGGCCCAGCAGAACGGCCAGGCGCATCTGCGCGCCCAGTTCCACCAGCGCGAGGTCGGGGCCCGCGTACTCCAGGACCATCGCCTCGTGGATCATGGTGAGTTCGAGGTGGGTGGAGGGGTTGTCCACCGGCAGCCGGCCGGTCTCGGCGAGGACGGCCACGGCCAGCGCGGCGATCGCCAGCAGGCCGGCCGGTGAGGCCGACCGGGCCGGGTCGTCGGCGGCGCCGGAGACGATGGCCGCCAGATTGGTGGACCCGGACGGTATCGACAGGGCGAAGACCGCGAGCAGGATCGTCGGTTCGACCAGGGCGGCGACCGTCATCTCCCGTGAGGCGCCCATGCCGCCGAAGGCGGTGCCGGTGTCCAGGCCGGCCAGCGCGAGCGCGACCGTGCCCAGCGCCAGCAGCGCCACCACGACGATCAGGTCGGCGCGGCCGCTGACCGGGGTGTCGGTCGAGACCAGCGGCAGCAGCGCGGCCACCACGGCGGTGGTGGCGACCAGCAGCAGCGGCGCGACCCGGAAGGCGGGTCCGGTGCCGACCGGTGTGACCGGCTCCTTGCGCAGGAGTTTGCGCAGGTCCCGCCACGGCTGCCGGACCCCGGCGCCGGCCCGGCCCTCCATCCGGGCCCGTACCTGCCGCATCAGCCCGGCCAGCAGCGGGGCCCCGGCGACCACCACGACAACCTGCGCGGCCACGCCCGCCGCGCCCGCGCCCCTCACTGGATCACCGCGAGCACGACGAGCAGGACCACGACCGCGCAGAACCCGTAGCCGAGGTACGTGTGCACGCTGCCGGCCGCCAGCCGCCGGGCGGCGGTGCCCAGGCCGGTCAGCGCGGACAGCACGGGCCGGTAGAGCCGGTGCTCGATCCGGTCGGGGACCCGGTGCTGGAAGCGGACCCGCTCCACCAGGTAGGCCGACTCGCGTACGGGAGTGATGTCCACGTCCTGTTCGGGGGCGAGCACGTCGTCGAAGACGCGCTGGAGGGGTTCGGCGAAGGAGGTCGCGGTGTAGGCCATGCGCGGTGTCGGCGCCCCGCCGCCGCAGTCCCACAGCCTGGCCTGCCCGCGGCGCTCACGGCGCCCGGCGGCGCGGGTCAGTGCCAGTACGGCGGCCAGTGCCACGGCGAGCGCGCCCGCGGTCCACAGCGGCCACAGCGACGCGGAGACCTGATGGAGACTCAGTCGCAGTCCCCCGCCGGACAGTTGGCGGCCCCCGGAGAGACCGGCGGCCGCCGCGGCGCGGTCCAGGCCGGGGGCCAGCGCCCCCGGTGCCAGTGCCAGGGCCGCGCAGGCGAGCGCCAGCAGCCCCATCCCGGCGAGCATCGTGGGCGGGCTCTCCCGGGCGCGCTCCGCCTGGGGGCTGCGCGGCCGGGCGAAGAAGCCGACGCCCAGCGCCTTGACGAAGACGGCGGCGGCCAGCCCGGCCGACAGGGCGATCGCGGCGACCGCCACCGGCAGCATGATCGCGGTGGACACCCCGGGGACGGCCAGGCCGTGGATCAGCGTCTGGAGCAGCAGCCACTCGCCGGTGAAGCCGTTGCCCGGTGGCAGCGCCACCGCGCCGAGCGCCGCGAGCGCGAACAGCCCGGCGGTCACCGGCATCCGCGCCCGCAGCCCGCCGAGGCGGTCCAGGTCGCGCAGTCCGGTGGCGTGCAGCACCGAGCCGGCCGCGCAGAACAGCAGCGCCTTGAAAGCGGCATGGTTGACGGTGTGCAGCAGGGCCGCGGCCAGCGCCAGCACGGCCAGCGGCCGGTCCCCGGCGGCGTTGAACATGCCCGCCGCGCCGACCCCGACGAGTACCAGGCCCAGGTTCTCCGACGTCGACCAGGCCAGCAGCCGCTTGAGGTCCGAGGCCATCGCGGCCTGGAGGATGCCGTAGACCGCCGAGAGCGCACCCGTGCCCAGGACCAGCCACCACCACCAGCGCGGCCCGCCGCCCAGCAGATCGAGTCCCAGCCGGACGATCCCGTACACACCGAGGTTGACCATCGCCGCGCTCATCAGGGCCGACACATGGCTGGGCGCCTCCGGGTGGGCGCGCGGCAGCCAGGCGTGCAGCGGCACCATCCCGGCCTTGGAGGCGAAGCCGAGCCCCGCCGCCACGAACACGGTGTCGCGGGCCGCCGGTGACATCCCGGCGGCGCCCGCGCGCAGCGCGGTGAAGGTCTCGCCGCCGGCTTCCGCGGCGAACCACGCGAGGCCCACCAGCAGCAGCACCAGGCCCAGATGGGTCATGACCGCGTACCAGAGCCCGGCCTCCCGCACGGAGCCGCGTTCGCGGTGCTCGGCCACCACCAGCGCCAGCGATGTCAGCGCCATCAGCTCCCACAACACGAGGAAGGTGGACACCGAGGCCGCCGCCGGGACCAGGATCAGCGTCAGGGCGAAGACCGGCAGAACGGCCTGCACACCCCGCCCGGACAGGCCGTGGCCGCCGCCCGCGTAGCCGATGCCGTAGACCCCGACGGCCAGCACCACGGCGCCGGCCACGGCCATGAACAGGCCCGACAGGGCGTCCACCGCCAGGTGCGCGCCGGCCAGCGGCAGCAGGTCGGGCAGATCGGCGGACCAGCTCTGCCCGCCGAGCGCCGCGACGCCCGCGGTCAGGCCGGCCGCGCCGAGGCCCGCGGTGCACACTCCCGCCAAGGTGACCCGGGCCCGGGCCGGCAGCCAGGTCCCGGCGGCGGCCGCGACGGCGGCGAGGACGGCCGCCGCTGTCAGGGCGGCGCCGACGGCACTCACCTGCCGGTCACCGTGCGCAGCGCGGCCACGATCCGCTCCGGCCCGGGAGGGCAGCCGGGTACGGCGAGGTCCACCGGCACGATGTCGGCGACCGCGCCCTCGACGCCGTAACCCCCGGCGAACTCACCGCAGTTCATGGCGCAGTCGCCGACCGCGAGCACCAGCCGGGGCCGGGACATGGCCGCGACCGTGCGGCGCAGGGGCTCGGCCATGTTCCGCGTCACCGGGCCGGTCACCAGGGCGACGTCCGCGTGCCGGGGCGAGGCCACGAGCCGCGCGCCGTAGCGTTCGGCGTCGTACACCGGGCCGAACGCGGCGCCGATCTCGATCTCGCACCCGTTGCAGGAGCCGGCGTCCACGTGCCGCACCTGCGCGGAGCCGCCCAACTCGCGGGCGGCGGCGGGCGGTTCCTGCTCCGGGCGCGGCGGAGCCGGCTCCGCGACCCGTCCGGTGTCGAGGATCTTGCGCAACAGGCCCACTGGCGTGTCCCTTCGGTCTCGGCGGCGACTTCCCGGCGCCCTCGGCGGGGCGGACACCGGCCACCGGCCCGCGGACGACGGGCGTCGGCCGTCGCGGCGCCGCACAAGGAACTCACCAATTGCCAATATTAGCAACTACCAAAACCCGCAACACACGACCCCCCTCCGGGTGGCCAGGCACGTACGAGCGCGGGCCCGCGCGGGACGGCGAACCGACCGTACGGGGGCAGGACCGCGTGCCCGCGGTGGCGCCGTCATGGCCTTTGGCCCGGGGATACGCACCCCCGCCTCAGCGCCGAGGAGACACGCCCCGGAGGGGCGCGGGGAACTGCGCGAGCAACCCACCACCGACCGGGAGCCGAAGAACCGACCGTACGGGGCAAGCCCCATGGCCTTGTGCCGGAGGTGTCCGCCCCCGCTGGGGTGGCGGGGAGACACGCCCCGGAGGGGCGCGGGGAACTGCGCGAGCAACCCACCACCGACCAGGGGCCGAAGAACCGACCGTACGGGGCAAGCCCCATGGCCCACCGCAGCGCCATCGTGGCTGCTCTCCCGGGGATACGCACCCCCAGCCAAAGGACGAGCCGATCCTCGGGGCCGGCCGGGCCGGCCGGCGTCAGGGGCGGCCGGGTGCCCCCGTGAGCGGGCTCACGGGGACCCGTTCACGCGGGGCGGGCGCGGCGCGCGGCTCGCTTCGGGGACGGCGACGCGGTCCTGAGGTCTTCGAGGAGTTCGGCCTGTCCGGCCAGGACCCCACCGAGGATGCTGCGCGCCACCGCGAGCAGATCGGCCAGCTCCGGGCTGGTAAGCCGGTAGTACACCGTGGACCCCTCCTTGCGCGTGGCCACCAGATTCGCGCGACGCAGGATCGCCAACTGCTGCGAGAGATGGGCGGCCTCCACCCCGGCCTCGGGCAGCATCTCCGCCACCGCGTGCTCACGCTGGCTCAGCAGCTCCAGAACGCGGATCCGCACCGGATGCCCGAGCGTTTTGAAGAAGTCCGCTTTCAGCTGGTACAGGGGTGTGGTCACAGCGGCCGCCTCCCAGTGGCTCGGTGCGGGGCGCCGCCCGCACCGCGGATACTGCGCACGGTCGGGGGCGGCGCAGGCCGCGTTCCTGTCCGCCACAGGCAAAGTAATCAATTGCCTACATTATCAATGGGCACGGATGTTCCCCGTGTCGCGCCGCGGGACGAGCCTGCCTCGTCCGGACTGTGTGTTCCGCGACCCGCCGCGGCGGCGGAATTCGGGGCCGACGCCCCGAGCGGCTGTCTCCCGCCGCGATGGCCGGAAGTCCCGCGCGGCACGGTTCGGCGGTGTCGAACAACCTCGCCGGTCGGCTCGGCACCGCCGGTCACACGCATCCGGCATCCCGCCGCGGGCCGGCACCACGATCCGGGCGGGGCACCACCGCGGCCCGCGCGGAGACGTACCAGGTCCGGCCCCGCGCCGAGCGCCTACTCGCCGCCGACGGGCTCGGCGTCCCGCAGCTCCTCCAGCAGCTCATTGCGTCCGGCCAGCATCTCGGTCAGGATTCGCCGCGCGGCCTGCATCAGTTCCGTCACGTCACCACCGGCCAGCTCGTAGACGACGGTCGAGCCGTTCCGGGTCGCGGTCACGATGCCCGAGCGCCGCAGCACCGCGAGTTGCTGCGACAGGTTCGACGGCTCGACCTCGATGGCCGTCAGCAGCTCGCGCACCGGCATCGGGCCCTCGCGCAGCAGTTCCAGCACACGAATACGCACGGGATGCCCGAGCATCCGGAAGAAGTCGGCCTTGGCCTGGTACAGCGGAACCGGCACGGAACCTCGCTCTCCTGATCGCCCCCTGAACCCGGCCGGGCCCGCCCTGGCCCGGCCGCGCGAGCAGCGCCCCTACGGACACAGCCCACAGAATCCAACAAATTGAAGACTTGCGCAATTACACGAACGGCTGGTCCGCGCCCACCGCGCCCCCTCGCCGCGCGAGGCCCGCCCCCGCCGGACCCCGTAGGCCACCGGAGTGGTTGTCCGTGTCCCTGGGTTGCCCCGCCCGCCACGGTCAGGGTGAGGCATCGCCCCCGCGCGCCAGGATGGAACGTGCCGCCGGGACAGCCGGTGCCCGCATCACACGAAAGGCGCGAGCATGACCACGGACGACCCGCCGGCGCTGGCCGGCGTACACGTACCCGACACCAAGCTGGCCCGCGAGGCCACCGCCCTGGTGCGCGACACCACCAGCGAGCTGATCTACCACCACTCGCGCCGCGTCTTCCTCTTCGGCAGCCTCCAGGGCCGCAACCGCGATCTGAGCCACGACCCCGAACTGCTCTACATCGGCGCGATGTTCCACGATCTGGGCCTGGGCGAACGGTTCCACGGCAGCGGCCGCCGCTTCGAGGTGGACAGCGCCGACGAGGCCCGCCGCTTCCTGCGCGCCCACGACGTGCCCGAGGACAGCGTCCGCCGGGTGTGGACGGCGATCGCCCTGCACACCACGCCCGGCGTCCCGGAGTTCATGGAACCCGAGGTCGCCCTGGTCACCGCGGGCGTCGAGTACGACGTGCTCGGCATCGGCTACGACGACATCGACCCCGCCGACCGCGCCGCGATCACCGCGCTGCACCCGCGCCCGGACTTCAAACGCCGCATCCTGGCCGCCTTCACCGACGGCGTCGGCCCCAAGCCGGAGACCTCCTTCGGCAACGTCAAGGCCGATGTACTGGCCCACTACCTGCCCGGTTTCCAGCGCGGCGACTTCGTCACCACCATCCTGGAGTCCCCCTGGCCCGAATAACAGCCCGGCCGCCCCCGGACTCAGCAAGAATGAACCGGCGGCCGGGGCCCGTGAAGGGGCGCCCGCGGACTCGCACGGGCGGGGGCATGGTGGGCGAGAGGGACGGAGTACGCGAGCGGGTGCTCGCGCTGCGGCCGGAACCGCGGGGCAGCCGGCTGCGGCGCCTGCTCCGGTGCGAGGCGGTGCCACGCCTCGCACCGCTGCTGGACGATCTACTGACGGAGCGTCAAGTGGCCGAGGCCGAATGGCATTTCGGCGTGTCCTTCCCGACCGAGTACCGCGACTTCCTCCGCGAGGTCGGCGCGGGAGGATTCGGCCCGGGCACCTACGGGCTGGACTCGCTCGCCCGCCGGGACAGCGTGTGGGGCTGGTCGGAGAGCGGAGCGCCGGACCCCGTCGGCCCGCTGCTCGCCCGGCCCTTTCCGACCGACGAGGAACGGGCCTGCTGGACACGGCAGTTGGACGACCTGGAGGACGCCGCGCGGGCGGCCGGCGAGGACGGCGGCGACGCGGCGGTACGTACCGCTGCCGCCTTCCGCGCAGCCGAGGACGAGCTGTATCCGGCGATGACCGCAGGCGCGATCCGGCTGGGCCACGAGGGGTGCGGGTACTACACCTGGCTGGTGGTCACCGGCGAGGAGCGCGGGAACCTGTGGTCCGACCCCCGGGCCTCGGATCAGCCCCTCGTCCCGCTGGGAGGCGAGCGCGGTGGCCGGACCGGCTTCGCCGAGTGGTATCTGACCTGGCTCCAGGAGACCGCTCCCGAGGCGTTCCCGCGAGCCCTGACGCCCTGAGCTCCTGAGTCGGCCCGGGGCCGGGCGGCGCGGGAGGCGTACGGCGATCCGCCGCGCCCCGCCACAACCGCCGTCGGTGGCCCGGCGCGCCACCGCCGCGGCCGCCGAGGGGGCGGCTCGGCGGCTCAGTTGGCGAAGGGGACCTGGGTGGGTCCGGACGTGGCGGGGCCGGCCGGGTGGGTCCACAGGCCGCGGTCGCGCAGCAGCGGCAGCACGCCCTCCCCGAACCAGTACGCCTCCTCGATGTGCGGATGCCCCGAGAGCACGAACTCCTCGATGCCGAGGGCGTGGTACTCCGCGATCCGGTCGGCGACCTCGGTGTGGCTGCCGACCAGCGCGGTGCCCGCCCCTCCCCGTACCAGGCCGATGCCCGCCCACAGATTCGGCGAGATCTCCAGGTCGTCCGTGCTGCCGCCGTGCAGCGCGAGCATCCGCTTCTGGCCCTCGGACTCGCTGCGGGCCAGGCCCGCCTGGATCGCGGCGACGGCGGCCGGGTCGAAGCCGTCGAGCAGCCGGCGGGCCTCCGCCCACGCCTGCTCCGAGGTGTCGCGCGGGATGACGTGCAGCCGGATCCCGAACCGTACGGTCCTGCCCTCCTTCTCCGCCAGGCCGCGTATCCAGGCGATCTTCTCGGCGACGGCGGCCGGCGGCTCGCCCCACGTCAGATAGACGTCCGTGTGCCGGGCCGCGACCTCGCCGGCCGCCGGTGAGGAGCCGCCGAAGTACACCTCGGGCACGGGGTCCGGCAGCCGGGCCAGTCTGGCGCCCTCGACCGCCAGGTGCTCGCCCTGGAGGTCGACGGTCCGGCCCGCCCACAGACCGCGGACGATCTCCAGGAACTCGCCGGTCCGCGCGTAGCGGCTGTCCTTGTCCAGGAAGTCGCCGTACGCGCGCTGCTCGTGGCTCTCGCCGCCGGTCACGACGTTCAGCAGCAGCCGGCCGGGGGCGTGCCGCTGGAACGTGGCGGCCATCTGCGCGGCGAGCGTCGGCGAGACCAGGCCGGGGCGGAAGGCGACCAGGAACTTCAGCCGTTCGGTGGTCTGCGCGAGCATCGCGGTGGTCAGCCAGGCGTCCTCGCACCAGGCGCCGGTCGGGGTCAGCGCGCCGGTGAAGCCGAGCTGTTCGGCGGCGCGGGCGATCTGGGTGAGGTAGCCCAGGGTGGCCGGGCGGTCGCCGCCGGCCGTGCCGACGGGCGTGCCGTGGCCGCCGCCCACGACATGGCGGCTGTCGCCGTAGGTGGGAAGGAACCAGTGGAAGGTCAGGCTCACGGGGGATCTCCGATCGGGTGCGGCTCGGTGGCGCTCGGGTGCGCCGGGGTACGGCTCCTGCGGACGGCCGCCGCCCCGGCCGGGCGTCGCCGTGGCGGCGCGCGGGCGGGCGGACGGACACGGCGTCACAGCAGGCCGTGGCGCGGCGGCCGGGTGCCGCTGAGGACGTAGCGGCCGATGTGCTGGACCTTCCAGCGCGGCGGGTCGTGCAGGGTGTGGGTACGGGCGTCCCGCCAGTAGCGGTTCAGATTGAGGCTGCCCAGGGCCGAACGGGTGCCCGCCACCTCGAACAGGGCGGCGGAGACCTCCACGGCGGCGCCCGCGGCGAAGGTCTTCGCGGCGGCCACCGCGATCGACGCCTCGGCCGCGCTGTCGTCGGTCAGGTCGGCGCGGGCGGCGTCCACCGCCCGCGCGGCGGCGGCCAGCAGGGCGTCGGACGCCCGTACCCGGATGGCGAGTTCGCCGAACCGCTGGATGAGCAGCGGTTCCTCGGCGGCGGTCTCGTAGCCGCTCTCGAACCAGGGGCGGCTGCTGGTCCGCACGAAGCCGACCGCTTCCGCCAGCGCGCCCGACGCGATGCCCGCGTCGATGGCGGCGTGCAACAACTGGGCGACGGCACCGTGCAGTTGCGGCCCGGTGAAGGTGAGGTGGTGCGGCACCACGCGGTCCGCCGGGACCGGTACCCCCTCCAGCCGGACCGTGCCGCTCGCGGTGGTGCGCTGGCCCATGCCGTCCCAGTCGTCGACCACGGTGACACCGGGCGCGCCCGCGGGGACGTAGGCCACGTGCAGGGTGTCGTCCTCGGCGCGGGCCAGCACCGGGATCCAGTCGGCGAACAGCGCGCCCGTGGAGTAGTGCTTGACCCCGGTCAGGACGAAGGAGCCGTCCGGGGCGGGGACGAGCCGGGTACGGATGTCCTGTACGTGCTTGGTGCCGGCCTCGGACTGCGCGTTGCCGAAGCGCCGTCCCGCCAGCACCTCGGCGAAGAAGAACGCCTGCTGCTGCGGGGTGCCCTGCCGGCGCAGCACGTTGACGTACACGAAGTGGCTCTGCGGGATCTGCGCCAGGCTCGGGTCGGCGGCGGCCAGCACGCGGAAGATCTCGGCGAGGACCGAGGCGTCGACGTCGGCGCCCCCGTACTCGGCCGGGACGGTGACGGCGAGCAGCCCGGAGGCCGACAGCCGGTCCAGCTCGGCGTGGGGCAGGGCGCGTTCGGCGTCGCGCCGGGAGGCGCCCGGCCGGAATTCGGCGGCCAGCCCGACGGCCGTCGCCAGGGCCTCCGCGCTGTCGCGGATGACATGGGCGGCGGCGCGGGGTTCAGAGGGCGACTGCGTCGGCGCGGTCACGAAGGGCCTCCAGGGGGTCGAGTGCGGCGGAGAACTGGTCGACGACCTGGCCGAGCGGCCCGGCCGCGGCGGGGTCGAGGCGGACCGCGCCGGCGTCGTCGACGGCGATGTACCGGTCCAGGACGAACCAGCCCTGGACGATGTGCGCGGCGCCCATCGCGGACAGCACCGGGCGCAGCGCGTAGTCGATGGCGAGCACATGGGCGGTGGAGCCGCCGGTGGCCAGCGGCAGTACGGTCTTGCCGGCCAGCGCGTACTGCGGCAGCAGGTCGAGCAGGGACTTGAGGAGGCCGGAGTAGGCGGCCTTGTAGACGGGGGTGCCGATGACGACGCCGTCGGCCCGCGCGAACAGTTCGGCGGCCGCCGCGATCGCCGGGTGCCCGGGGTCGGCGCCGAGCAGGGCGTCCGGGGGCAGGGTCCGTACGTCCAGCGGGAGGACGGTGTGGCCCCGGTCGGTGAGCCGGGCGTCGAGGTGGCGCAGCAGCCGCCCGGTGCGGGAGGTGGCGGAGGGGCTTCCGGAGACGGACAGGACGGTGGCCATGGGCCCTCGTTTCTGAGTACGGGCGGTGCGGGGCGGTACGGGTGCCGCGGGCCGGGCGGGTGCGTATATCGGACAATAGTGCGGTACGGGTGCCCCGGACGGGGTACGCGGCCCGGACCCGTGCCCGCCGGCCGGTGTGGCGACGGCGGGCGGCGAGCCCGGACCGCGTACCGCGGGTCAGGAGTACCAGGTGGGTTCGGGGAGTTCCCCGGTCAGCGCGTAGCGGCCGACCTCGCGGCGCTTGTAGGCGACCGGGTCGTGCAGGGTGTGGGTGCGGACGTTGCGCCAGAAGCGGTCGAGCCCTTCGGCGCCGGCGGTCGCGCGGGCGCCGGTGACCTCGAAGATCCGGCTGGTGACCTCCAGGGCGACCTCGGTGGCCCTGGCCTTGACGGCCGCGACCCGTACCTCGAACTCGCCGCGGGCCTGCTCGGTGACCGCGTCCGGGTCCTCGTGCAGCGGCTGGCCCTCGCGCGCGACGGCGTCGGCCAGCGCCTCGACGGCCCAGAGCTTGGCGGTCAGGTCGCCGTAGGTGTCGATGACGTGCGGCTCGTCGACCGCCCTGTCGTACCCGCCGTGCAGCCAGGGGCGGGAGGTGGTCCGGGTGTAGGCGGCGGCCGTCTCCAGCGCGCCGGCGGCGATGCCGAGGTAGAAGTTGACGAAGACCAGCTGGATGACGGGCACATTGAGGGTGTTGTACGTGCGCGGCCGGAACTCCTTGTCGACATAGCCCGCGGCCGACGCCCAGGGGGTGCGGACGCCGTCGAGGGTCACCCCGCCGCTCTCGGTGAGCCGCTGGCCGATGTTGTCCCAGTCGTCGTGGAAGGTCAGGCCCGCGCTGTCGGACGGCACGATGGCGAAGACATGCCGGTCGGTGCCCGCGAACACGCCTTCGAGCACGGTGACGTCGGAGATCCTGCTGCCGGTCGAGAAGCTCTTGCGGCCGGTGAAGACCAGGTCGTCGCCGTCCTCGGTGACGACGACGTCGTCGTCGCGCGGGTTGACCGCGCCGCCGAAGAACCACTTCTGCCGGGCGGCCTCTGCCTCGACGTGCTCCCACTGCTCGCGGGTGCCGACCAGGCGGGCGGCCCAGTTCCACAGGTAGTGGTAGCCGAGCAGCTGGCCGATCGAGCCGTCGGCCTTGGCGACCTCGCGGACCACGCGGTAGGCGGTGGGCCAGTCCTGTCCGCCGCCGCCGTGCTCGGCCGGCCCGAGGAGGGTGACCAGTCCGGAGTCCTTGAGCAGCTGTACCTCGGCGTACGGCGTGGCGCCGGCCCGGTCGCGGGCGGCGGCGTCGGTGGCGAGTACGGCGGCGACCTCGGCGGCACGCTCGACCCAGCCCTGCGGGTCCTTCGGCGCGGGGAGCGCCTGCCAGTCGGTGGATGCGGAAGTGCTCATACTGCGTCTCTCTTCCGGGTGCGAGGGATACGGGATGCGGGTGATTCCGTGGTGCGGGTGCTTTCGTGGTGCGTACGGGGTGCGGCCCGCGCTCAGCGGTCGGCTTCCGCCTCCAGCTCGCGGACGATCGGCAGCACCTTCTTGCCGAAGTACTCGACCTCCTCCAGGTAGTGCAGAAAGCCCAGGAGGAAGAGGTCGACGCCGAGCCGCTTGTAGGCGACGATCCGCCGGGCGATCTGCTCGGGGGTGCCGATCAGCCCGGTGCGGAAGCCGTCGTTGTACTGGACCAGGTCCTCGAAGGTGGAGTCCTGCCACATGCCCTTGCCGTCGGCGGTGGACCGGCCCGCCTGCCGGACGGCGGCGCCGAAGCCCTCCACGGCCTCCGGATTGGCCTTGGCGACGATCTCGCGGAGCGTGTCGCGGGCCTCGGCCTCGGTGTCGCGGGCGATCAGGAAGGCGTTGAGGCCGAAGCGGGGCGCGGTACGGCCGGCCGCCGCGGCGGAGGTCCGTATGTCGCCGATCTGCTCGGTGACGCCGTCGAAGTCCTTGCCGTTGGAGAAGTACCAGTCCGAGACCCGGCCGGCCATCGCGCGGGCGGCGGTGGAGTTGCCGCCCTGGAAGATCTCCGGGTGCGGGCGCTCGGCGGTGTTGAGCGGCTTGGGCTTGAGGGAGAAGTCGCGGATCCGGTAGAAGTCACCGGCCAGTTCGGCGTGGTCCTCGGTCCAGATCGCGCGCAGCGCCCGGATGAACTCCTCCGAGCGGCGGTAGCGCTCGTCGTGCTCCAGCCAGGGTTCGCCGAGCGCGGTGAACTCGCCCTTGAACCAGCCGCTGACCACATTGACGGCGAACCGCCCGCCGGACAACTGGTCGGCGGTGGCGCCGAACTTGGCCAGCACCCCGGGGTGCCACAGACCGGGGTGGACGGCGGCGATCACCTTCAGCCGCTGGGTGGCGAGCAGCAGGGCGAGGCTGAAGCCGGTCGACTCGTGCTGGTACTCGGCGCCGTAGCTGGCCATGTAGCGGACCTGGCTGAGCGCGTACTCGAAGCCGCTGTTCTCGGCGAGCACGGCCAGTTCGCGGTTGTAGTCGTACCCCCAGTCGGTGCGCTGCTCGATGGTGCTGGTGACCAGGCCACCGCTGACATTGGGCACCCAGTACGCGAAGCGCACGGGTTCTGCCGGTGGCGGTACGGATGACATGCGGGACTCCCGTTGGTGGGGTGGGATACGGGCACGCCGGACCGGGGGCGCGGCGGCCGCGAGAGAAGCGGCGCCGCGTACGGACGTGCGGGCGTGGCCGAGGTGGAAGGCGGTCGGGACGCGTCGATCCGGCGGCGGGGGGTGCGGGCCGAGGCGGGCACGGCGTGCGGAGGATCACGCCTCGGTCGCCCACGGCGTGGTGATCACGCCCCGCGGTTCAGGGCCTGCGGTTCAGGCCCCGCGGGTCACGTCGTGCGGGTCGGCGGTCCGACGCGGAAGGCGCGGAAGGCGAGGCGGGGGCCGAACGGAGGTCCCGGCGGGGTTCCGGACGGCTCTGCGAGCCGTGGTCCGGACAGCGGTGGTCCGTACGGCGGTTCAGCGACAACAGAAGGCGCTGGACACGCGCGCGAGGTCGATGTGGCGGCGCTTGGTCAGGCGGCGCATATCGATCACCCTCTCGCGGGACGGACGGGCCGGCATGTCAGGGACGACACGGGTCTCCGTCTTCGACAAGGCTAACCAGGAGGGACACCCGGGGTCGAGTCGGCGTTCGCGAACGACTGATAGGGTTTCCCTTTCACTCGGAGCCTCCCGGTCCGCCCCCGGGCCGGGCCGGAGCAGGGCGGTGCCGTTGCCGTGCGGATCGAACAGCTGGAGTACATCGAGGCCGTCACCCGCCTCGGGTCGCTGCGCCGGGCGGCGGAGGAACTGCATCTGTCCCAGCCCGCGCTGAGCGAGACCGTGCGCAACCTCGAACGCGAACTCGGCGTGGACCTCCTGGACCGCAGGCGTTCGGGGGCGAAGATCAGCGACGAGGGCCGTGAGCTGCTGCCGCACATCGTCACCGTGCTCGACGCGGTGGACCGGCTGCGCCGCGCGGCCGACCACCAGCACCGCACCAGCCGGATGATCCGCCTCGGTACGGTCAACGCCGCCACCGTGCCGCTGCTCGTGCCGACGATCCGGGAGTTCCGGGAGAGCCACCCGGTGACACAGGTCGAGGTGATCGCGGCGCAGCAGGCGGACATCCACCGCTCGATCCTGGAGGGCCGCTTCGACCTGGGCCTGGTGAACTATCTCCAGGGCGACGACCTGCCGCCCGGCTTCGAGACCACCGAACTGCTGTGCGGACGGCCCGTGGTCTGCCTCCACCCGGACAGTCCGCTGGCCGCGCGGCGGACCATCGGCATGGCGGACCTGCTCACCGAGCCGATGATCGTCATGCGGTCCGGCTACGTGATGCACCGCTATCTGCACCGGCTGCTCGACGGCCGTACCCCGTCCTTCTCGTACTCCACCGACGGCGCCGAGATGGGCAAGCTGATGGTGGCCGAGGGACTGGGCGCCACCGTGCTGCCGGATTTCAGTGTCATCGGCGACCCGCTGGAGCGCAGCGGCGCGATCACGTACCGGCCGCTGGAGGACGACTCCACCACCGTCCGGATGGTCGTACAGCGCAGCCTGTCAGGTTCGGTGCCCAGGGCGGTGCGGGATCTGCACGAGATCTTCGTGGCGCGGGCGGCGGCGCATCGCGCGGCGGCGGCCCGGGAGGGCTGACCACCGGCCGGCCGGGTGACCTCGGCCGGACCCTCCAAGGTGACGCCGACCAGGGCCCGTTGGAACGCGGCGGTGTCGTCCGCCCGGCCACGTCCCGTTCTGTCGGCGACGGTCGCGGCCATCGCGGCTTCGAGGAAGCGCGCACAGGTCTGCCGCCGTAGGTCCCACACGCGTACGGCCGCCTGCTCGTGCGGCGTCTTCCGGACCGTGTCGGGCATCGCGTCGCACGCCCCCGGCCTCTCGCCCACTCCGGGGGTTCGCCCGGCCCGGAACCGGCTGACGGCGAGCGTGGCGCGGGGGTCGGGGGTGGGAGGAACGGGCGGAGGCGGGCGGATGGTACGGGACTGTCACGAAACCGTATCCACCGGGTGCCGCGGCGATCCGGGGGAATACGCTCCCCCTCATTCGGTACTGCTGGGGGGAGTTGGCGTGGTGCGCTCGCGCGGGCTGGTGGTCGGGGCGGTCGTCGTGGCCGCGGGGGTGATCGCGCTGCTGGTCGTGCTGTTGACCCGGCACGGGGACCGTGCGGCGGCCGGCGATCCCGGCAAGGGCGGGCCGACGGCGTCCGTCGGGTCGCCGGACCAGGCCCGGCAGGTCGCCGCCGCGCTGAGCAGGCTCGCCACGGACCCCTCCTCGCTGGTCGCGGCCGGTGCCCGGGACGGCGTCAAGGGGCGGGCCGCGCAGGGCGTGCCGAAGGGGTCGAAGGTCACGCCGGAGCCCGCGTCCTGGGCGCCGGACGGCGTCGGCGGCGGGGTCATGACGGTCACCGTGGCGCCCCCGGGCGGGCCCGCGGTCGGCTACGCGGCCGTGATGGTGAACGAGGGCGAGTCCTGGAAGGTGCTGGCCACGATGCAACTGCCCGCCGCGGCGGCCACCCCGACGGCGGTGGCGTCATGAGGCTCTTCCGAACCGCGCGGGCCGCTCGGGCCGACCGCGCCGCGAAGGCCGCAGCGGCCGCCGACCGCGTCGAGCACACCGGCCGCGCCGCACGTCCCCGCCTGCCGCGCCGCGCCGCACGCCCCCGCCTCCCGCGCCGCGCCGCCGTCGCCGCCACCGCGCTCGTACTCCTCGCCGGGCCCCAACTCGCCGCCCAGGCACCGGCGTCCGCCGCTCCCGCCGCGGGCACCCCGTCCTCCTGGGCCGCCACCTGTGACTCCGGCAGGCTGGGACTGGACGAGGACACCGTCCGGCTCGCCCCGACCCTGCCGACGGACACGAACCCGAACGGTACGCCGGTCGCGTACTCCCCCGACGCCCGGGGCATGTACACCCCGATCGTCATGGTGCACGGCTGGACCGGCAGCGACACCCACGACGCGGCGGGCCGGGGCGCGTTCTCGCACCGGATCGACCTCACCGCCAACCGGCTGGGCACGGTGACCACCACCCGGTCGCTGATCGGGCAGTTCCAGTCGCTGCCCGGCGCCGCCGTCTTCACCTTCGACTACCACCCCTACTCCGCGCGCTGGGTGGACGACGCCCATCTCGGGCCGGCGCTCGGCAAGGTCATCGACTGTCTCTACCGGGCGAGCGGCCAGAAGGTGATCGTCGTCGGGCACTCGATGGGCGGCCTCGTCACCAGGTACGCGGCGACCCATCCCGGGGTGTCCGGCCCGGACCGGGCGGCCGAGATCAGCACGGTGGTGACCTTCGGCACCCCGGAGACCGGCTCGGTGGCGGCCCTGCTCGGTGAGGCGGGCCTCGACGCCGGGGCCGCGACGGACGATCTGCTGGCCGTCGTACGGCTGATCCTGGCGAGCTGCGGACAACTGACCACCGCCGACATCACCACCGGAACGCTCTGCGACCGCCTCCCGGCGCCGGTCGCCGCCTTCGAGTCGCAGGCCGGTCAGGCGCTGCGGGCCGGCTCCGCGCAGCTGCGCGCGCTCAAGCCGTGGCCGAAGTCCGTGTTCGTGGACGCGCTGGGCGGCCGGACCCGCTTCCAGGTCCGCGACATGGGGTGGTTCGCGCTGCCGTGGAGCACGAAGTCCGTGGACACCGGCGACCTGATCGTCACCGCCGACTCCGCGCTCCAAGGGGCCGACGCGACGAAGACGGTCTCCTGCTCCTACCAGCTCAACGGGGTGCGCGGGCTGACCGACTCCGTGGGGCTCGCCTTCGGGGTGGTCAGCAAGGCCGATGTGGCCGACATGCCGTTGAAGGCGTTCAGCGGGGCGTGCTTCCACCCGGACCTCATGCGGAGCATCGAGCTGACCAATGAGGCGCTGGGCGCGGTGGCCGACGACATCGACTCCCGTCAGCCGGTGACGGCGGCGAGCCTGCTCTCGGCCCCGGTGCCCGCGGCCTGCGGTCACAAGGCCGGGAGGCTGTCCGGCGGCAGGCTGCCGGGCATCCCCGAGATCCGCGGGGTGATGGGGCTCGGCTGGGTGGAGACCGGCGGGCCGCGCGCGGATGTGCTGGCGCTCGGCGACCTGGACGGCGACGGCACCGGCGACGCGGCCGCCACCCTCTACTGCAACGCCGGCGGTGTGTCCTGGCCGGAGATCATCGCCTTCTACACCCACGGCCCCACGCTGCTCGGGTCCCTCTCCCTGAGCGACATCAACCTGCCCGGCCACCAGCCGGGTGAGAACGCGAGCGTGCACCGGCTGCGGTACGCCGACGGCGGTGTCGTCGCCCAGTGGTCGACCCAGCAGGACGGCGACCCGGGCGCGAGCGCGACCCTCGACTACACCGCGACCCTGCGCTGGAACGGGCACGCGGTCGTCGCCTCCGGGCTCTCCGCCGTCACCGAACGGCCCACCGTGGACGCCTTCCTCACCGCGCTGCGCAAGCACGACACGGCCGCCGCGTCCGCGTTCGCCGACTCCGGGGTGGCGGCCGAGGCCGCCAATCAGTTCCGCTTCTATCCGGACGCGCTGGCCGCCGCGCCCGTCTGTTACGGCCCGAACAGCGACTTCCCGCCGAACAGCGCGGGCCTCGGCGACCTCGGAGGGCCGGAGTTCGTCTCCGCCCAGCGCTACTGTCTGCTGCCCACGTCGGCCGACGGCGGCGACTACGTGGTGCTCGGCCTGGTGAAGTCCGGCTTCCAGCGCTGGCGGGTCTCCTCGTTCAACCTGATCTGACCCGCCGGCCGCCGTACCGCCCACGCCCGGCGTCCGGGTACCGCCCACGCCCGGCGTCCGGGTGCCCGCACCGCGATCGGCGGCCGAGGTGCGCGCCTCGACTGTCCCCCCGGCCGCGCGCGGGCGTCAAGAGTCGTGCAAGATCTGCCAACACCTTGCGAAACAGCGGGAGTTCGAGGCCATCACCCCGACCCGGGGGTTTCGACCCGGTTTTCCGGGCCGCCCGGCGCAATCCGGCCCGCGGCGCGGACTCCCGCAGTGGATCGTCACTCTCCGCAGGCTGTGCGCCGGTTGTGCCGGAACCCTTTACGGTCCTGTCATGAACGGGTAACTTCCTGCTGCGCAAGAGATTGCAGCAACTTTCTGTCCGACACGGCGTCAGAAGTCGCTGCTCGCCAGGACCCTGCGGCGCGTCAGGGCCTCCCCGGCGGGAGATCGCACCCAGGCACCCTCACGGGCGCCTGTCCTGTAGGTCGTCGCGGCCGGCAGCCGCGGCATTCCCCACCTGGAGCCCTTTCGTGAGACCCCCCACGCGCAGGCGGCTGAGACGCCCCCTGGCCACAGCGCTGGCAGCGTCCGGCCTGCTGGCACTCATCACGGCGGTCCCCCACGCCGCCCCTTCCGCGTCCGCCTCCCCCGTGGCCGCCGCGGCCGGGAACTCGGCCACGGTCTTCTACTACACCAAGACCCGCGACTGGGCCGCGTACAACCTCCATTACGCCCCCGACGGCGGATCGTGGACCGATGTGCCGGGCGTGCCGATGGAGGCGGCCTGCACGGACTGGGTCAAGAAGACCGTCGACCTGGGCAGCGCGACCGGTCTGGCCGCGACCTTCAACAACGGCTCGGGCACCTGGGACAACAACAACGGCCGGAACTACGCGCTGGGCACCGGCACGATCACCGTCAAGGACGGGGTGGTGGCCCACAGCGACCCGTGCGCGGACGGCGGCGGCACCGGCGGACCGACTCCCACCCCCACCGACACCGGCGCCGGCTCGGCCACCGTCTACTACTCGACCACCACGGTCGGCTGGACGACGGTCAATCTGCACTACGCGCCGACCGGCAAGGCGTGGACGACCGTACCGGGCGTCGGAATGGAGCCGGCCTGCACCGGCTGGGTCAAGAAGACCGTCGATCTCCAGGGCGCCTCGGGCCTGGCCGCCACGTTCAACAACGGCAACGGCACCTGGGACAACAACAACGGCAACAACTACATCCTCGGCAGCGGCGTGAGCAGCGTCAAGGACACCAAGATCACCGCCAACGCCGCCGACCCCTGCGCGGCCGTCGTCCCCGACACCAAGGCGCCGACCGTCCCGGGATCGGTGAAAGCGTCGGCGACCGACACCTCGATCGTGCTGACCTGGGAACCCTCCACCGACGACACCGGTGTGACGGGATATCAGGTGACGCGGACCGGCGGCGCCAAGGGCACGATCGTGACGAACATCGGCTCGACCGTACTGTCGGAGTCCGGCCTCGATCCGCACACCACCTATACGTACACGGTCAGAGCCCTGGACGCCGCCGGGAACGTCTCCGGCTCGTCCGCCCCGGCGAGCGCGACCACCGGGGACGCGCCCCCGCCGGCCGCCACGGGCAAGGCGCTGGGCACCGACCCGCGCAAGGACCCGATCTACTTCGTGCTGACCGCGCGCTTCTACGACGGTGACACGAGCAATGACCGCGGCGGCAACCAGGACGTGGCCTCCGGCAACAAGGCCAACAACGACCCCATGTTTCGGGGCGACTTCAAGGGCCTGGTGCAGAAGCTCGACTACGTCAAGGCGCTCGGCTTCTCGGCGATCTGGATCACCCCGGTGGTCCTCAACCGCAGCGACTACGACTACCACGGCTACCACGGGTACGACTTCTACCGGGTCGACCCGCGGCTGGAGTCGGCCGGCGCCTCGTACCAGGACCTGATCAACGCCGCCCACGCCAAGGGCATCAAGATCTACCAGGACGTCGTCTACAACCACAGCTCGCGCTGGGGCGCCAAGGGCCTGTTCACCCCGACCGTCTACGGGGTCAGGGACGCGCAGTGGTCCTGGTACTACGACGAGAAGGAGGACGGCTTCGAGTACGACGGCCTGACGATCGACCCGAAGACCGGCAAGTCGTACTACAACGGCGACCTGTGGTCCACGGCCGAGCCCGCCGGCAACACCTGCCTGAACTGGGGCAAGCCCAACGGCCAGCACAGCCCCGAGGGTTACACGATCTACAACTGCCAGTGGCCCGGTCCGACGTCCAACATGTTCCCGGCGAAGTTCTACCACCAGTGCTGGATCGGCAACTGGGAGGGCGAGGACTCGCGTTCCTGCTGGCTCGCCGACGACCTCGCCGACTTCAACACCGAGAACCCCGAGGTGCAGAACTATCTGATCGGCGCCTACAACAAGTACATCGACATGGGTGTGGACGGCTTCCGGGTCGACACCGCCGTGCACATCCCGCGCGTCACCTGGAACCGCCGCTTCCTGCCCGCGCTCCAGCAGCGCGTCACCCAGGACTGGGGTGCGGACAAGGCGCGGAACTTCTATGTCTTCGGTGAGGTCGGGGCCTTCGTCAACGACAAGTGGAACCGCGGCTCGGTCAACCACTCCGCGCAGTTCTACACCTGGAAGGAGCGCAAGGAGTACACCGCCGACGACACCCAGGCGGCGCTCGACCAGTACAACTACGAGGAGCAGTTGGGCACCGGCAACCAGCCGACGTCCACCAACGCCTTCCTGGACGGCAACAGTTACCACACGCCGGACCACAGCAAGTTCTCCGGCATGAACATCATCGACATGCGCATGCACATGAACTTCGGTGACGCGCACAACGCCTTCCGCAACGGCGCCGACTCGGACGACTCCACGAACGACGCCACGTACAACGCGGTCTACGTCGACAGCCACGACTACGGGCCCAACAAGTCCTCCGTGCGCTACACCGGCGGCCAGGACGCGTGGGCCGAGAACATGGCGCTGATGTGGACCTTCCGCGGTATCCCGACCCTCTACTACGGCTCGGAGATCCAGTTCCAGGCGGGCAGGACCATCGACTGCGGGCCGAGTTGCCCGCTGGCGACCACCGGGCGGGCGTACTACGGCGACCACCTCGAAGGCACGGTGACCGCCTCGGACTTCTCGCGGGTCGACAGCGCCACCGGGCCGGTCGCCACCACCCTGGCGCAGCCGCTGGTCAAGCATCTGCAACGGCTCAACCAGATCCGCCGGGCGATCCCGGCGCTGCAAATGGGCCAGTACAGCACCGAGGGCGTCACCAGCGGCAGCATGGCCTACAAGCGCCGCTACACCGACGCCGCCTCCGGTGTCGACAGCTTCGCCCTGGTCACCGTCACGGACGCGACCACCTTCACCGGTATCCCCAACGGCACCTACAAGGACGCCGTGACGGGGGACGTGCGGGTCGTCACCAACGGCACGCTGGCCATCGCGGCGCCGGGCAAGGGCGACATGCGGGTCTACGTCCTCGACCTCGGCGGCAAGAACGCCGCGCCGGGGAAGATCGGCACGGACGGCCCGTATCTGAAGTGAGAACGCGTGCCGGGCGGGCCCCCGCCCGCCCGGCACCCTTCAGCAGGGTCGTACGGCTCACTCGAAGACCAGCTCGACGTCGCGCAGGTGGTGCTCGACCTCCCCGGGCGGCAGGACCGCGGCGTCACCGGGGTACTCCGGCAGGGGCGGCCCGGCCCGCCCGGCCAGACCGGCGACGGCGGCCCGTTTACGCGCCGCGGCCTCCGCGGAGAGCCGGACGCACGACGCGGCCGACCACGGCACCCGCGGATCACCGGGGCGGGCCCAGTGCCACATCCACACCGGGTACATCCGGCACGGCACGGACGCCTCGCGGGCGGCGGCCAGCGCGGCCCGGCCCGCGCCCTCGTGGTCGCCGTGCACATCGCCGATCCAGGGCGCGAGGCAGAGCGCGGCGCCGGTCAGCAGCGGGGTGAGCGCGGCGACGATCTCGTCCTCGTGGAAGGGGACCCGGTCGTCGGGCACCCGGAGCCTGCGGGTGTCGGCGTCGCCCGCGCCCAGCTCGGCCAGCGCCTGCCGGGCCTCGGTGACCGCGGCCCCGGCGGCTCCGTCCGGGGACGGGGTGACGCGTTCGCCGTCGGGGTCGGAGGGCTCGCCGTCGGTGACCGACACGACGGTCAGCGGGACGCCCGCCCGCGTGAGCAGGGCCATCGTGCCGCCGACACCGAGCACCGCGTCGTCCGGGTGGGCGCCCACGACCACGACCCGCCCGGCGCCGGGCAGCGCGGCCTCGGGCAGCATGCCCCAGCCCTCCCAGGCCAGCCAGCTGCTCTCCTCGGTGCCGGGCGCCTTGATCGGGTTGGCGCAGACGGACGGGCGGCCGGGTTGCTCGCTCACGGTGACTCCTCGTGGTCGGTGGCGGCACGGACAGTGCCGGTCGCCGGGGTACGGCGGGCGACGTACCCGCTCCCCGCGCCGGTGACGCCGGGGACGCGGGGACGGCGCTGCCCACGCGTCCGGGTGCCCGCGAACCGCCGCCGTACACGGCCGAACCGGACGTTTCGCCCACCCCGGGCCGGGCACCCGCAGGGACGAAGCCACCCGACGGACCCACCCCGACGGAGCCGGCGGACACAGACGTCCGGGCACAGGCGTCCGGGCACCGCTCCGCGCGGGCGACGGGCCCGCGAGGGCCGTATCTCTCCCCACCTTTCCCCAACAGAGCAAGGGATGACGCGATGAAAGCCGTGGTCTACGACAGCCCCTTCACCGTCTCGGTCAAGGACGTCCCCGACGCCCGGATCGAGCAGCCGACCGATGCGCTCGTCCGCATCACCACGACCAACATCTGCGGGTCCGACCTGCATATGTACGAGGGCCGCACCACGGTCGAGGAAGGCACGGTGCTCGGCCACGAGAACATGGGCATCGTCGAAGCGACCGGCTCGGGCGTCTCCCGGGTCAAGGTCGGCGACCGGGTGTCCGTGCCGTTCAACATCGCCTGCGGCACCTGTCGCAACTGTCTCCAGGGCTGGACCTCGTTCTGCGTGCGCACCAACCCCACCGAGGGAGTCGACGGCGCCGCGTACGGCTACGCGAACATGGGCCCGTACGACGGCGGGCAGGCCGAGCTGCTGCGCGTCCCGTACGCGGACTTCAATCTGCTGGAGCTGCCGCCGGGCAACGAGCACGAGAACGACTTCACGATGCTCTCCGACATCTTCCCCACCGGCTGGCACGGCACGGTGCTGGCCGGGCAGCAGGCCGGCGACCGAGTGGCCGTCTTCGGCGCCGGACCGGTCGGGCTGATGGCCGCGCACAGCGCGCTGATCCGCGGCGCCGCCGAGGTGTACGTCGTCGACAAGGAGCCGGACCGGCTGGCGCTCGCCCAGCAGATCGGCGCCACCGCGGTGGACTTCTCCGCGGGCGACCCGGTCGAGCAGATCCTGGACCTCACCCACGGCGAGGGCGCCGACTGCGGTGTCGAGGCCGTCGGTTACCAGGCGCACGACCAGGGCGGCGACGAGCACCCCGAACTCGTCATGGACAACCTGATACACGCGGTCCGCACCACCGGCGGCATCGGCGTGGTCGGCGTGTACGTGCCCGACGACCCCAAGGCCGCCGACAAGGGCGCCAGGACCGGCCGGATCGGCTTCGACTACGGCACGCTCTTCAGCAAGGGCCAGCACATGGGCACCGGTCAGTGCCCGGTGCTGCGCTACAACCGCCGGCTGCGCGACCTGATCATCTCGGGCAAGGCGCGGCCGTCGTTCCTGGTCTCGCACGAACTCGGCCTGGACCAGGCGGCGGAGGGCTACGACCACTTCGACAAGCGCGACGACGGCTGGACCAAGGTGCTGCTCCACCCGGAGCTGGTGCCCGCCTGACCGCGGCCGACCACGCGGTGAAGCGCCCGGATCGCATGAGCGGTCCGGGCGCCCGCGTCGCCCCCGTCCGGCCCCCGGTGGCGCGAACGGGTGAAGTTGGCCCACGAATCGCCCGGTCACGCGCTGTGAGCGGCCTGCCGGACGGCGTCCCGGTGAAACATGGGACGCACGCCCGACAGCACTGTGCGCGGCGACCGGGAAGTGGTGAGGCATGCTGTTCCGCAAGCGGCGGGAGCACGTACGGGCCGCCGGGCGGGATGCCGCGCGGACCGGTTTCGACGTCCTGGACCGCCGGCTGCCTGCGGCCGAGGCGGTCAAGGCCCTGCTGCGGAAGGCGTTTCCAGACCACTGGAGCTATCTGCTGGGCGAACTGGCCCTCTACAGCTTCGTGGTGCTGCTGCTGACCGGCACCTGGCTGACGCTGTTCTTCGACCCCGGTTCGAAAGAGGCGCTGTACAACGGGACTTACCCGCAGCTGCGGGGCCTGCCGATGACCTCGGCGTACAGCTCCACCCTGCACATCAGCTTCGACATCCGCGGCGGGCTGCTGATGCGGCAGACCCACCACTGGGCGGCGCTGGTCTTCGTCGCCGCGATCAGCGTGCACATGCTGCGGGTCTTCTTCACCGGCGCCTTCCGCCGGCCGCGCGAGATCAACTGGATGATCGGCATCCTGCTGCTGCTCATGGCGCTGCTCGAAGGCTTCTGCGGCTACTCGCTCCCCGACGACCTGCTGTCGGGCACCGGGCTGCGCACGGCGAACACCATCGTGATGTCGATCCCGGTCGTCGGCACCTATCTGGCCTTCTTCATCTGGGACGGTCCCTTCCCCGGGCACGCGCTCAACAACCGGCTGTACATCCTGCATGTGCTCTTCGTCCCGGCGGCGCTGGTCGCGCTGCTGACCGTCCATCTGATCCTGGTGGTCTACCTCAAGCACACCCACTGGGGCTCCCCGGGCCGGACCAACCGCAACGCCGTCGGGCAGCCGATGTTCCCGCAGTTCATCGCGAAGTCCACCGGGCTGTTCTTCCTGGTCTTCACGGGGCTGACGGCGCTGGGCGCGCTGGCGCAGATCAACCCGGTCTGGGCGTACGGCCCTTACCGCGCCGACCAGGTGAGCACCGGCGCCCAGCCCGACTGGTACGTGGGCTTCCTGGAGGGCGCGCTGCGGCTGATGCCGCCGTGGGAGAACCAGGTGGACGGGCACACGATCATGTGGAACGTGCTGGTGCCCGCGGTGATCCTGCCGGGGCTGCTGTTCACGCTGCTGTTCGTCTACCCGGTCTTCGAGCGGTGGGTGACCGGCGACCGCAGGGAGCACCATCTGTCCGACCGGCCGCGCGACCGCCCGGTCCGTACGGCCTTCGGTGTGGCGGGCGTGGTCTGGTACGCGGAGCTGCTGGCGGCCGGTGGCAACGATGTGATCGCCTTCTCGTTCCATCTGTCGGTGAACGCCCTGACCTGGCTCTTCCGCGTCCTGTTCGTGGTCGCCCCGGTGGTCGCCTTCCTCGTCACCAAGCGGCTGTGCCTGGCCCTCCAGTCGCACGAGCGGCGGCTGCTGACGCGAGGTGAGGAGACCGGTGAGGTCACCCAGAGCGTGTACGGCGGGCTGGAGCCGGGGCACGCGCCGGTCGCCGCCGACCGCTACTACCGCTTCCTGGTCCGGGACCTGCCCAGGCCGGCGCCCCCGCCCGGGGCCGCCGCCCCGCGCCTGAGCCGGCTGCGGGCCTCGCTGAGCCGCTGGTACTACGGGCACCGGGTGGAGCTGCCGGCGGCGCCCGAGCAGCGGCCCCGGGTCGAAGAGGCGCTCGCCGAACCCGAACGGAGACTGCCATGACCCGGATCGACACGGCGCCGCAGGAGGACGGGCGCTCGGCGCGCCCCGGAGCCGGGGAGGACATCGACCGCGGCAGCACGCTGGGCAACCGGCTGCTGAACTATGTGACGACGACCGACCACAAGGTCATCGGCAACATGTATCTGGTCACCGCCTTCTGCTTCTTCCTGCTCGGCGGGCTGCTCGCGATGGGCATGCGGGCCGAACTGGCCCGGCCGGGCCTCCAGTTCGTCTCCCGGGCGCAGTACGACCAGATGGTGACCATCCACGGCACCATCATGATGCTGCTCTTCGCCACGCCGATGTTCGCCGGCTTCGCCAACGCGGTGATGCCGCTGCAGATCGGCGCGCCCGATGTGGCCTTCCCCCGGCTGAACGCGCTGACGTACTGGCTGTATCTGTTCGGCGCGATCATCGTGGTCTCGGGGTTCGTGGTGCCGGGCGGGGCCGCGGCCTTCGGCTGGTTCGCGTACGCGCCGCTCAACAGCGCGGTCAACTCACCGGGCGCGGGCGGGGATCTGTGGGCGATGGGGCTGGTGCTCGCGGGTCTGAGCACGACGCTGGGCTCGGTGAACTTCGTCAGCACCATCGTGTGCCTGCGCGCGCCCGGAATGACGATGTTCCGGATGCCGATCTTCACCTGGAACATCCTGTTCACCTCGATCCTGGCGCTGCTGGCCTTCCCGGTGCTGACCGCGGAGCTGCTGGCCCTGGAGGCCGACCGCAAGTTCGGGGCGCATGTCTTCGACGCGGCCAACGGGGGCGCGATCCTGTGGCAGCACCTGTTCTGGTTCTTCGGCCACCCCGAGGTCTACATCGTCGCCCTGCCGTTCTTCGGGATCATCACCGAGATCATCCCGGTGTTCAGCCGTAAACCGGTGTTCGGCTACATCGGCATGGTGGCCGCGACCATCGCCATCACGATGCTGTCGGCGACCGTGTGGGCACATCACATGTTCGCCACCGGGATGGTGCTGCTGCCGTTCTTCTCGCTGATGTCGTATCTGATCGCGGTGCCGACCGGGGTGAAGTTCTTCAACTGGATCGGCACCATCTGGCACGGCAGTGTGTCCTTCGAGACGCCCATGCTCTGGGCGATCGGCTTCCTGGTCACCTTCCTGTTCGGGGGGCTGAGCGGAGTGGTGCTGGCCTCGCCGCCGCTGGACTTCCATGTGACGGACAGCTACTTCGTGGTGGCCCATCTGCACTATGTGCTCTTCGGCACGGTGGTCTTCGCGACCTTCGGCGGCTTCTACTTCTGGTGGCCCAAGTGGTCCGGCCGGATGCTGGACGAACGGCTCGGCAAGGTGCACTTCTGGATGCTCTTCGTCGGCTTCCAGACCACCTTCCTGGTGCAGCACTGGCTCGGCGCGGAGGGCATGCCCCGGCGGTACGCGGACTACCTGGTCGCGGACAGGTTCACCACGCTGAACACGGTCTCCTCGATCGGCGCCTTCCTGCTGGGCCTGTCGACGCTGCCGTTCCTCTACAACGTGTGGCGGACCGCGAAGTACGCCCCCCGGGTCACCGTCGACGACCCCTGGGGCTTCGGGCGCTCGCTGGAGTGGGCCACCTCGTGCCCGCCGCCGCGGCACAACTTCCACGCGCTGCCGCGGGTGCGCTCCGACTCCCCCGCCTTCGACCTCCACCACCCCGAGGCCGCCGCCCTGCCGTCCCCGCAGACGGCGGCGGGCAAGGCGACCCCGGACACCTACGGGGAGGTGGGCCGATGAAGATCGAGGCGTATCTGTTCGCGGGGGTGGCGGGGTTCTTCCTGGTCACCGGGGGTCTGTACGCGTGGTGGTCGCGGGAGCCGGCCGGGACGTCGGCGCTGGCCGTGGCGTTCTTGATGGCCTCGGTGATCTCCTTCTTCTTCGCCACCACCCACCGTCGTATGGGTGACCGGCCGGAGGACCGCAGGGACGGTGTGGTCGCCGAACGGGCCGGGCCGCTGGACTTCTTCCCGGCCCGCAGCCCGTATCCGCCGGCCATCGCGGTGGGCGCGGCGCTGACCGTGCTGGGCATCGTCTTCGGGCTGTGGCTCTTCCTGCTGGGCCTGGGCACGCTGATCGCCGGGGTGCTGGGCACGGTCTTCGAGTTCGTCCACCGCGGCGAGTAGCGCCCCCGGTACGGCGGCGGCGCGCGGGGCCGTACGGGGGCCGTAGGGGCCGGCCGCGTCAAGAAGGCGTCAACATCGCGGGTCCCGGCGCCAAGAACGCGTCAACGCCCCTGACGCGAAACCCGGGCGGGCGGCTGTGCTGGGCAGGCCGGAAAACGGCAGCTCATCTCCGCTCTCCAGACGATCCGGGGTTTCCGCCCATGTCCGATCTCGTGTTCATCGCCGTGCCGATCGCGGTCTTCGCCGTGCTCGCCCTCGTGGTCAAGGGGGTGGAGCGGCTGTGACCGCGGAGAACGTCGTCGGTCTCGTCGTGGCCGTCTGCCTGCTCGGGTATCTCGTGCTGGCGCTGGTCTTCCCGGAGAGGTTCCAGTGAACGACACCCTCGCGGGCTGGCTCCAGATCAGCGTGCTGATCGCGGCGCTGGCCCTGTCGTACCGCCCGCTCGGCGACTACCTGGCGCATCTGCTGACCAGCGCCCGCCATCTGCGGATCGAGCGCGGCTGCTACCGGCTGGCCGGGGTGGACGGCGACGCCGACCAGCGCTGGCCGGTCTATCTGCGCAGTGTGCTGGCCTTCTCCGCGGTCTCGGTGCTCTTCCTCTACGGCTTCCAGCGGCTGCAGAACCATCTGCTGCTCTCGCTGGGCTTCCCGCCGGTCAAGGCCGACCAGGCGTTCAACACCGCCGCCTCCTTCGTCACCAACACCAACTGGCAGTCGTACTCCGGCGAGGTCACGATGGGCCATCTGGTCCAGATGGCGGGCCTGGCCGTGCAGAACTTCGTGTCGGCCGCCGTCGGCATCGCCGTGGTGGCCGCGCTGATCAGGGGCTTCACCCGGCGCGACACGGACCGCGTCGGCAACTTCTGGGTGGACCTGACCCGGGTCGTGGTCCGGCTGCTGGTGCCGATGGCGTTCGTCTTCGCGATCGTGCTGGTCGCGGCCGGCGCGGTGCAGAACTTCCACGGCGTGCACGAGATCACCACGCTGACCGGCGGCCACCAGTCGGTCACCGGCGGCCCGGTCGCCTCACAGGAGGCGATCAAGGAACTGGGCACCAACGGCGGCGGCTTCTACAACGCCAACTCCGCCCACCCCTTCGAGAACCCCAACGGCCTGTCCAATCTGCTGGAGGTCTATCTGCTGCTGGTGATCGCCTGCTCGCTGCCGCGCACGTTCGGCAGGATGGTCGGCGACCACCGCCAGGGCTACGCGATCCTCGCCGTGATGGGGCTGATCTGGGCCGCCTCGGTGGCGGTGATCACCTTCAGCGAGCTGCACGGTGTCAGCAGCCAGGCCGGTCACGCGGCCGGCGGCATGATGGAGGGCAAGGAACAGCGGCTCGGTATCTGGGCGTCCGCGCTGTTCGCCACGTCCACGACCCTGACCTCGACCGGGGCCGTCAACTCCTTCCACGACTCGTTCACGCCCGGCGGCGGCGGAATGACGATCGTCGACATGATGCTGGGCGAGATCGCGCCCGGCGGCATGGGCTCCGGGCTGTACGGAATCCTCGTACTGGCCGTCATCGCGGTGTTCGTGGCGGGGCTGATGGTCGGCCGCACCCCCGAGTACCTGGGCAAGAAGCTCGGCAGCCGCGAGATGAAGTTCGCCTCGCTGTACATCCTGGCCACCCCCGCGGTGGTGCTGGTCGGCACCGGACTGGCCACGGCCCTGCCCGGCGAGCGCGCGGCGATGCTCAACTCCGGCCCGCACGGCTTCTCCGAGGTGCTCTACGCCTTCACCTCGGCGGCGAACAACAACGGCTCCGCGTTCGCCGGTCTGAGCGTCAACACCGAGTGGTACAACACCGCGCTCGGGCTGGCGATGCTCTTCGGCCGCTTCCTGCCGATGATCTTCATCCTGGCGCTGGCCGGATCGCTGGCGCGGCAGCGGCCCGTACCGGTCACCGCGGGCACCCTGCCCACCCACCGGCCGCAGTTCGTCGGCCTGCTCACCGGCGTGATCGTGGTCGTCGTCGGCCTCACCTATTTCCCCGCACTCTCGCTCGGCCCGCTCGCGGAAGGTCTGCACTGATGTCCCTGACCGCACAACGGCCGCCCGCCGCGCCCTCGGGCCCGGCGGCGCCCCGGCCGCCCCACCGAATATCCGGCGGACTGCTCGACCCCCGGCAGCTGCTGGCCGGTCTGCCCGTCGCGGTCCGCAAACTCGACCCGCGGGTGCTGGCGAGGAACCCGGTGATGTTCGTCGTCGCCGTGGGCGCGGTCCTCACCACGCTGTCCGCGCTCAAGGACCCCAGCGTCTTCGCCTGGGTCATCACCGGCTGGCTCTGGCTCACCACGATCTTCGCCAATCTGGCCGAGGCGGTGGCCGAGGGCCGCGGCAAGGCACAGGCCGAGACCCTGCGCCGGACCAGGACCGAGACGGTCGCGCGCCGGCTCACCGGCTGGCAGCGGGGAGTCCGGCCGGCCGACTGCGCGGAGGTGCCGGTGTCCGCCGCCGATCTGCGGCCCGGCGACCATGTCGTGGTCGAGGCCGGGCAGACCGTCCCGGGCGACGGCGACGTCGTCGAGGGCATCGCCTCGGTCGACGAGTCCGCGATCACCGGTGAATCGGCCCCCGTCATCCGGGAGTCGGGCGGCGACCGCAGCGCGGTGACCGGCGGTACGAAGGTGCTCTCCGACCGGATCGTGGTCAAGATCACCTCCCGGCCGGGCGAGACCTTCATCGACCGGATGATCGCCCTGGTGGAGGGCGCCGCGCGGCAGAAGACGCCCAACGAGATCGCGCTGAACATCCTGCTGGCGTCCCTGACCGTCGTCTTCCTGCTCGCGGTCGTCACCCTCCAGCCGATGGCTGGCTACGCGGGCGCCGAGCAGTCGATCGTCGTACTGGCCGCCCTGGTCGTGGCGCTCATCCCGACCACCATCGGCGCGCTGCTCTCGGCCATCGGCATCGCGGGCATGGACCGCCTGGTGCAGCACAATGTGCTGGCCATGTCCGGGCGCGCGGTCGAGGCGGCGGGCGATGTCAACACCCTGCTGCTCGACAAGACCGGCACCATCACCCTCGGCAACCGGCAGGCCGCCGCGTTCGTCCCGGTCGGCGGGACCGGCCCCGACGCGCTCGCGGCCGCCGCCCGGCTCGCCTCGCTGGCCGACGAGACCCCCGAGGGCCGTTCCGTCGTCGTCCTGGCCGACCAGGGCCACGGACCGCGCGGCCGGGCCGAAGAGCGGCCGGAGCGGGCCGAGTTCGTGCCCTTCACCGCGCAGACCCGGATGAGCGGCGTCGACCTCCCCCAGGACGGCGGCCTGCGGATGCTGCGCAAGGGCGCGGCCGGCACGGTCGTGGAGTGGATACGCGACCACGGCGGCCACCCCGCCGCCGAGGTCGACGCGGCCGTCGACGCCATCGCGGCCGACGGCGGCACCCCCCTGGTGGTCGGCGAGGTCGTGGAGCGCGACGGGACGACCACCGCGACGGTCCTGGGCGTCATCCACCTCAAGGACGTCGTCAAGGCCGGAATGCGGGAACGTTTCGCCGAGCTGCGCCGGATGGGCATCCGTACGGTGATGATCACCGGCGACAACCCGGTGACGGCCGCCGCGATCGCCCGGGAGGCGGGCGTGGACGACTTCCTCGCCGAGGCCACCCCCGAGGACAAGATGGCGCTCATCAAACGGGAGCAGGCGGGCGGCAAGCTCGTCGCGATGACCGGCGACGGCACCAACGACGCGCCCGCCCTCGCGCAGGCCGACGTGGGCGTGGCCATGAACACCGGCACCTCGGCCGCCAAGGAGGCCGGGAACATGGTGGACCTGGACTCCGACCCCACCAAGCTGATCGAGATCGTCGAGATCGGCAAGCAACTGCTCATCACCCGGGGCGCGTTGACGACCTTCTCGATCGCCAACGACGTGGCGAAGTACTTCGCGATCATCCCCGCGATGTTCGCCGCCGCCTACCCGGGCCTCGACCGGCTCAACATCATGGGCCTGCACAGCCCGCAGTCGGCCATCACCTCGGCGATCGTCTTCAACGCGCTGATCATCCTCGCGCTGATCCCGCTGGCCCTGCGCGGTGTCCGCTACCGGCCCTCCTCGGCCGCGGCCCTGCTGGGCCGCAACCTCCGGGTGTACGGGCTGGGCGGTCTGCTGCTGCCGTTCGTCGGCATCAAACTCATCGACCTGGTCGTCCAGTTCATCCCCGGACTGCGCTGACCGGCGCGACGGAAGGAAGGCGCGTCACATGTCCCACAACCTCACGACCGCGCTGCGCCGGCATCTGTCGGCCCTGCGTGTCCTGCTCGTCCTCACGGTGGTCACCGGTGTCCTCTACCCGCTGGCGGTGACCGGCGTCGCCCAGGCCGCGTTCGGCCACCGGGCCAACGGCTCGCAGGTCACCCGGGATGGCCGGACCGTCGGCTCCAGCCTGATCGGCCAGACCTTCGACCTGCCGAAGAAGGACCCCGGCGACCCCCAGGAGGCGGCCAGGCCCGACCCCAAGTGGTTCCAGCCGCGGCCGTCGGCGGGATCGTACGACCCGCTGGCCTCGGGAGCCTCCAACCTCGGGCCCAACAGCCGTGACCTGGTGGCGGCCGTCGAGCAGCGCCGCAAGGCGATCGCCGCGTTCGACGGTGTCGCGCCGGAGCGGGTGCCGGCCGACGCGGTGACGGCCAGCGGCTCGGGCCTCGACCCGGACATCTCGCCGGCCTACGCGTACGAGCAGGTCGCCCGGGTGGCCAAGGCCCGCGGCCTGCCGCAGGACCGGGTCCACCGGCTGGTGGCCGCACACGTACAGGGCCGGACCCTGGGATTCCTGGGCGCGCAGGCCGTCGACGTCCTCGACCTCAACCTCGCCCTGGCCGACCTCAGGTGACGACGAACGGCGGGTGGGACGAAGAGGCCGAGCCGTACGGCGGGTCCGGCGGCGGGAAGACGCGGCCCGTCGGCGGCCGCCGGGCGGAAACGTCCGGCGGGGAGGCGCGGCCCGGGCGGCTCAAGGTCTTCCTCGGTGCCGCGCCCGGCGTCGGCAAGACGTACCGCATGCTCGACGAGGGGCGGCGGCGGGCCGGGCGCGGCACCGACGTGGTGGTGGCCTTCGTGGAGTGCCATCAGCGGCCGCACACGGAGGACATGCTCGCCGGGCTGGAAGTGCTGCCGCGCGCCGAACGCGCCTACCGCGGCGGCCGGTTCGGCGAGCTGGACCTCGACGCGGTCCTCGCCCGCCGGCCCGGCGTGGCGCTGGTGGACGAGCTCGCCCACACCAATGTCCCCGGCGGCGCCCACACCAAGCGCTGGCAGGACGTGGAAGAGCTGCTGGCGGCCGGGATCGATGTCGTGACCACGGTCAACATCCAGCACCTTGAGTCCGTCACCGACGTGGTCGAGAAGATCACGGGGGTGCCGCAGCGCGAGACCGTACCGGACGAAGTGGTCCGCCGCGCCCATCAGATCGAGCTGGTGGACATGCCCGCGGAGGCGCTGCGCCGCCGGATGGCGCACGGCAACGTCTACGCGCCGGAGAAGGTGGACGCGGCCCTGTCGCACTACTTCCGGGTGGGCAATCTGACCGCGCTGCGGGAGCTGGCGCTGCTGTGGGTGGCCGGGCGGGTGGACGAGGCGCTGCACCGCTACCGCTCCGAGCACGGGATAGCGGGGGTGTGGGAGACCCGGGAGCGGGTCGTGGTCGCGCTGACCGGCGGGCCCGAGGGCGACACCCTGATCCGGCGGGCCGCGAGGATCGCCGACCGGGCGGCGGGCGGCGATCTGCTGGCCGTGCACATCGCCCGCAGTGACGGCCTGGCCACCGGTTCCTCTCCCGCCGCCCTGGCCAGGCAGCGGGAGCTGGTGGAACGCCTGGGCGGCAGTTACCACTCGGTGGTCGGCGACGACGTCGCGACCGCGCTGGTGGAGTTCGCGCACGCGGAGAACGCCACGCAGCTGGTGCTCGGCACCAGCCGGCGCACCCGTCTTGAGCGCTTCGTGACCGGGCGCGGCATCGGCGAGACCGCCGTGGCGCGGTCGGGGGACATCGACGTCCACATGGTCACGCACGAGCGGGCGGGCGGCGGCCGGCTGCCGCCCTCGCGCCGCCGTACCCTGAGCACCGCCCGGCTGATCGCCGGTCCGGTGGCCGGGCTGCTGCTGCCGGTCGCGCTCACCTTCGTCCTGGACGGGCTGCGCGGCAGCCTCAACCTCACCAGCGAGTCGCTGCTGTATCTGATGACGGTGGTGGGTGTGGCGTGCGTCGGCGGGGTGGCCTCCGCGGTGGTCGCCTCGCTGACGGCGTCGCTGCTGCTCAACTACTACTTCATCCCGCCGGTCGGCCGGTTCACGATCGCCGAGCCCAACAACATCCTGGCGCTGGTGGTGTTCGTGACGGTGGCCGGTACGGTCGCGGCCGTCGTGGACCGCTGGCTGCGGCTGTCGCGGCGGGCCGCCCGCGCGACGGCCGAGGCGGAGACACTGTCCTCGCTGGCCGGCAGCATCGTGCGCGGCGAGGGGGCGATACCCGCGCTGCTGGAACGGGCGCGGGAGACATTCGGCATGGAGAGCGCCGAACTGTCCGAGCGGCCGGTCGACGACGAGGGCGCCGTACAGGCGGGCGACGGGCCCTACCTGGTGCTGCGCGGCCGTACGCTGCCCGCATCCGAGCGCCGGATCCTGGCCGCCTTCGCCGCGCATGTCACCGCCGCGGTGGAGCGGGCCCGGCTGGCGGAGGCGGCGGCCGAGGTGGAGCCGGTCAAGGCGGCCGACCGGCTGCGTACGGCGCTGCTCGCCGCGGTCAGCCACGATCTGCGCACCCCGCTGGCGGGCGGCTGGGCGGCGATCAGCTCGCTGCGCAGCCGCGAGGTGGAGTTCAGCCCGGAGGACCGGGAGGAACTGCTCGCCACCGCCGAGGAGTCGATGGCCCGGCTCAGCCGGCTGGTGGACAATCTGCTGGACATGAGCCGGTTGCAGGCCGGGGCGCTGACCCCGGCGATGCGGGCCGCGTCACTGTCGGAGGTGCTGCCGGCCGCGCTGGACGCGCTGCCGGCGGACGCGGCCCCGGTGGAGGTACGCGGCCTGGCGGACGTACCGGCCGTGTGGGCCGATCCGCCGCTGCTGGAGCGGGTGATCGCCAATCTCGTGACCAACGCCGTGCGGTACACGCCGGCCGGGCGGTCGGTGCTGGTCAGCGCGAGCGCGCTGGCCGGGCGGGTGGAGCTGCGGGTCGTCGACCGCGGGCCCGGTCTGCCGGCCGCCGGCCGCGAGCGGGCCTTCGCGCCCTTCCAGCGGACCGGCGACACGGACAACGCCGCCGGCCTCGGCCTGGGCCTCGCCCTGGCCCGCGGCCTCACGGAGGCGATGCACGGCACGCTGACCCCGGAAGACACCCCAGGCGGCGGCCTGACGATGGTCCTCTCCCTCCCCCCACCCCCGTGACCCCGAAAGGGGCGCTGAGGCACCCCCGGGCGAAGCCTGGGGAAGGAACTGCGCGCGCAACCACACACGCACCGGCGGCCCGGAAAACGACTGCAAGGGGCTGGGCCCCAAAGAAGGCGCTGGGGGCACCCCCGGGCGAAGCCTGGGGGAGGAACTGCGCGAGCAACCACACACCCCCCGGCGGCCCGGAAAACAACCGCAAAGGGCTGGGCCCCAAGGGGCGCGAGGAACTGCGCGACCAGCCACACACCCGCCGGTAGACCCGGAAACGACCGCAAGGGGCTCGGCCGACGGGCATGGGCCGGCCCACCCGACCGTGGTGAACCGGTCAAGTCTCACGTTCGGCGCCCGAGGCGCCCCGCGGGCGCGGCTCCCGGCCGAAACCCCCGCCGGAGGCGATCAGTCCCCCGGGAGCGTCAGCGACTCCTGCGGCACGCGCAACGCGAGAAGCGCCGTATCGTCGGCGGCCCAGTCGCCCGTGTGCGCGGCGACCGCCCGCTCCACCCGCTCGATAATGCCCGCGGCGTCCAGCCCACGGCACTCGGTGAGAACCGCCGAGAGCCGGTCCTCACCGAACATCGGGCGCGGCATCCTGGCCCCGGGGACCCGCCGCGCGCGGGCCTCGGTGGCGCCGTCGGTGTAGAGCAGCAGCGTGTCGCCCGGCGCGAGCCGGAACCTCACGTCGGTCAGGCTCACATCGGCGAGCACGCCGAGCAGCGTGCCCCGGGTCCCCACCCGCCGCACCCGGCCGTCGGCCCGCCGCAGCAGCGCGTGCGGGTGACCGGCCAGGCACAGCCGCCCGGCCACCCCGGAAGAGGTCGTGCTGAAGGTGGCGTACACGGCGGTCACGAACCGTTCACCGCCGCGCTGGGAGAGCAGCGCGGCGTTGAGGCGTTCCAGTACGGTCGCCGGCGAGTCGTGCTGGGTCGCCTCGGCCCGCAGCGTGTAGCGGGCCAGCGCGGTGACCTTGGCCGCCTCGACGCCCTTGCCGCACACGTCGCCCATGACCGTGCACCAGCGGCGGCCGTGCGCGTGGAAGAGGTCGTAGAAGTCGCCGACGACGGTCGAGCCGCCGGCCGCCGGCAGATAGGACGCGGCCGCGTCCACCCCGGGCACCTTGCTCAGCCGGGGCGGCAGCAGGCTGTCCTGGAGGCTGCGGGCGAGGATCGTGGCGGTCTCCAGGGCGCTCTGCGAGGCGGCCAGCGACTGCCGCAGATGGATCTCGTTGGCCACCGAGCGCGCCAGCGTCGACAGCGTGGCCAGCTCGTCGGGGTGCCACTCGCGCGGGTTCTCGTCCACGACGCAGAAGGTGCCCAGGATCTCGCCGCCGGGCGCCACCACCGGCCAGCCCGCCCAGGCGCCGATCTTCATCGGCCCCACCGAGGGATGCTCGCGGGTACGCGGGTCGGCGGCCACGTCCTCGACCACGAAGGGCTCGGCGAGCCCGACCACGAAGTAGCAGAAGTTGTCCCGGATGGGACTGATCCGGTCGGCGGGCCCGGAGATCTGCGAGCCGACGCACGACTTCCAGAACGAGCGCGCGTCGTCCACGAGCGTGATGAACGCCCGGCGGCAGCCCGTCACCGCGGCGGCGAGGTTCGCCAGGTCGTCGAAAGCCTGCTCGGGGCCCGTGCCCAGCAGTCCCGTCGCCTCCACGGCCGCGAGCCGCCGCGGGTCGGAGAGCACGGCCGGCAGCCCGTCCGCACGCGTCCCGCCGGGGAACTCGACCCCGCCTGTCGTCGTCATGGCACCTCCAGCGCCCCTGACCATGGAGAACTCGTGTCGAGAAGCACTGTTCACATGGTCACACGATCGGCGGCCTTCCGCCGTTCGAGAATTCTGCCGACGACGTTGCGCGGAGCCCGGGACACAGGGGCCCACGGAAACCCGGCCGGGCCCGCGAGAGCGTTTCGATAGGGTCGAAGCCATGAGCGAACGCGGCGAGGACGGCAGCGCGGGAGACGCGGACTACGGCACGATCGGCGCCGGCTACACCGACTACCGGCAGCCGGACCCCCGTATCGCGGCGGTGATCGCGCAGGCGCTGGGCGGGGCCTCGACCGTCCTCAACGTCGGCGCCGGAGCCGGGTCGTACGAACCGGCCGGCGCGCGGGTGACCGCCGTGGAGCCGTCGGCGGCGATGCGGGCGCAGCGCTCCCCCGCGCTGTCCGCCGCCATCGACGCGGTGGCCGAGAACCTGCCCTTCGCGGACGGCGAGTTCGACGCGGCGATGACCACGTTCAGCATCCATCAGTGGAGCGACCCCAAGGCGGGGCTGCGCGAGATGCGGCGGGTGGCCCGCGGCCCGGTCGCGGTGCTGACCTGCGACCCCGCCCTCGTCCGCGACTTCTGGCTGTACGAGTACGCGCCGCTGGTGCTGGACACCGAGGCCCGCCGCTATCCGGCGGTGGCCGACATCGCGGACGCGCTGGGCGGCGGGACGACCGTGACGCCCGTACCGATTCCGGCCGACTGCGCCGACGGCTTCAACGAGGCGTACTACGCGCGTCCGGAGCGGCTGCTCGACCCCGGCGCCCGTCAGGCGTGCTCGGCGTGGAGCTTGGTCGAGCCGGACCTGCGCGAGCAGTACACCGACCGGCTGCGGGAGGCCCTGAACTCGGGCGAATGGGACGCCCGGCACGGCGCGCTGCGCCGCACCCCGTTCCTGAACGGGTCGCTCGTCCTCATCCGGGCCGTGCCCGGCGGCGGGAGCTGACACCGCCGCGGGCGGCGGCCGCCGCCGGGTCCCCGACCGGGTGGTGATTACGGTGTTTTCCGGACGTGCCGTTGTGAGGTCGGGCACATTCGGTGCATGAGTGGTTACGAAGACAGCGTCCCCGCCTATCTCACCATCCGGGTCACCGCGCAGGACAGCCCCATCGCGGCCTTCGCCGACCAGGAGGCGTGGCTGGCCAGGGATCTGTACCCGCACCTGATGGGGGTCGGGGTCGGGGAGTTCTTCCACGCCCGGGAGCACGAGACGGGCGGCTGGGAGCTGTCCGAGTTCGGGGAGAACCGGCCGCAGGCGGCGCGGGACTCGCTGGGCTCGCACTTCAGGTGGCGGGCCAAGGAGGCCGAGGACGCCGGGCAGGAAAAGGCGCGACGGGCCTGGGCCGCGGCCGCGCTGCGGATGGACCGGGCGGTGGTGGACGACATCCGGGTCCAGGGCGAGCGGTTCAGGATCGTCCGGGCCTCGCACTTCATCCGGATGGGGAGCGCGGGGCCCGAGCCGCCGCGGCCCTCCGACCCGGATCCGGGCGAGGTGGGCGAGGCGCATCTGCTGGCGTCGCGTACCAAGGGCTTTCTGGTCGACCCGTTCACCGGCACCGGGCTCTCCGAGGGCATCCTCAAGCTGGACCTCGTGCAGTTCGTCGGCGCGGTGCCGGGGGCGCCGGAGGAGATCGCGGAGGATGCCCGGCGGGCGGCGGTCGCGTACCCCGGCGGGGTGCTGCTGCCCGCGGTGTTCCTGGTCTCCGAGCGGGTCGACGGGCGGTGGAAGCTGCACAGCCCGGGCTCGTCGTTCTCCACCCCGCAGGGCGCCCGGGACTCCCTGGCCGCGTGGCTGCGGGTGATGGCGCCGTTCACCCACGATCTGCCCGAGGACGTCTGCGCGCGGTACGCGGAGGCGGCCGACCGCTTCGACGCCAAACGCGCCCACGTGCTGAGCGTGGACGGGCAGCGGTTCCGGATCACCCGGGTCGAACGGCTGATGCGGATCGGCCCCGACGGGCCCGAGGGCCCGCGGCCCTCCGACTTCGACCCCGATCCGCCCATCGAGGTGCAGGTGCGGCAGCTCAAGGAGCAGGGGCGCTGGAAGGAGGAGGACGACGACCGGCCGTTCGAACCGGACGAGCGGACGGTGAAGCTCCGGCGGCTGTGGGAGCGGGAGCACGCCCGCCGGGCAGCCCTCAAGCAGCGCGGCGGGAACGGCGGAAGTAGCGGGAACGGCCGGGCCGGCGGAATCGGTTAAGGCGCCCGGGGCGCCGGGTCCGACGGCCCGGAGCGCCCTTCGGCGGGGGTCGCGGCGTCGGGCGTGGCGGCCGCGCGGGCGCGGTCGGCGCGGGCCCACCGACCGGAATTTCCGCGCCGGCGACACGCCGACAACAGCGATCCCAGGGGGTTGACAGTGATCAGACAGTCCAACACACTCCCCGGAGAGCGCTCTCCGGCCGCCTATCCGGCCCCCGTGCGAAGAGTCGGACCTACCCGCAGCCGACGTGGCGCCGTCGCTTGGCCGACGACGGCACCACACGTCGGCACGAGGCTTCACCCCCCATGGAGATGTACATGAGCCTCCTGCCCGTTTTCCTACGATCCGTCAGACGACGCAGACCTCTCGTCGCCCTGGTGGCGGCGACCGCCCTCGCGATGGGCGGTGCCGTCGCCACCACCAGCGGCACCGCGCACGCGGCGGACACCCTGCTCTCCCAGGGCAAGACCGCCACGGCGTCCTCCACCGAGAACGTCGGCACCCCCGCCTCCTCGGCCGTCGACGGCGACGCCGGCACCCGCTGGTCGAGCGCCGCCGCCGACCCGCAGTGGCTCCAGGTCGACCTCGGCGCCACGGACACGATCACGTCCGTCACGCTCAACTGGGAGGCCGCGTACGGCACATCGTTCAAGATCCAGACCTCGGGCGACGCCCAGAACTGGACCGACATCTACTCCACCACGACCGGCACCGGTGGCGTCCAGAATCTGACCGTAAACGGTTCCGGGCGTTATGTCCGGATGTACGGCACCGCGCGTGCCACCGGATACGGCTACTCCCTCTGGGAGTTCCAGGTCTTCGGCTCGACCGGCACCACCAGCGGCGGTACGACCGGCGGCACCGGCACCGGCTGCGGCACCACCAACGCCGCGCTGAACAAGACCGCGACCGCCTCCTCCGCCGAGAGCGCGGGCACCCCGGCCTCCGCGGCCGTCGACGGCAACGCCGGCACCCGCTGGTCGAGCGCCGCCGCCGACCCGCAGTGGCTCCAGGTCGACCTCGGCGCGACCACGTCGATCTGCAAGGTCGTGCTCAACTGGGAAGCCGCGTACGGCAAGTCGTTCAAGATCCAGACCTCGGGCGACGCCCAGAACTGGACGGACATCTACTCCACCACGACCGGCACCGGTGGCGTCCAGACACTTTCCGTAAACGGTTCCGGACGGTACATCCGGCTGTACGGCACCGCCCGCGGCACCGGATACGGCTACTCCCTCTGGGAGTTCGCGGCCTACACCGGCACCTCGACGACCGGCGGCGGTGACAACGGCGGCACGACCACCGGCGGCACCACGGGCGGAAGCACCGGCGGCGACGGCGGCGACTTCTCCGGCTCGGTCATCTCGGCCTACAAGCCGGTCACCGCCTCCTCCTACGAGGGCGACAACGCGCCCGCCGCCGCGCTCGACGGCCGCACCAACACCCGCTGGTCCAGCCTCTACACGGACGACCAGTGGCTGAACGTGGACCTCGGCAACATCGGGACCATCAGCGGAGTCGTGCTCAACTGGGAGTCGGCGTACGCCACCGGCTACCGCATCGAGGTGTCCGACAACGGCACCGCGTGGACCAACCTCTACACCACGACCACCGGCAAGGGCGGCGTCGAGAAGCTGCCGGTCACCGGCAAGGGCCGCTATGTCCGCTTCCACGGCACGGCCCGCGCCTCCGGATACGGCTACTCCCTCTGGGAGTTCCAGGTCTACGGCACCATCGACAACTCCACCGCGACCCCGCCGCTGCTGTCCGGGCCCACCAAGGCCCCTGCGACGCTGAACCAGTTCGCGCTGTCCGCCCCCGCGGACAAGGCGATGATCACCAACACCCGCAGGCCCGCGCTGTCCTGGGCGGCCGTGGCGGGCGCAGCGCACTACGAGGTGTGGCTCAACATCAGCCGCACCGACTACGACTTCACCGCGTCGGGCAATCTGCTCGACCTCTACACGAAGGTGGCCGAGCCCACCGGCACCGGCTATACGCCGACCTGGGACATCAGCGACCGCTGGACGTACAAGTGGTACGTGGTGGCGGTGAGCGGATCGGGGGCGAAGACCACCTCCAACATCCGTACCTTCAGCGTCTATCTGCCGGACATCGAGCAGGTCAACGACGGTGTCAACGTCATCAACGGCGCCCGTGACCTCAACAAGGACGGCACCATCGAGCCGTACGAGGACTGGCGGCTGCCGGTCGGTACGCGGGTCGGCGATCTCCTCGGCAGAATGACGCTGGAGGAGAAGGCGTACCAGATGTTCTACAACGTCCAGCAGTACCCCATGTCCGGCTGGCACTTCGGACCGGCGCAGCCCGCCGATCTGAACAACGTGCTGCTGTCCACGGCGGCCACCCGGCTGGGCATTCCGCCGGTCTCCGCGGGTGACACCACCGCGGGCTACCAGACCACGTACCCGCTGCAGAGCACCCTGGCGGCGGGCAAGGACTACCCGCTCGACTACCAGCTGGGCAACATGCAGCGAGAGGAGGAGCTGGAGGTCGGGGCGCGCGGCACCCTGTCGCCGCTCGCGGAGGTCGGCACGAAGGTGCTCTACCCCCGCATCCAGGAAGGCGGCGGCGAGAACGCCGATGTCGCGGCGGCCCAGCTCAAGGCGCTGGTCGCGGGGTTGCAGGGCGGTCCGGAGCTGAACCCCGGTTCGGTCCTGGCGACGGTCAAGCACTGGCCGGGCGAGGGCGCCGGCGGCGAGGCCGGGATCGTCTACGACGGTGTGACGATCAAGTACCACATGATCCCGTTCCGGGCCGCGATGGAGGCCGGCGCGGTCAACATCATGCCGGGCTACGCGGGCAGTTCGTATCTCGACCCGGGCGGTCCCGGCGCGGGTGACAGCGCCAAGATCCTCACCTACCTGCGGCAGAACATGGGCTACACCGGTCTGATCACCACGGACTGGCTGCCGTCCACGGCCTGGATCAACGCGGCCAACGCCGGTTCCGACGTGATGGGCGGCGCCGACCCGGGCGCGGCCGACTTCACCATGGCGAGCTTCGAGAACCAGGTGCCGCTGAGCCGGATCAACGACGCGGTGACCCGGATCCTCACGCTCAAGTTCGAGCTGGGCGTCTTCGACCACCCGTACGGCGACCCGGTGAACGGCCCCTACCGTTTCCACCAGCCGAGCTACACCGCGCTGGCCAACCAGGCCTCGCGCGAGTCCAACACGCTGCTCAAGAACAACGGTGTGCTGCCGGTCAAGCTCAACTCGGGCGACAACATCGTGGTCGCCGGCCCCCGGGCCACCGACAGTGCCGCGTGCTGCATCTGGTCGAGCTACTTCCACGAGAACTACGGTTCGCTGGACATGCTCGACGCGATCAAGGCGAGAGCCGCCAAGGCCGGGGTCAACGTCTACCAGGACACCGGGCCCGCGCCGAAGCTGGCGATCGTGAACGTCGGCGAGCCGTCCTACACGCACGCGACCGCGTGGGTGGACACCCAGCCGTATCTGCCGGCCGATCAGCTCGCCGTCATCCAGAACTTCAAGAACCAGGGAATTCCGGTGGTGGTCGTGCTGACGCTGCCCAGACCGATCGTGATGAGCGACTGGAACAACCTGGCCGACGCCATCGTGGTGACCTACCGCGGCGGTGAGGAGGTCGGACCGGCCACGGCCAGTCTGCTCTTCGGCGACTACACCCCGCGCGGCCATCTGCCCTGGCAGATGCCGAGAAGCCTGGACCAGGTGCTCAAGCCGGGCGGCGGGGACAACCCGGCCGACGCCAACGAGGCGTGGGACCTGCCCTACGACCTCGGCGCCACGGCGGCCGAGCGGGCCGACATCCGCGCGAAGATCGACGCGGGCCAGACCGTCCCGACGACGTACGGCAACCCGCTGTACGCGTACGGAGCGGGGCTGACCAGCTGGAACGCCGGGTAGTCCGGCAGCCGGCCGGCTGACGTCGGCCGAGAATGGGAGAGCGCTCTCCGACCGGTTCGCCGGGCGGGGAGCGCTCTTCGTCGTACACCGGGCGTCTGGCGCGGCGGGAGACCACGCCCGCCTCCGGACGGCGGGAGGCCACGCCCGCCCGATCGTACACAATGCGCACATGACCGTACGCAATGCGTGTACATCGCCAACATACGGACTCTGGAGGGCGTTTGCCCGGCCGTGTACCGTGACCGCATGAGTTTCCTGAGTCAACCTCTATGCCGCCAGGGGCGTGTCGGTGGCCGTGTTGATCTTGTAGTTGGCTTGGTGGGTGGCGGGGTCGTAGCAGGTGCCGGTGCGCCAGCAGGCCCATATCACCCGGAGCCAGGATCGGGCGAGGATGCGGACGGCGTGGGGGTGTCGCTTCTTGCGGTTCCGGGCGTCGGTGTAGATCTTGGCGGCCCACTGGCTGCCATGCCGGCTGTTGTCGGCGAAGGTCGTGAGTGCGACGCGGGCTCTGCGGTTGGTCGCGAAGCGGAAGGCGACCGTGCGGGACTTGCCCGAGGCACGGGTGACGGGGACGACACCGGCCTCGGCGATGAGCTGCTCGCAGGTCTGGGCGCGTTCGAGGATCGGGCCGATCTCGCCGATGATCTGGCCGAGGTTGACTTTGCCGATGCGCGGCATGGTGGCGAACAGCGGCGCGTAGGGGTGGGTTTCGACCGCCTCGGCGATGGCCTTGTCCAGGGCACGGATGGTCATGCGTATGCCCTGCACGAGCTGGGCCTGGACGCGCACGAGCTGCCTGACGACGGCTTCGCTGAGGCGGGAGGCCGCCTTCGGGGCCGAACGCAGCCGTTCGATCAGCACCGTGCCGGGCTTGCGGCCGGAGTAGTGGTGGCGCTTGCACCAGGCTTCGAGTCGTCCGGCAGTGAGGTTGGCCGCTGCGGCCGGGGTGGGGTATCGCTCCAGGAACGCGATGGCAATGTCGCTGTCCAGCTCGGCGAAGACGGCCTTGCCGCCGGGCCAGTGCTCGTCCAGCAGCGCGGCGAGCTGGTTGACAGCGGCGACCTTGGCCTCGATGTGGTCGGCACGGGTCCGGGTGAGGGCCTGGAGGTCGAGGGTGGCCTGCTCGGTGGGTTCCAGGCGGGGCAGCAGGTGGCCGTCGGTGCGCAGGTAGTCGGCGAGTTTCATGCTGTCGCCCGCGTCGGTCTTGGCCTTGGAAGCACCCCAGCGCGCTCGCATGGCGTGGAAGGCGTTCGGGTGCACCGGCACGATCGGGTGGCCCGCGGCCAGCAGCCGGTCGACGGCCAGGCCGCGGGTGGTCTCGATCGCGACCGGCAGATTCTGCGGGGCGCCGTGCTGACGCAGCCGTGCCAGGGTCTTGGCGAAGCCCTCCTCGGTGTGGGCCAGTTCCCACCGGTCGATGCGTTTGCCGGACTCGTCCATGACCGTCACGTCATGGGTTTCGCTCGCCCAGTCCCATCCGATGAACACGTGCGTCGTACTCCTGTACTGCTGACGGAGCACCTGCCCGGTGGTGAGGTCGTCTGCCGGGAGCTCATTAATCGGCCCTCTGCGGGGCGTGTCCCTGAAGCCGATCAGACGGCCTCGGCCCGGCAGGGCTGGCAGAACTCACGCTGGCCGTCGAACGGCTCGCGACGATGGCCATGCACCCGCCGGGACCGAGAGGTCACAACCCTACCGAAGAGGGCTGCAGAAGGGATGGTCCTCTAATGAGCGACGACGTCTCCTCCGCCTCTGATCCGCTGATCACCGGCGCCGAGATCGCCCGGCTGGCCGGGGTGACCCGGGCCGCCGTCTCCAACTGGCGGCGTCGCCACGACGACTTCCCCGCACCGGCCGGCGGCGGCACGAACAGCCCGCTCTTCCGCCTCGCCGACGTACGGGCCTGGCTCGCCGAGCAGCGCAAGGGCCAGGACACCTCCGGCGAGGTGCGGCTGTGGCAGTCGCTGCGCGGCGAGTACGGCGAGGCGACCGTCCGCGGCCTGACCGCCGTCGCCCGCCTGCTCGCCGAGGGCAAGGCGCCGGCCGGCCTCAGCGCCGACCTCGCCCGGCAGACCGCCGACCTCGCCGCGAGCACCCCCGCCGCCGAGCTGATCGAGGCCCTGACCGACCGGCTGCTGGACTCCACCGGCCGTACCGGCGCCGACCAGACCACCGCGCCCCGGATCGTGCGGGCGGTCCAGCACTTCGCGGGCCCGGTGCGCAGGAGCGCGCACATCCTCGACCCGGCCTGCGGGGTCGGCACCCTGCTGCTGTCCCTCGGCCCGGCCTCGGGCCCCACCCGGCACGGCCAGGAGATCGACCCGTCGGCGGCCGACCTCACCCGGCTGCGGGCACTGCTCACCGGCCGCACCCGTACCGACATCAGGACCGGCGACGCGCTGCGCGAGGACCGCTGGCCGGAGCTCAAGGCGGATCTGGTGGTCTGCGACCCCCCGGTCGCCGTGCCCGACTGGGGCCGCGAGGACCTGCTGCTCGACGGGCGCTGGGAACTGGGCGTGCCCTCCCGCGCCGAGGGCGAACTCGCCTGGCTCCAGCACGCGTACGCCCACACCGCGCCCGGCGGCAGGACCGTCGTGGTGATGCCCGCCTCCGTCGCCTACCGCAAGGCCGGCCGCCGTATCCGGGCGGAGCTGGTCAGGCGCGGCATCCTCACCCAGGTCGTCGCGCTGCCCGCGGGCGTCGCCGCGCACCACGCGCTGCCCGTCCATCTGTGGGTCCTGCGGCGGCCGGCGCCGGAGGGCGCGCGGTCGGTCCGGATGGTCGACCTGACCGGCAACTCCCCCGACGACGGCTGTGAACCGACGCCCCAACAGACGGTGGACGTTCCGCTGATCGACCTGCTGGACGACATGGTCGATCTGACCCCGAGCGCCCACATCGCGGGCGCCCACCGCGACTACCCGGCCGAGTACGCCGCCCTGCGCGACTCGCTGCGCGACGGTCTGCGCGCGCTGGACGCGCTGCTGCCGGCGCTCACGGCGGGCTCGGGCGGCGGCGCGCTCGACCACGCCTCGGTCAGCGTGGCCGATCTGGCGCGCGCCGGGATGGTCGAGTTCACCGAGGGGGCGCCGGTGTCGACCAGCGACCACCTGGACACCGACTTCCTGCACGGCTTCCTGCTCAGCCCCGCGAACCGGCGCCGCTCCACCGCTACCAGCGGCGCCTTCCGCCTCGACGCGCGCGGCTCGCGCGTCCCGCAGATGAACGTCGAGGAGCAGCGCCGCTACGGCGGCGCCTTCCGCGCGCTGCTGGAGTTCGAGGAGCGGGTCCGGGAGCTGACCCGGCTCGGTGAGCACGCCACGGCCCTGGCCCGCGAGGGCCTTACGAACGGCGCTCTGTCCCCGCTTCCCCCCGGCCCCGCCGGCCCGCCCGGCCCCCCGTCGCCTCCGGACGCGGACTGACCGCCTTCGCCGGGCGGGCCCGTACGTGCATCCGCTCGCCCTGCGGGCCGAACAGGCTCAGGAACTCCACCGGCCGGTCCCCCGCGTTGGCGAAGCCGTGCGGGGTCCGGGTGTCGAACTCCGCGGCCTCGCCCGGGCCGAGCACGAGATCGTGCTCTCCCAGCGCGAGACGCAGCCGGCCGGAGAGCACATAGATCCACTCGTAGCCCTCGTGCACGCTCTGCGCGGGACGGGTGTCCGCGGTCGTCTCTGTGCTCTTGTCGGTCTTGGCGGTCCTGCCGGTCTTGCCGGTGTCGGAGGTCTTGGCCGTGCCTGCCGTCCTGGGCGGCTTGCGGGCGGGGAGGATCTGCTTGTACGCGTTCAGCCCGCCGAGGTAGCGGGTCAGCGGTACGAAGGTCTGGCCGTGCCGGGTGAAGGGCCGCGGGTGAATGCGGGGGTCGCCGGTGGCGGGCGCGCCGACCAGTTCGTCCAGCGGCACCGCGTACGCCTTGGCCAGCGGCAGCAGCAGTTCCAGGGTCGGTCGGCGCTGTCCCGACTCCAGGCGGGACAGGGTGCTCAGCGAGATCCCGGTCGCCTCGGCGATCTGCGTGAGTGTGCTGCCCTGGGCGCGCCGCAGGGCCCGCAGCCGGGGTCCGACGGCGGTCAGTACGTCGGTGAGGTCGTCGTCTGCCATGACTCCATTTGCCGCTTCGGCAAGAAGTTTTGTCAACCGGGCCGGGCCGGGCGCAGGCTCCGGGGAGAACGTACCGACGACGACGAGGTGAGCAGATGGAAGAGCGAGTGGTCCCCGGAGCGGACTACGACGTCGTGGTGATCGGCGGCGGCGCCGCGGGGCTGAGCGGCGCGCTGACGCTGGGCCGGGCCCGCCGTTCTGTGCTGGTGGTCGACTCCGGGCACCCGCGCAACGCCCCGGCCGACGGTGTGCACACCTACCTGGGCCGCGAGGGCGTCCCTCCCGCCGAACTGCTGGGCGCCGGGCGGGCTGAGGTGCGCGGCTACGGCGGCGCGTTCCTCGACGGCACGGTGGTGTCCGTCGACCGCGTCGAGGACGGCTTCCGGGGTTCCCCGGGCTTCCGGGTCTCGCTCGCCGGCGGCGGCACCATCGGCGCGGCCCGGCTGCTGGTCACCACCGGCCTGGTGGACGAACTGCCCGACGTCCCCGGGGTGGCCGAGCTGTGGGGCACGGACGTGCCGCACTGCCCGTACTGCCACGGCTGGGAGGTGCGCGACCAGCCGATCGGGGTGCTCGGCGGCGGACCGCTCGCCGTGGAGCAGGCCCTGCTGTGGCGGCAGTGGAGCGCGGACCTCACGCTCTTCACGCACACCGCGCCGGAGCCGGGCGCGGCCGAGTACGAGCGCCTGGCCGCGCGCGGGATCACGGTCGTCACGGGCGAGGTGGCCGCGCTGGAGACCTCCGGCGGGCGGCTGTCCGGGGTACGGCTGGCCGACGGCCGGGTGGTGGCCCGCCGCGTGATGGTCGTCGCCCCGAGACTGACCGCCCGCGCGGGCTTCCTCGGCTCGCTGGGCCTGGAGCCGGCCGATCTGGAGATGAACGGCCATGTGATCGGCAGCCGTGTCCCCGCCGACCCGACGGGCGCGACCGCCGCGCCCGGGGTGTGGGTGGCGGGCAATGTCACGGCCCTGAACGAGCAGGTCATCGGGGCGGCGGCCGCGGGCGTACGGGCCGGGGCGGCGATCAACGCGGATCTGATCGCCGAGGAGGTCGAGCGGGCGGTGGGCGCGGGGCGGCACGCGGCGGCCGGGGAGTCCGCGGGGGCGGCGGGCCTGGCGGGTGCCGGCGCGCACCCGCATGAACACCAGCACGGGGCTGCGGGTGCGGGTCCGGGTGCGGGTCTGGGCGGGGGTCCGGGTGCCGGTCCGGGTGGGGCTTCCGATACGGCTTCGGACGCTGCCGCTGTCTCGGCCGGGGAGTTCTGGGACGACTTCTACCGGGCCCGCGAACAGGTCTGGAGTGGCGCGCCCAACGGGGCTCTGGTCCGTGAGGCCGCCGATCTGACACCCGGGCGGGCGCTCGACCTGGGGTGCGGTGAGGGCGCCGACGCGATCTGGCTCGCGGAGCGCGGCTGGCATGTCACCGCCACTGATGTCTCCCGGGTCGCCCTGGACCGCGCGGCGGGTCACGCGACGGACGCGGGCGTCGGTGAGCTGATCGCCTGGCAGCGGCACGACCTGGCGGAGACGTTCCCCTCGGGCACGTACGACCTGGTGTCCGCGAACTTCTTCCACTCCTATCTCGATCTGCCGCGGGACCGGATTCTGCGCAGGGCCGCGGGGGCGGTCGCGCCCGGTGGCGTACTGCTGGTCGTCGGGCACGCGGGCTTCCCGTCCTGGGAGCACGACCCGCACCCGGAGGTGCGCTTCCCCACGCCGGACGAGGTCGTGGCCTCGCTCGAACTCCCGGACGGTCAGTGGGAGTTGCTGCTCACCGATGTCCACGAGCGCACCATGACCGGCCCTGACGGCCGGCCCGCGACCCGCACGGACAACACGGTCAAGCTCCGCCGGCTGCCGCTGCCGTAGGGCACGCGGGCCGGGCTCGCCGTCGCCGCCGCGACGGTGACGGCGAGCCCGGCCGCGTTCCGCGTACGAGTGGGGCGGGCTGGGCAGCATGACGTCATGCCGGAGGACCGCGGAGCGCCGCAGGACCCGTGGGACACCTGTGTCGCGCTCGGCGAGTTGGTCTTCCGCGTCCACGACCAGGTGTCGTACGAGCGGGAGCGGCGGCTGGACTGGTTCCGGAGTTGGTCGTTGAGGCTGCCCGCGGCCGAGGCCCTGGTCCGTACGCTCCTCGCGCTCGTCCTGCGCTCCCTCTCGCAGGATGCCTTCGCCACGACCGGCCGGCATCTCGCACCGGCCGAACTGCGCGACCTGCGCCTCACCGAGATCGAGGCGGTGGCCGTCTCGCGCCTGCCGTACGAACTCTTCGCGGGCCTGGACCGTGCGGCCATGACCGCGCCCGAGCAGAGACAGGTCAACTTGCTCGACCGCCTCGTCCTCGGCGACCTGATGGGTTCCCTGCTGACCGTGGAACGGCTGCGCGCGGAGACTGCGGCCACCCTCCGCCGCCTGCGCGACCGCTCCGCCGACCAGGCCCTCACCTTCCACGCTCTGACCTGGCTCGACACGGCCCCCCTCCCGGACGGCGAATCGGGTTGACGCGAGCACCGCGGGTCCGGCGCACCAAGACACCCGCCGAGCCGGCGCCGCCGCGCGCCCACGTCCGCTCAACTCCGGTGAGCGGTACGGCTTCCGACACCGGGATCGAGGCCGATCCCACCCTCGGCCGCCCGCCGCAGCAGCCAGGCGTACGCGGCGGTGGTCCGCCGGCCCACCGCCGATCGGCTGAACGGGCGCCTTGCCCAGCGTCCTCGCGGCAAGCCCGCGCGAAAGCACGGAACCCGGACGCCGGTACAGGCACCGTACGGAATCGGGCGCGGCGAGGAGCGGGCGTACGAGCGCGCTCGGGGACGCGCGGCAGCGCGGAGCCGGACGTCGGTACGCGCGCGGTCCCGGCCTCGGAGGGCTGGGGGCTGAGGGCGGGCGGGCTCGGCCGGGGGTGGTCTACGCGCGGAGGGGCACGTGGCGGGCGGGCCGCAGGCCGCACCCGCACCCGCGGTTCGGGCCATGTTCCGCGCAATTATGCAGCGTTGACATCGTCAACACGTCATGCCTAGCATCGACGTGTACTCAGGCCGGACGGCGTTGTCCGCGGATACCGTCGGCGCGGACTCGCGGGCCGGCCGAATAGGTGTGCTCGCGTGCGTCGACACGGCGTACCGGTGGCTGAGGCGCTCCGCTCCGCGCGGAAGCAGGGCCGTCGACCGGGCGGCGGAGGGGGTCGCCCGGCCGACGGGGCTCTCCCCTGCCGGCCGGACCAGACGGCAGGGTCAGCCCTGGTACTCGGTGAGGTCGATGGCGTGCACATGCAGCTGGCGGCCGTACCTCGGGTGGACCGTCTCGCGTTCCAGCACCATGCCGAGCTTGCGCATCACATTCTCCGAGGCGTCGTTGCCCACCGTGCTGATGCTGACGACACGGTCGAGGCCACGGTCCTGGAGGGCGAACTCCAGCGCGGCGTGCGCGGCTTCGGAGGCGTAGCCCTGTCCCCAGTACTGCCGGCCCAGCCGCCAGCCGATCTCCACGGCGGGCAGCACCTCCGGCAGAAACCTGGGCACGGACAGACCGGTGAAGCCGATCAGCTCGCCCGAGGCGAGCAGTTCGACGGCGAAGAGGCCGAAGCCCTCCTCGTCCCACTCCTCCTCCCAGAGCTCGATGGACTGGGCGGTCTGTTCCAGATCACGGACCGAACCGTCGGCGATCCACCGCATGACCTCCGGGTCCGCGTTGATCTCCGCCATGGGGGCGAGGTCGTCGTCATGCCAGCGGCGGAGGAGCAGGCGGGGGGTCTGAATCTCGGTCATGGTCCCATCCTGTCAACGGCGGGGTCGTCGGCGGTAATCGAACCCGGCGCGTCGCCGCCGGCCGGGGTCCGGGCGGGCCGGGCGGCCCGGGCGGGCCGTGCCGAGGAAGTGGGCGGCCGTCGGCGCGCAGTACGCTGACCCGGCCCACCGCCCGGGACCGAAAGGGGACACGACGTGCAGCGCCATGCCGCGATCATCCGGCTGCGTCCGGAGAAGGAGGCCGAGTACCGCGAACTCCACGCCGCCGCCTGGCCCCGCGTACTGGCCATGCTCAAGCGCGCCCACATCTCCAACTACTCGATCTATCTGCGCGACGGCCTGCTCTTCAGCTATCTGGAGTACACCGGCGAGGACTACGCCGCCGACACCGCGGCCATCGCCGCCGATCCCACCACCCGCGAGTGGTGGGCCCGTACCGACCCCTGCCAGCAGCCGGTCGAGAACGCCACCGACGGCGAGTGGTGGTCCCCGCTGGAAGAGGTCTTCCACCTCGACTAGCGGCCCCGGCAGGCGACGTTGGGCCTGAGCCCTCGGCGCCTTGGGGGGAAGCCCGTCGGCCGGCCGGGCCGACCTCTCGACCGGTGGGACGCCGTGGCGGCCGGCGTCGCGGGGGCCGACCGGGTCGGGTCGGCCAGGTCGGCCGGGAGCCCTCACCTGCGCCCGGGACAACGGATCCATAAGTATCCGAGCCGCCCGCCCCGACGAACTGCCGCTCCTGCGGGACATCCGCCGACGGGAAGCCGCCCAGGGCCTGGACCGGTGGCCGCGGACCTGCATGCGCGGGGATCTGTGACACAGCCCTGACTCCGCCCGGGGCACGGCCACCCGAGACCGCCTCCCCCGGGCACGGCCGCCCGAAACGGATCCCCGGAGCAGTCCGGCACGTCCGCCGGGCGGGAGCCCGCCCGGCGGGACGCCCGCTTCGAGGCCAGGACGGTCAGGACAGCTTCCCCGCGGCCGGGCCCGGGGACGGCTCCTGCGCGGGGGCGGGCCGCGAGGCGGGCTCGGACGGGTAGCAGAGCGCCAGCAGGATGAGTACGGCCATCGCGGCCGCTATGCCGTAGAAGGCTCCCTGCGCCGCCGAGGCGTAGTCCGTGCGGACCGCGTGCAGGACGGCGGCCCGGGTCTGGGCCGGAACTCCGCTCAACTGGCTGCTGCCCTCCGCCCCGGTGATCGCGTCCACCGCGCCCTTCGCGTCGGCCGTGCTGGCCCCGAAACCGTGGAAGGAGTCGACGAGCCGACTGGTGAGCCGGTTGGTGACCAGCGTGGCGAAGACGGCCAGGCCGAGCGCGCCGCCGAAGTTCTTCATGGTCTGCGAGATGGCCGACACCTCACCGTACGAGGAGCCGATGGCCCGGTTGAGCACGTCGGTCGTGGCCGCGCTGTACATGAAGCCGACGCCGGCCCCGGCCACGACGATCGGCCACGTCTGCTGGTTGAAGAACGCGCCCGCGTCGAAGTCGAGGTCGGTCATGGTGTGGGCGAACCAGCCGAATCCGAAGGCGCCCACGACTCCGCCGACCAGGAAGACGGACCGGGCACCCACCCGGTCGAACCGCACCGCGCCCAGCCGGGAGGCGACGGCGAACCCGATGAAGAGCTTGAGGAAGAGCAGCCCGGTGTCGGAGGCGGACAGTCCGAGCGAGACCTGACCGTAGACACTGAGGAAGAAGAAGACCGTGATGAAGGCGACGGACGAGAAGAAGGTCGCCAGCGTCGAGATCGTGAACCGCCGGTCCCGGAACACCCGCAGGTCGGCGAGCGGATGGACGGTACGGCGTTCGATCCCGGCGAACAGCGCGAGCAGCGCGGCGCCCACCAGCAGGCAGGCCCAGACGGCCGGGCTCGACCAGCCCCAGGCACCGGCCTGTTGCAGTGCGAACACCAGCAGTCCCATGGCGACGGCGGCGATGGACGCGCCGCGCCAGTCGATGCTCTCGGCGCGGCCCGCGGAGCGCGGCACCATGCGGATGATCATGATGAGCGCGGCGATGGCGATCGGTACGTTGATCCAGAAGATCGACCGCCAGGTCCACTGGGTCAGATAGCCGCCCGCGATGGGCCCGATGGCCGTCATTCCACCGGTGATCGCGAAGAACGCGGCCATCGCCCGGCCCCGGCGCTCCTGCGGGAACGTCTGGACCACGATCCCGATGGCGGCCGGGAACATCAGGGCGCCGCTGACACCCTGGAGCGCCCGCGCCGCGATCAGCCAGCCCTCGGCGAACGATCCCTGGGGAGCCAGTCCGCACAGCAGCGAGGTCACCCCGAAGCCGGCCACCCCGATGACGGCCATCCGCTTGTGCCCTATGACGTCCGCGAGCCGCCCGCCGAGCAGGAAGAAGGCGGCGGTCGTGAGCAGATAGACGTTGACCGCCCACTGCAGGCTGTTGTGACTGATCGCCAGGTGGTCCTGGATCGACGGGCCGGACAGGGCGACGATCGTCTGGTCGATCGTCGTCATCGAGACCGCCAGCACCAGCCCCGCCAGGATGCCGGTCGCGGCACGCGGCACGGCCGCGCCGGTCTGCTTGTCCGTCATGAGGACCCCCTGCTTTCCACACCTGTGCGCCCGTGGGCTGTCCCACGCCGAGCGCGATATTCCAGCTTCGACCTGTCTAAAGTAAAGTCTCGACTTCGACCTGTCAACAGTGGAAGGTCGCGCGCCGCGAACAGCCCCGCCGCACCCGACCCGTCCGGCGGCCACCCTGAGCAAACTCCGGCTCTCGCTCGCCGACCCCCACCCACCGGCCCCACCGATCGGCCCCCACCCGTCGGCCCGCCGACTCGGCCGGCCTTCGCCAAAACGCGCCGGACTACCCGCAACTCCCCCTCAATTCAACGCCGCCCACTCATTGCTACTGAACCGGATAAGTGCTTCTATCGGCAGCGCACCGCCCTTCGGGTCCGCCGCCCGGCAGGCGCCACTCGGTAAGTGCCGCCGGCCAAGTGCTGTCCGCGTGTGGCCCGAAGCCAGGAATCCGTCCCTCCCCCCACACCGGAGATCCAGGTGTCCTTTTTCCACCAGACCCGACAGGCCGCCGCGTCGGCCCTGAGCCGCCGCACTCTTCTCGGAGGAGCGGCGGTCGGCGTGACCGCGCTGGCCGCCGGAACCGGCACCGCCCAGGCGCACACCGGAGGCGCCTCGCACCCGTCGGCGCCGACCCCGAAGGCCCCGAAGCTCCCGACCGCCCCCACCGCCAAGACCCAGGGCTTCGTGACGACCCATCAGGGCGCCTTCCGGCTGAACGGCAAGCCGTTCAGGTTCGGCGGCACCAACTGCTACTACCTGCACCAGCAGTCGCACTACATGATCGACAACGCGCTCGACGACGCGGCCGCCATGGGCCTGACCGTGCTGCGCGCCTGGGCGTTCGCCGACGGCGACGGCCAGTCGTACCGCGCGTTGCAGCCCAAGCCCTACGTCTACGACGAGGCCGCCTTCGACGCGCTGGACTACGCGGTGTGGAAGGCCGGACAGCTCGGCATCCGACTCGTCCTGCCGCTGGTCAACAACTGGCCCGACTACGGCGGCATGCAGCAGTACGTGCAGTGGTTCCTCGGCCTGCCCGACGACTCCTACAGCGACGGCACCCACCACGACCGTTTCTACACGGAGCCGAAGATCAAGGCGGCCTACAAGGCGTACGCCCGCTTCGTCATCGGCCGCAGGAACCGCTACACCGGGCTCCACTACAACCAGGACCCGACCATCATGACCTTCGAGCTGGCCAACGAGCCGCGCTGCCGCAGTGAGAAAAGCGGCGCGACCCTGCTGGGCTGGGCGAGGGAAATGAGCGCCTACGTCAAGAAGTTGGCGCCCTCCCAGCTGGTCGCCGTCGGCGACGAGGGCTTCTACGGCCAGGCCGGCAACGCCGACTACCCGTACTCGGACTACGAGGGCACGCCCTGGAAGAAGCTGGTCGCGCTGCCGTCGGTCGACTACGGGACCTTCCACCTCTATCCGCAGGGCTGGGGCGAGAACCCGGAGAGCAAGCCCGGTACGGACGCCACCGCGTGGGGCACGCAGTGGATCAAGGACCACATCGCGGACGGCAGGGCGCTGCGCAAGCCGGTCGTCCTGGAGGAGTTCGGCGTGTCCGTGAACGCCGGGCAGGGCTTCCCCGACGACGCGGCCCGGCTCGCCACGTACACCGCGTGGACCGGCGCCGTACGTGACAACGGCGGGGCCGGCGACCAGTTCTGGCTGCTCACCTCGCGGGTCGACGACGGTTCCTTCTACCCGGACTACGACGGCTACCGGATCACCTGGAACAACGACCCGGCCAACTCCACCCGGGAGATAGCCCAGTTGTTCAGCGCGCACGCCAAGTCGATGGCGTCCGGCGGCTGACGGACTCCCCCGCTCCCGCCCTCCGGGCGGAACGCTTCCCCGGCGAACAAGCCAGGCCCCCGCGAAATCCGCGGGGGCCTGGCTGTCGTGTCCGGTGTCCCGGTGGGGGGACGAGATCAGGACACCGTGCACGCCTTGCCGTTGAAGGTGAAGCTGCTCGGCACACCGTTGGTGCCGGCGGTGGAGTTCGCGCTGAAGCCGAAGTTGACCTTGGCCCCGGCGGCGACGGTTCCGTTGTACGCGGCGTTGGAGGCGGTGACCTGCTTACCGCTCTGCGTCTGCGTGGCGTTCCAGATGTTGGTGATCGACTGGTTGCCCGGGAAGCTGAAGACGAGCTTCCAGCTGGTGATCGCCGTGGGCCCGTTGGTGACGGTCACATCCGCGTTGAACGCCGGTCCCCAGTCGTTGATGACGTAGCTCACCGAGCAGCCACCGGACGGCGGAGTGGTCGGCGGGGTCGTCGGAGGCGTCGTGGGCGGAGTGGTGGGCGGCGTCGTCGGAGGTGTGGTCGGCGGCGTCGTGGGCGGAGTGGTCGGGGGCGTGGTCGGCGGGTTCGTGGGCGGGGTGGTGGTACCGCTCTTGGCCTTGTCCGCGTTGGAGTGCGTCTTGAAGTACGTCAGCGCGGAGTCCCCGTGCATCACACCGTAGTTGCCGTCCTTGCTGGAGTTCATGTACCACCAGAAGGCGTCCGCGTCACCGTTGTTGGACTCCATCGTGCTGTAGATGGCGGGCCAGTAGGTGTTGCGGGTGCTCGCGGAGGTGTTGAACTCGCCCAGGAAGAAGGGCTTTCCGGCCCCGGTGTGGGCGTCCGTGATGTACTTCGTCACCAGCGACTGGGTGGCCGCCACGGACAGGTTCGCCCAGCCCTCGGTCGGGTAGATGTGCGCGGAGCAGAAGTCGATGTACGGCGACTGGCACTCGTAGGTGTACGGCACGCCGTTGTCGCTGCCGTAGCCGTAGGAACTGCCCTGGCCCTCGATGCCGTTGTCGATCATGTGGTTGGGGTCGATGTTCTTGATGTACGCCCCGACCTTGTCCTCCCACGCGCGGAAGACGGTGCCGGCGGTGTTGTCGGCGGTGTTGACGTCCTGGTAGCGGGGCTCGTTCATCAGCTCCCAGGAGAAGATCGTCGGGTCGTTCTTGTACGCGACACCGGTGTAGTGGTTGACCCGGTTCAGTGCGTAGTTCACATAGAACTCGTAGTCCGCGAGGCAGCCGGCGCACTTGGTGGAGTCGAAGAAGTTGCCGGAGTTGCTGGTGGAGGCGCCCTCCCAGCCAAGCACGGAGTTCACACCCCCGTACGCGGTCCAGTAGTTCTCCAGCGCCGGGACGACACGCAGGCCGTGCTGGTTGGCGGAGTACAGGATGTAGTCGAACTCCGCCCACTGCTGCTCGTTCATCGTGTTCTTGGCGGGCTCGAAGCCGTGCCAGGTCTCGTGGGAGAACATCCAGGTCCGGACGAGGGTGACCCCGTCGGAGGCCATGTTCGCCATCTCGGAGTCGATGGCCGCCTTGTCCATGTACTGCGTCTCGGTGTCGCCCGAGCCGCTGCCGAACGTGAACAGGTCATAGGAGTTGGCACCCGCGAAGTACGCGGTCTTGCCGTCGACGCAGAAGTGCGTGGCGCACCGCTGCACGAAGCCCGTGGCCGCGGCCCGGGCGTTGGTCGGGTTGGCGATGACGAGAAGTCCCACCATGAGGACCGTCGTCGCCGCGGCAAGCGCCGCCACCCACATACGTCTTGCTGGGAGTGTCATGCATTCTCCTCGGAATGTCCGGACGTTTCCCTAACAGGAAGGCTGCACAAGGCTCAGCGCAGCCGGATGGCGGCATATCGCTGTACCGGTTAAGTCACCAAGAAGTTACCCACGGCTGACAGATTGTCAAGAGGTACGGCAGAGGTTCACAGACGTACGCGTGAGTAGGCGCGCGCAGGCGCACGGGACGGGCTGATGGGGCGGACGGGAACGTCGAAGCGGGCCGGGCGCGATGCCCGGCCCGCTTCGACGGCCGTGGTGGAGAAGGAGAGCGAGGCCCCTCGGAGGCCCCGGCGGGGTCAGGTGTCCGTCGTCCGGTCCGGGAGCTGAATCCAGCGGTGGGACCAGGCGATCACCGCGTCGATGACGGGCTCCAACTCCTCGCCCTTCGCGGTGAAGCGGTACTCGACCTGGTTCGGCCCCGACGGGCCGACCCGGCGTTCGAGGAGTCCGTGTTCCTCCAGCGTCCGCAGCCGCTGGGCCAGCATGGTGTCGCTGAGCCCCGGCACGGCCGCCCTGATGTGGGCGAACCGGTGCGAGCCGGTGAAGACCGCCCGCAGAATGGCGCCCGTCCAGCGGCCGCCGATCAGCTCGATGGCGGCGTGGAAGCGCTCGCACACCCGGCGGACCTCAGCGGCCTCAGCGGTCGCGGAGGACACGGACGCCGCAGACGCCCCGGACAGTTCGGACACCACAGACCCCGTCTCGTCAGACGCCCTGGCCCGATTCTGCCAGAGCGGGCCGCAGCGGCCGCAGCGTGGCCTCCACCCGCACCAGCTCGTCGAGCATCGCCTTGGCCGCGCCCGTCATCAGGTCGTTGGCGACGAGCACGGACTCGTCGTTGAGGAGCTGGTGGACGAAGGGGATGGCCACGGCCTCGAAGACCGGGGTCATCTTGAGGGTCGTGACGACCTGCTTGATCATCTGGACGGCCCGGGCGCCCGCCGCGACGCCGCCGTAGCTGACGAAGCCGACCGGCTTGTACGTCCACTCGTTGTGCAGGTAGTCGAGGGCGTTCTTGAGCTCGGCGTTGAAGCCGTAGTTGTACTCGGGCATGACGAACACCAGGGCGTCCACACCGGCCACCCGGGCGCTCCAGTCGCGGGTGTGCTGGTGGGTGTACTGGCCGAGCCGGGGGTGACTGGGCTCGTTCATGAACGGCAGCGCCACCTCGGCGAGGTCGATCAGGTCGATCTCGTCGAACCCGGCGTGCGCCCGCGCCTCCCCCTCGAACCACTGCGCGACGGGCAGGCCGACCCGGCCGGGCCTGGTGCTCGCCACGATGATTCCCAGCTTCGCCATTCCGCACTCCTTCATGATCACGACACTCGTGGACATCCATACGCATGGACATCGGCCGTCACAGCGGCAGACCGCCGCTCGACCGCACTAAGGATAACTTAGTGCGGTGCAGCCGGTGCCCGCCGCCGTTTCGGCCCAAGCCGGATCAGTCCCCGCCGGATCAGCCCACCGCCGAATCAGCCCGGCGAGGTGAAGTAGTAGCGGCGACAGCCCAGCAGCATGCCTTCGTCGGAGAGCGTGAAGACGTCCACGAATCCGACACCCCGCCTGTCGTACGAGCGCGCGCCGGACTCCTGCGAGAGCCGGCCGACGGCCACCACGCTGTCCCCCTCCGCCACGATCCGCTCGATCCGGTGGTGCGCCCGGGGGACGACCCGGTCCAGGTGCATCCGGATCACCTCGGCCCGGCCGCGCGCGGGCGGGATGTCGGGCCGGTCCAGGGAGACGTTCTCGTCCAGCAGCGAGCCGTATCCGTCCACGTCGTCGCTGTCCAGATAGTCGTACGCCAGCCGTACATGGTCGATACCGGTCGCCGTCACCGCGGGACTGAGCCGGAGCCTTCCGGCCTGCTGATGGTTCACGAGTTTGTCCTTCCGTTCGGACCGTTCCGCCCCACGGGCCTCACGTGTATCACCGCGGCGAACGGAAACCCGCCGCCATGCACACGGTCCACCCACCGCGCAACCCCGCACTATCGTCGCGCTATCACCGACTCCCCCGGTTCGCCTGTACCAATGGCCCAGCCGACGGCCGCGACACCGCCCGTACGGCGACCGTTGCGTGTGATGGCATGAGCACGCAATATCCACGCTATGGACAGAAACGCCTACGTTCCGTAAGACTTGCGGCGGAGCTTGATCCGTCCTGGTTGCTACCCGCTTGCACCCGTGCCCGAGCTGGGAGAGGCATGTCCGATACGTCCGGCGAGGGCGCCGCGGCCGACCCGCTGGTGTTCCGGATACTCGGGCCGCTCCAGCTCATCGGCGCCGGCGGGGCCATCCGTATCCCCCCGGGCCGGCAGGAAGTGATCCTCGCGGCGCTGCTGCTCGAAGTGAACCGGGTGGTGAGCACCGAGTATCTGGTGGACCTGATCTGGAACGACGAGCCGCCGGACACCGCGCGCACCCAGGTGCAGATCTGTGTCTCCCGGCTCCGCAAGATCTTCGCCGGGGCGGGTATCGACGCGGCTATCACCACCCGGCCGCCCGGCTATGTGCTCAAGGCCGACGGCGAGAGCGTGGACGCGGCGATCTTCGCCCGCCGGCTGGCCGAGGCCCGGCTGCTGGGCAAGGACGGCCGCACCGCGGAGGCCGCCGACACCCTGCGGGCTGCGGGCGAACTCTGGCTCGGCGACTGCCTCGGCGGGGTCTCCAGCGACACCCTGCGCAGCAAGGCACAGCAGCTGGACGAGGAGCGGCTGAACGCGATCGAGACCCGTATCCAGCTGGAGCTGGACCTCGGCCGCCATCACCAATTGGTCGGCGAGATCCAACTCCTCGTGCACGAGCACCCGTTGCGGGAGCGGCTGCGCGGGCTGCTGATGCTGGCGCTGTACCGGTCGGGGCGGCAGGCAGAGGCGCTGGAGTCCTATCGCGAGGGCCGGGCGCTGCTCGCCGACGAACTCGGCCTCGATCCGGGCGGCGAGCTGCGGCAGTTGGAGTCGGCGATCCTGTCCGGCGACCCCGCGCTGCATGCCGGGACCGAGCCCTTGCGCCGTCCCGCGCCCGCCGAGCCCGCTCCCCCGCCGGTCGAGGCACCGCCCCCGCCCGCGTACCGCGAGGAGATCCCCCGCCAACTTCCCGCCGACACCGCTGACTTCGTGGAGGACGAGGAGCAGATCGCGGGCATCGAGCGGGCCTTGACCGGTGACGGCACCCGGCACGCGGTGGGTGTCACGGTGATCGTCGGCAAGCCGGGCACCGGCAAGTCCACCCTGGCCACGCACATCGCGCACCGGCTGAGCGACACCGGTTTCCCGGACGGCCAGCTGTACTGCGATCTGCGCGGTACGGGCACCCCGGCGACCTCGGCCGAGGTGCTGGGCCGCTTTCTGCGGGCGCTGGGCATCCCGGGCCCGGTGATCCCCGAGGCCCTGGACGAGCGCGCGGAGATGTACCGTACGCTGCTGGCCGCCCGCCGGGTGCTGGTGGTGCTGGACGACGCCGCGTCCGAGAGCCAGGTGCTGCCGCTGCTGCCGGGCAGCCGTACGTGTGCGGTGCTGATCACCAGCCGGGTGCGGCTGACCGCGCTGCCGGGGGCGTACCGGGTCGAGCTGGACGTGCTCAGTACGGCCAGCGCGCTGGAGCTGCTGGTGCGGGTGATCGGCGGGGAGCGGGTCTCGCGCGAGTCGGTGGCCGCCGAGGCGCTGATCCGCACGGTGGGCGGACTGCCGCTGGCGCTGCGGATCGTGGCCGCCCGGCTCGCCGCGCGCCCGCACTGGTCCCTGGCGTCGATGGTCCAGCGGCTGGCCAACGAGCGGCACCGGCTGGACGAGTTGACGCACGGCGAACTCACCATGCGGGCCAGTCTGTCGCTGACCCACGACGGACTGGCCGCCGAGGACCGCAGGTTACTGCGGCTGCTCTCGCTGGCGCAGGGCACCACGCTGCCGGGCTGGCTGGCGGGCGCGCTGCTGGACGACGACCGGCCGTTCCCCTCGGACCTGCTGGAGCCGCTGGTCGACGTGCAGATGCTGGATGTCGTCGGCGTGGAGAGCACCGGCGGGTTCCGCTATCGCTTCCACGAGATCATCCGGGTCTTCGCCCGTGAGCAACTGGCCGCGCACGACGAGCCCGCCGTGCAGTCCGCGGCGCTGGAGCGGATGATGGGCGGCTGGCTCTCGCTGGCCGAGCAGGCCCATCGGCGCGTCTACGGAGGGGACTTCACGGTGCTGCACGGCACCGCGCCGCGCTGGCGGCCGCCGGCGGCCGTCGCGGACGAGCTGCTGGTCGACCCGTTGGAGTGGCTGGACGGCGAACACACCAATCTGTGCCAGGCCGTGGAGCACGCGGCCCGCGAGCAGATGCACGAGCTGAGCTGGGACCTGGCCACGACGCTGGTGACGCTGTTCGAGGTGCGCGGCTATCTCGACGACTGGGAGCGCACGCATCAACTGGCGCTGTCGGCCGTACGGTCGGCGAACAACACGCGGGGCACGGCGGCGCTGCTGACCTCTCTCGGCTCGCTCTATCTCAGCCGCCGGCAGCACGAGGAGTCGCGTACGGCGCTCGGTTCCGCGCTCGGTCTCTTCACCGAACTCGGCGACGCCCACGGGCTCGCGCTGTGCCGCCGCGACCTGGCCCTGCTGGAGCGGATGCAGGGCAACGACGACCTCGCGCTGTCGCTCTACGCCGATTCCCTGCGGGACTTCGACAAGGTCGGCGATGTGGTGGGGCGGGCGATCGTCCTGACGCAGCGCGCGCACATCTGGATGCGCCGGGGGCACCACGACAGCGCCCAGGCGCAGTTGGACGAGGCGCTGGGCATCTACCGTACGGTCGGCTACACCGGCGGCCTGGCGCGTACGCTGCGGCGGGTCGGTCAGGTGCAGCTCCAGCGCGACGAGCACGAGCAGGCCGTCCGTACCCTCACCGAGGTGCTCGATCTGTGCCGGGAGACCGGCGATGTGATCGGCGAGGGCCATCTGCTGCGCGATCTGGGGCAGGCGCTGGCGGTCATGGGGCTGAACGATCAGGCGAAGCGTTTCTTCGACAGCGCGCTGGCGGTGCGTGAGCAGATCATGGACCAGGGGGGTGCGGCGATGGTCCGGCTGGACCTGGCGCGTCTGCTGGAGCGGACCGGGGAGCACTCCCGGTCGAAGGACCTGCTGGAGGCCGCGGCCCGGGCGTTCCGCGATCGGCGGATGCCTCGGGAACTGCGGGAGGCCGAGCGGCTGTTGGGTGTCGCACCGGGGGCGATGCCCGCGGGTGGCGCGGTGCCGCCGGGGGCGGCGGGGGACGCCGGCTGAGCGGCGAGGCGGGTGCGGTGGGATCTCGCGAAGGGTCTTGACGCCGGCGTGCGAAGCGGTGCTTCCCGGCCCGGGTACGAGGCCCGGCGGGTGCTGCCGGCCAGTCGGCGCGCGGTCGGCTCGGGGCCGAGGCGCGGGCCGTCAGTCCCAGGGGTTGTTCATGTCGGGGGAGTTCGTGGGGCTCGGCGCCGGGTCGTTGGGGATGGTGCCGCCCGAGCCCTGGGCGGTCTGCGTCTGGCCGGCCTGCGGGCCGGGGGTGGAGTCCGCGTGGGCGACCTGCGTGCCCAGCAGTGCGGCGGCGGCGAGGGCGACGGTCACAAGTGCGGTCCGCAGGGCCTGGGTGCCGGTCATCGGGGTTTCCCTTCATCGTGATGCGCTTCGTTCTTCGTGAGCATCACGTTAGGAAGGGCCGGAATCGCCGGATCGTCCCCGCCGCTATCCCCGCACTATCACCGCGGCCGCCGGGGCGGGCCCACGGCGGCCGGTGATAGCGGCTCGGGCGGTGATAGCCGGGCGGGCGGGTGACCGCGGCGCGGGCGGTGATAGCCGGGCGGGCGGGGTCGCCGACCTCATGACCATCCGAGGTCATGCCATCACCTTGGCGACGAACGCCGAGATGTTCGCCACGGTCCGCTGGATCTTCTCCTCCAGAGTGATCGTCTCGTGGAGCCGTGCGCCGGGGCCCGCGTCCTTCCTGCCTCGCACGTACAGCGAGCAGGAGAGGTCGTCGCACATGTAGGTGCCCACCGAGTTGCCCTGCTGTCCGGCCTTTCCCGCCTTCGGCGCGACCAGCAGGGAGACGCCGCCGACATGGGTGGTCACGCACACCGAGCACATGCTGCGCCGCATCCCCCCGGAGGAAGGTCCGGAAGAGCGCAGTACGAGGGCCCTCGGCCGGCCGTCCAGCTCCATGACGAGATAGGCACGGTCGGGGGCCTGAGGATCTCGCCAGCCGAGAAAGTCCAGGTCGTCCCAGGGCCGGTCGGCCAGGTCACGCGGTACGGACAGGCGCTTCGCCTCGCCCTTGCTGCAGTTCACGAACGCGGCACGGATCTCTTGCTCAGTCATCGGTTTCATATCGGGTATGCTAATTTGCCTAAAGCTATTAGGCAAATAACTAGTGACTTACGCCGATCGGGAGGAAGGGTATGGCACGCGCAGGACTGACCACGGAACGCCTGACCCGGGCGGGAGCGGAACTCGCCGACGAGGTCGGCTTCGACCAGGTGACCGTCTCGGCGCTGGCCAGGCGGTTCGATGTCAAGGTCGCGAGTCTGTACTCGCACATGAAGAACTCCCAGGACCTCAGGACCAGGATCGCCCTGCTCGCCCTGGAGGAACTCGCCGACCGGGGTGCCGCCGCCCTGGCCGGGCGGGCCGGCAAGGACGCCCTGACCGCCCTCGCGAACGTCTACCGCGACTACGCCAGGGAGCACCCCGGCCGCTACGCGGCGGCCCAGCTGAGGCTCGATCCGCAGACGGCGGCCGCCAGCGCCGGCGTCAGACACGCACAGATGACGCGGGCGATCCTGCGTGGCTACGACCTGACGGAGCCGGACCAGACGCACGCGGTCCGGCTGCTGGGCAGCGTCTTCCACGGCTATGTCAGCCTGGAGACGGGGGGCGGGTTCAGCCACAGCGCCCCCGACTCCCAGGAGAGCTGGACGCGGATCCTGGACTCCCTCGACGCCCTGCTGCGGAACTGGCCCGCACCCTGACCGGGCTCCCGCGAGCCGTGGACCCCCGCCCGCGCGGCGCGGTGGCGGCAACAGACGACAGCGACACTTTGACCGACAGGCTGGGACCGATGGACACCACGGACAACTGGATCACCACACCCGTCACCGCGGACCTCCTGCGCGGCGCCCTCGATCTGGAGCGCACCGCGCACGGTGTGCTGCCGCACCGGCTGCCCGCCTGGGCCCGCGCCCAGTGCGCGGACGGGCAGCTGGCCATGGCCGAGTCCCAGCCCTCGGGCGTACGGCTGGTCTTCCGTACCCGGGCCACGGCCGTCGAACTGGACACGCTGGCCACCAAGCAGGTCTACGTGGGCGCGCCGCCCCGCCCGGACGGCGTGTACGACCTGCTCGTCGACGGCCACCTGGCCGGCCGGGCCGGCGTGCCGGGCGGCAACGTCCTGACCATCGACATGACCGCCGGGACCGCCGAGAGGCGACCCGGCCCGGTCGGCACCCTCCGCTTCACCGGCCTGCCCGACCGCGTCAAGGTCGTCGAGATCTGGCTGCCGCACAACGAGACCACCGAACTCGCCGCCCTGCGCACCGACGCACCCGTCGAGCCCGTACCGGCCGGCGGCCGCAGGGTGTGGCTGCACCACGGCAGTTCGATCAGCCACGGCTCCAACGCCGAGAGCCCCACCACCACCTGGCCCGCGCTGGCCGCCCGTCTCGGCGGCGTGGAGCTGATCAACCTGGGCCTGGGCGGCAGCGCCCTGCTCGACCCCTTCGTCGCGCGGACCATGCGGGACACCCCCGCGGACCTGATCAGCGTCAAGATCGGCATCAATCTCGTCAACGCCGACCTGATGCGCCTGCGCGCGTTCGGTCCGGCGGTGCACGGCTTCCTCGACACCATCCGCGAGGGCCACCCCACGACGCCGCTCCTGGTCGTCTCACCCGTTCTGTGCCCCATCCACGAGGACACGCCCGGCCCCAGCCTCCCGGACTTCGGCGACATCAGCGCGGGAAAGCTCGAATTCCGGGCCGCGGGCACCGCCGAGGAACGGGCCGGCGGGAAGCTGACCCTCACCGTCATCCGGGACGAACTGGTCCGCATCGTGAAGCAGCGAGCGGCCAAGGACCCCAATCTGCACTGCCTCGACGGCCGCGAACTCTACGGCGAGGCGGACTTCGCCGAGCTGCCGCTGCCCGACCAGCTCCACCCGGACGCCGCCGCGCACCGCCGGATGGGCGAGCGCTTCTCCGGCCTGGCCTTCTCTCCCGGCGGCCCGTTCACCGCCGAACGCGCCTGAGTCCCGACAGGACCGGGACAGTGCCCAGCCGCCGGAGGAGGAGGACCGCGGCCGCCATGTCCTGACCGCGGCCGTGCGGCCGGTGTCCGCGCCGGTGATCCGGGGTCCGTGATAGGAGGCCCACCGGATTCCTTGGTCCGGTGATGCCCGACCGATAGCGCGACGCGGACCATGGGAGTCCGGAACCGGGCCGCCGGACGCCCGAACCACAGGGCGCCGGCCGGCGGCCGTCACCGGGTTCCCCACGACGACTGGCGGGAGAGCACATGACCAGGCCCCACCCGGCAACCGTGTCCGGCGAGCAGGCCGCCACCGGGTCCGAGGACACCGCGCGGTTCGGCGCCCTGATCCGCGGCCACCGGCTGCGGATCGGACTGACCCAGCGCGAGCTGGCGGACCTGTCCACCATCAGCATGCGGGCCATCCGCAATCTGGAGCAGGGCAGGGCCAGACGTCCCCGGCCGGAGACCATCAGACTGATCGCCGACGCCCTGCGGCTCGGCGACCGGGCCCGGGCCGCGCTCGAATCCGCCGTCCAGCAGCGGCATTTCACGGACCCGGTCATATGTGACCTCTCCGAAGATCCGCCCGCGCCGCCGACCGCGCTCCACCCGGCGGTCGGCCGTGAGGCGGAGACGGCCGTGCTGGTCCGGGAGCTGATCGGCGGGGTGGAGCGGCTGGTCAACGTGGTGGGGCTGAGCGGTGTCGGCAAGAGCCGGCTGGCACTTGAGGTGGCCGACCGGCTGCACGGCGAGGGGCTGCCGGTGCTGTGGTTCGCCTTTCCCGGCGCCGCGCCCGACTATCTCAGCTCCATGGAGAGCGGACTGTCCGCGCTGGTGAGCGGCTGCGTGGCGGATCTGTACGGTCCCGGGCCGCTGTCCGTGGGGGCCGGCGCCGGGTCGGGCGGTGTGGACGTGCTCACCGAACTCGTCGGCGAACGGCAGGTGTTACTCGTACTCGACGGCGCCCCCGCCGAGCCGCCGCGCCCCGAGCGGCTGTCCCGGCTGCTGCGCGACTGCCCCGGGCTGCGGATGCTCGTCACCGGTGACCGTCCCTGGGACGTACCCGGTGAACGCACCTTCCTGCTCGGCCCGTTGGACATACCGCCCGCCCGCGTGACGGACGACCGAGGCTTCACCGCCTTCGGCGACATCCCGGCCGTACGGGTCTTCCTGTCGCAACTGCGCCGGGTCCGGCCCGAGTTCGCGCCCTCCTCCGCCGATCTGGCGCAGGTCGCGGAGATCTGCCGGCGGCTGGACGGGCTGCCCATGGCGCTGGCCGCCGCCGCGTCCTGGCTGATGGTCTACGACCTGCCCACCCTGCGCGACTGCGCGGGCTCCGACCCCGCGCCGCTGCTCGACCACCTCGCGGGCGGCGACGGCGGCCGGTACTTCCGCCAGGCCCTCCACCACCGGCTGCGCCGGCTGCCGGCCGGCCAGGGAGCGCTGCTGGCCGCGCTGTGCGCCAGGCCCCAGGCGGAATTCGACCTGGCCGACGTCGTCGCGCTCACCGGCCGCGCGCCGGGCGACTGCGGCCGGATGGTGCGCGACCTGCTGATCCACGGGGTGATACGGACCGGCCACGACTCCGGCCGCGCCCAGTTCCAGGTGCTGCGGCTGGTCCGCGCCCTGCACCCGGCCGCGCGGGCTGCCGACGGCAGTGCCCCGGTACGGCTGGCTGCCGCCGCGGGCTGAGCTGCTCCCGGAGTGCCGTAGGAAGTGCCGCCCGGCGACCGGCGGCGCGGATTGAATGAGTGCACGAGCTCTTCCCCGTACTTCGCAAGGCCGTGGCGTACCGCTGTCGTTCGTACGCCTCGGTTCCCCGCAAACCGTGGCCCGCGCAAGCCCACCCCGGGTACGCCGCGGCCCGTGAGCCGCGCCTGACGCACGCCCGTACCGCCCGCGCACCCCGTTCCCGCGCCGACCGTCGTCCCTCGCCCGCCCGTGTGCCCCGGCATGCCCGGCGCCCGGGGTACGGCGTCCCCGCAACGCCCCGGAAGGCCGTACCGCGAGCCGCCCCGAGCACGCCGCACCCGTACCCGCCCGCACCCCGCGGATTCCGCCGTCCCGAAGCGGGAAGCGCCCCCGCACCGCCGATGCAGAAGGAGCCACCCATGGCGTCTGACCAGCACACCGCCGACCGGCCCGGCACGGTCCGGCTGCCGCTGTCGGCCGCGCAGCGCGACATCTGGATGGCGCACGACGTGGACCGCACCCGCCGCCGTTACAACATCGGCGACAGCCGGAAGATCCTGGGCCCGATCGACCCGGACGTGCTGGCCGACTGCTGGTACCAGCTCGTCCGCGAGGCCGATGTCCTGCGGATTCGCGGCACCGAACACGACGAGGACGGGATCTGGCAGCTCCTCGACGCCGAACCGGGCGACCGCCGGCTCCCCTTTCTCGACATGAGCGGCGAGGCCGACCCGGACGAGGCGGCCCGTGTGTGGCTGGCGGCCGATCGCGCCCGGCCGGTCGACCTCGCGGTGGGCCCGCTCAGCAGCCACGCGCTGATCAAACTCGCCGACGACCGCTTCGTCTTCTATCAGGGCTATCACCACCTGGTCATCGACGGCCTGGGGGTGGCCCTGATCGAACGGCGCCTCATCGAGCTGTACGAGCAGGCGACCGCCGGTGAGCCCTGGGGGCCGAGCCCGTTCGGCACGATGGCCGAACTCCTCGCCGAGGACGCCGAGTACCGCGCCTCGCAGTCGGCCGCGGACGACCGGGCGTACTGGGCGGAGCATCTGACCGGGCTGCCGGAGACCCCGCGGATCGGCGAGGGCCACACGCCGGGCCCGGCGGTGCCGTTCGTCCGCCGTACGGTCTTCCTGCCCGCGGCCGACGCCGACCGGCTCAAGGCGGTGGCCCGCGGCCGCCGGGCGCCCTGGACGATGATGGTCGTCGCGCTGGTGGCGGCCTACGTCCACCGGGTCAGCGGCCACGACGAACTCGTCGTCGGCCTCCCGGTGACCGCCCGCACCACCGAGCTGAGCCGCCGCACCCCGGGCATGGTCTCGAACGTGCTGCCGCTGCGGCTGGACGTCGACACCGGCCGCACCTTCGCCGAGCTGGTCGCCGGGGTCGTCCGCGAGGTCCGCGGCGGCCTCAAGCACCAGCGGACCCGCTACGAGGACATGTGCCGCGACCTGGGCCTCGGGGAGTCGGAGCGCCGGATCACGGCGCCGCTCGTCAACATCATGGCCTTCGACCCCGGGCTGACCTTCGCCGGCCACCCCACGGTGCAGCGCAACCTCGGCAACGGCCCGGTCGAGGATCTGGCCATCGCCGTCTACGACCTCGGCCCGGACCTCGGCCTGCGCGTCGACTTCGACGCCGCGCCCGACGTCTGCGACCTGGACGCGATCGCCGCCCACCAGGACCGCTTCCTCCGCTTCGTCGACACGGCCCTCGCCGACCCCGACTCCCCCCTCGGCCGGCTGCCGGTCCTCGACCCGGCCGAACGGCGGCTGGTGGTCGAGGAGTGGAACGCGACGGCGGCCCCGATCGAGGACACCTCGCTCGCGGCTCTCTTCGAGCGCCAGGCGGCGCTACGGCCGGACCAGCCGGCGGTCGTCTTCGGCGAACAGACCCTCTCCTACGGCGAGTTGAACCACCGCGCCAACCGGCTCGCCCACCACCTGCGTTCGCTCGGCCTGGGCCGCGGGCAGATGGCCGGGGTCCTGCTGGAACGCGGCACGGACTTCGCCACCGCCGTCCTCGCCACCGTCAAAACCGGCGCCGCCTACGCCCTCCTCGACCCCGAATTCCCCGACGACCGCCTCGCCCGCACCGCCAACGACGCCGGCATCACCATGCTGATCAGCGACGGCACCCACGGCTCCCGGATCGGCGGCGACTGGACGACCGTACGCGTGGACGCGGACCGCGCCAGGATCGCGGCAGCGGCCGACAGCGACCTCGGGGTGACGGTCTCCGGGCTGGACACGGTGTGCGTGATGTTCACCTCCGGGTCCACCGGGCGGCCCAAGGGCATCCTGTCCTCCCACCGGAACCTGATCTCGACCGTCACCGCACAGACCTACTGCACCTTCGGACCGCAGGAAGTCTTCCTCCAGTGCTCGCCGGTCTCCTGGGACGCCTTCTCCCTGGAGTTCTGGGGTGCCCTCCTCCATGGCGGCACCACGGTGTTGCAGCCGGGCCAGCGGCCCGAACCGGTCCACATCACCGAACTGGCCAACCGTCACCGCGTCACGATGCTCCAGCTCTCCTCCAGCCTCTTCAACTACCTCACCGACGAAGCCCCGGAGACGTTCCAGACGGTCCGGATCGCCTATACGGGTGGCGAACCCGCTTCTCCGACGCACGTCCACGCCCTCCACCAGCGGTACCCGGACCTGACCATCACCAACGGCTACGGCCCCGCCGAGTCCATGGGCTTCACCACCACCCACACCATCCCCCGGACCACCACCGCACAGACCACCGTCCCGATCGGTTCACCGATCACCAACAAGCACGCCTACGTCCTGGACACCCACCTCAACCCCACACCCCCCGGCACCACCGGCGAGCTCTACCTCACCGGACACGGACTCGCCCACGGCTACCTCGGCCAACCCACCACCACCGCAACCCACTTCATCCCCAACCCCTACGGACCCCCCGGCACCCGCCTCTACCGCACCGGCGACCAAGCCCACTGGACCCCCAACGGACAACTCCACTACACCGGCCGCACCGACACACAAATCAAAATCCGCGGCTTCCGCATCGAACCCACCGAAATCGAAACCACCCTCACCACCCACCCCCACATCACCCAAGCCACCCTCACCACCCACCCCGACCACCACCACACCCCCCAACTCACCGCCCACATCACCACCACGGAAGCCGCCGGCCTCGACCCCCGCGCCGTACGCGACTGGCTGCGCGAGCGGCTGCCGGAGCACATGATCCCCGCGTATGTCGTCCTGCTCGACCGGATGCCGCTCACCGCCAACGGCAAGGTCGACAAGAGGGCGCTGCCCGCCCCGGTGCTCACCGCCGCCCACGGCCGGGCGCCGCGCACGCCGTTGGAGGAGATCGTCTGCGGGCTCTTCACCGACGTGCTCGCCACGCCGGCCCCGCTGACCATCGACGACAACTTCTTCGACCACGGCGGACACTCCCTGCTCGCCGCCCGGCTCACCAGCCGCATCGCCACCACCCTCGGCGCCCGGCTCACCATCCGCGACGTCTTCCTCCACCCCACCCCCGCCACCCTCACCACCCATCTCGCCACCCGGTCGGAGGGCGCGCAGCGCCCCCGCCCTGCGCTGACGGCCGTCTCGCCGCGCCCGGACCGGCTCCCCCTGTCGTACGCGCAGCGGCGCCTGTGGCTGATCTCCGGCATGGAGGGCGGCGGCGGAACGGCGTACAACGTGCCGCTGTCCGTACGTCTCGACGGTGACCTGGACGTCGAGGCCCTGCGGGCGGGCTTCCAGGATCTGACGGAACGTCATGAGCCTTTGCGTACGGTCTTCGGCGTCGCGGACGGTGACCCGTATCAGCGGGTGCTCTCCCCCGAGGACGCCTCGGTGGTCTTCTCACGCCGAGCCGTCTCGCCGGAGGACCTGGACGCGGAGTTGCGTACGTCGGCGGGTCACGCCTTCGATCTGGCCGTCGAACTCCCCCTGCGCGTCACCCTGTTCGACCTCGGCGGTGACGCGTATGTGCTCCTGGTCCTGCTGCACCACATCGCCACCGACGGGCAGTCGCTGCGACCGCTCTTCGGGGATCTGGCGACCGCGTACGAGGCACGGCGTTCGGGCCGTGAGCCGCAGTGGGCCCAACTCCCGGTACGCTACGCCGACTACGCGCTCTGGCAGCGGCGGTTCCTGGGCGGGGCCTCCGATCCGGACAGCGTGCTCAGCGGTGAACTCGGCTACTGGCGGCGGGCTCTCGCCGAGCTGCCCGAGGAGCTGGGGCTGACGCTGGACCGCCCGCGGCCGGCGGTGGCGAGTCACAGGGGAGGGACGGTACCGCTCGACTTCGGGCCCGAACTTCTCCGTCAGGTCAGCGAGTTGGCGCGGGCCGAGCAGTGCACGCCGTTCATGGTGGTGCAGAGCGCGCTGGCCGCGACGCTCACCCGGCTGGGCGCCGGCACGGACCTCCCGATCGGTTCGCCCGTGGCCGGACGGTCCGACGACGCGCTGGCCGACCTGGTGGGCTTCTTCGTCAACACACTGGTGCTGCGCACCGACACCTCGGGCGATCCGACCTTCCGCGAGCTGCTGGCCCGGGTACGTACCGCCGATCTGGACGCCTTCGCGCATGCCGAAGCGCCGTTCGACGTCGTGCTCGAAGCGGTCAGCCCCGAGCGTTCGCTGGCCCGGCACCCGCTCTTCCAGATCTGCCTCGCCCTGGAGAACGGAGCCGCGCCCGAGTTCGGACTGCCCGGCGCCGGCCTGCGCTCCGGCGAGGTGCGGCCGTTCACCAACGGCTCGGTCAAGTTCGACCTGGAATTCCTGCTCAGCGGCGACGACACACACGGCCTCACCGGCCAAGTGCTCTACGACTCCGCGATCTTTGAGCGCGGGAGCGTCCGGCGGATGGTCGCGATGCTGCGCCGCATGCTGGAGCAGGCCGTCGCCGACCCCGCCCTCACCCTCTCCTCGGCCGACCTGCTCGACCCGGCCGAACGGCGGCTGGTGGTCGAGGAGTGGAACGCGACGACGGCCCCGATCAAGGACACCTCGCTCACGGCTCTCTTCGAACGCCAGGCGGCACTACGACCGGACCACCCGGCGGTCGTCTTCGGCGAACAGACGGTTTCCTACGGGGAGTTGAACCACCGCGCCAACCGGCTTGCCCACCACCTGCGTTCGCTCGGACTGGGCCGCGGGCAGATGGCCGGAGTCCTGCTGGAACGCGGTACGGACTTCACCACCGCCGTCCTCGCCACCGTCAAGACCGGAGCCGCCTACGCCCTCCTCGACCCCGAGTTCCCCGACGACCGCCTCGCCCGCACCGCCACCGACGCCGGCATCACCACTCTCGTCACGGATCTCGCCCATCACCAGCGCGTCGAGGGCCCGTGGTCCGTCATCCGGCTGGACACCGACGCGGACCGTATCGCCGCACAGCCCGCCCAGAACCTGGGCGCTGCCGTGACCGGGCCGGACACGGCCTGCGTGATGTTCACCTCCGGGTCCACCGGACGGCCCAAGGGCATCCTGTCCTCACACCGGAACCTCATCTCGACCGTCACCGCACAGACCTACTGCACCTTCGGCCCGGACGAGACCTTCCTCCAGTGCTCCCCCGTCTCCTGGGACGCCTTCTCGCTGGAGTTCTGGGGCGCACTCCTCCACGGCGGCACCACCGTCCTCCAACCCGGCCAGCGACCCGAACCGGTCCACATCACCGAACTCGCCAACCGCCACGCCGTGACCATGCTCCAGCTCTCCTCCAGCCTCTTCAACTACCTCACCGACGAAGCCCCGGAGACCTTCACCACCGTCCGCGTCGCCTACACCGGCGGCGAACCCGCCTCCCCCACCCACGTCCACAAGCTGCACCGCCTCCACCCCCACCTGACCATCACCAACGGCTACGGCCCCGCCGAATCCATGGGCTTCACCACCACCCACACCCTCGAACGCTCCTCGACACCGACCGGCACCGTCCCCATCGGCGCACCCATCACCAACAAACACGCCTACGTCCTCGACACCCATCTCAACCCCACACCCCCCGGCACCACCGGCGAGCTCTACCTCACCGGACACGGCCTCGCCCACGGCTACCTCGGCCAACCCACCACCACCGCAACCCACTTCATCCCCAACCCCTACGGACCCCCCGGCACCCGCCTCTACCGCACCGGCGACCAAGCCCACTGGACCCCCAACGGCCAACTCCACTACACCGGCCGCACCGACACCCAAATCAAAATCCGCGGCTTCCGCATCGAACCCACCGAAATCGAAACCACCCTCACCACCCACCCCCACATCACCCAAGCCACCCTCACCACCCACCCCGACCACCACCACACCCCCCAACTCACCGCCCACATCACCACCACACCCGAATGCACCACGAGCCCACGGGAGTTCCGCGACTGGCTGCGTACTCAGCTCCCCGAGCACATGGTTCCGGCCTCGATCACCGTGCTGGACCGGATGCCGCTGACCGCGAACGGCAAGGTCGACAAGAGGGCGCTCCCCGCCCCGGTCTTCGCCGCCGCCCACGGCCGCGAGCCCAGGACGCCGCTCGAATCCACGATGTGCGGGCTCTTCACGGACGTGCTGGGCGCGCCGGCCCCGCTGACGATCGACGACAACTTCTTCGACCACGGCGGGCACTCCCTGCTCGCCGCCCGACTCACCAGCCGCATCGCCGCCACCCTCGGCGCCCGACTCACCATCCGCGACGTCTTCCTCCACCCCACCCCCGCCGCCCTCACCACCCACCTGGGCGACATACGACCGCGCCGGGCCAGGCCCGCGCTGCGCCGCCGCACCGAGGCCGGCGCGCTCCTCACCCCCTGAAGCGATCCCGAGCGACCCCCTCAGCGCCCCCGTGAGCAACCCCTGAGCGATCCCCCGAGCCGCAAGGCCCGTCACCGCCGCTCCCGCCACGCCGCGCACCCATCCACGAACGGAGTCCGTCATGAGTCATGCCCAGCACCCGACGCCCGCGCCCGACGACGTCGTATGGGACCTGCCGGGCACGGCACCGCACCGCGTCTCGCTGCTGGTGCTGCCGCACGCGGGCGGCAACGCCCACGCGTACGCGCAGTGGCGGGAGTTCCTGCCCGCCGACGTGCGGCTGCTGATCGGCCAGTACCCCGGTCGCGGCGCGCGTTTCTCCGAGCCGCTGCCGCTGGACATCGACGACCTGGCCGCGCCCGTCGTCGCCTCGCTGCCCGCCGACACCGAGGAGTTGGTGGTGCTCGGGCACAGCATGGGCTCGCTGGTGGCGTTCGAGGTGGTCAGAAAGCTCCAGGCGGCCGGGCGCACCCCCCGGGCGCTGATCGCCTCGGCGTGCCGGGCGCCCTTCCTGCCCAACCCGAGCGTCGTGCGGCCGGAGTCGCTGGACGACGACGCCCTGGTCGCCGCCATCAAGGAGCGCGGCGGCACCGACGACGGCATCCTGGACGAGCCCGAGCTGCGGGAGATCGTCCTGCCGTCGATCCGGGCGGACTTCGCCATCGACGACGTGTACCAGTGCCGCGAGCCCGGCGTACGTGTCGACTGCCCGGTGACCGTGATCGGCGGCACCGCGGACCCGGTCGTTCCGGTCGAGGCGCTGACGCACTGGGCCGAGATCACCGGCAGCGGCTTCGCTCTGGAGATGCTGCCCGGCGGCCACTTCTACTTCCAGCAGCAGCTCGACGCGTTCTTCGCGCTCGTGAACCCCGTCCTGGACGGCGAGTTCGCCCAGCCGCAGACCGTCTGAGCGGCCCCACCCCGTTCCCCCATCCCTCACTTAAGGACGCAGCCCATGCCCGCCACCGCACAAGCCACCGCCACCGTCACCGCCGCGGCCGCGTTCCCGACGGGGATCGACCCCGTACGGAAGCCCGGCAAGCCCGTCGTCGTGCACGTCCCGCACTTCGACGACCTGGAGCCGGCCGTCGGCTGGCTGGACGACCACCGGGACGCGATCCAGGCCGAGTTGCACCGCTCGGGGGCCGTGCTGCTGCGCGGTCTGCCGGTCGAGGACGCCGCCGGGTTCGCCCGTGCCCGTGACGCGCTCATCCGGCAGCGCGCCGGGTACAAGGAGAAGGCCACCCCGCGCACCGACTTCGGCGAGGGCGTCTTCTCCTCGACCGACCTCCCGGCGATCCAGCCGATCCGGCTGCACAACGAGAACAGCTACACCCTGGACTTCCCCGGCGTGCTGCTCTTCGGCTGCGTCATCGCGCCCGAGGAGGGCGGCGCGACGACCGTCGGCGACATGCGCGAGGCGCTGCGGCAGCTGCCGCCGGAGCTGGTCGAGCGGTTCGCGCGGGCCGGCTGGCTGCTGGTGCGCAACTACTCGGAGCTGGCCGGGCTGCCCTGGTACAAGACGTTCGCCACCGAGGACAAGGCCGTCGCCGAGGCGTACTGCCGCGAGAACACGGTCGGTTACGAGTGGCTGGACGACGACAGCATGCTCACCCGGCAGCGGCGTTCGGCGATCGTCACCCACCCGGTGACCGGTGAGCGCTCCTGGTTCAACCACTTCGCCTTCTGGAACAGCCGCACCCTGGACCCGGACGTCCGCGAGGTGCTGGTCGAGACGTACGGCGAGGACGGGCTGCCGTTCAACACCTACCTGGGCGACGGCAGTTCGCTGACCGACGCCGAGGTCGACGCGATCAACGAGGTGTACGACCGGGTGACCGTCCGCGAGACCTGGCAGCGCGGTGACCTGATGCTGGTCGACAACATCCTGTGCGCGCACGGCCGTGAGGCGTACAAGGGCGACCGCAAGATCCTGGTCGCGATGGGTGAGCCGGTCGCGCTGGCCGACTGCCGTCCGCAGACCGCCCCTTCGACGACCGTGTTCGGGGAGTGAGCGCGATGACCGCCGTACTTCCTGAGCGCACACGGCAGTTCACCGACCAGGCGCCGGTGGATCTGCTGGACCGGCTGGCCGCCGTGCCCGCCGACCGGCCGGCCGTGGTGGCGGGCGACCGTACGCTGACCTTCGGGGCGCTGCGGGCCGAGGCGGCCCGGATCGCCGGGCGGCTGACCGCGCGCGGCATCGGGCCGGAGAGCGTGGTGGCGCTGAGCCTGCCGCGCGGCGCGGACCTGGTGGCGGCGCTGATCGGCACGCTGGCCGCGGGCGCCGCGTATCTGCCGGTCGACCCCAAGCTGCCCGCCGAGCGCCGCCGTTACCTGGTGACGGACGCCGCGGCCGACCTGGTGGTGGTCCCGGGGGCGGACACCGCGCCGCTGAGCGCGGACGTGCCGCACCTCGCGTACGCGGAGCTGGCCGGGGGCACCTCTGCCGCGCCCTTCCGCCCGGTGCCGGTCACGGCCGGCACGCTCGCGTATGTCATCTACACCTCCGGTTCGACCGGGCGCCCCAAGGGTGTCGAGATCGTCCGGTCCGCGGTCTCCGTACTGCTGACCGAGCTGGAGGACGCGGGCATCGCCGTCACGGAGGCGGGCCGGGTCGGCTGGAACGCCTCGCCGTCCTTCGACGCCTCGGTGCAGCAGTGGATCCGGGTGTGCCGCGGCGACACCCTCGTGATGATCGACGAGGAGACCCGGGCCGACCCGGAGCTGCTGGCCCGGCTGGTGGACGAGCAGGCGCTGACCGATCTCGACATCACGCCCTCGCACGCCGACCCACTGCTGGACCTGCTGTCGGCCGACGGCGGGCACCGGCCGATGACGCTGCTGATCGGCGGCGAGGCGATCAGCCCCGCGCTCTGGCGGCGGCTCGCCGAGCAGACCGAGGCGGGTGTGCTGCGCGTGGTGAACCTCTACGGACCCACCGAGTGCACGGTGGACACCACCGCCGGGTGGATCGCGGCCGGTGACGAGCCGCACATCGGTACGGTGCTGCCGGGTCTGCGGGCGCGGCTGCTGGACGACAAGCTCCAGCCGGTCGGCTTCGGCGAGACGGGTGACCTGTATCTGGCGGGCCCGCGGGTCGGCCGCGGCTACCGGCGGCGCCCTGCGCTGACGGCGGAACGCTTCGTCGCGGACGCGGGCGGCCCGTCCGCCGCGCTCCCCGGGCAGCGGATGTACCGCACGGGCGACCTGTGCCGTCTCCTGCCGGACGGCCGGCTGGTCTATCTGGGCCGGGCGGACGGGCAGGTCAAGCTGCGCGGCCACCGGATCGAGCTGTCGGAGATCGAGGCCGTGATCGCCGGGTACGAGGGGGTCGCCGAGTCCGCCGTGCTGGTGCGGGACGAGGTGAACGGCGCGCCGGGCCTGGTGGCGTACTACCGGGCCGGGACCACCGCCGTGGACGAGGCGGGTCTGCGCGCGCGGCTCGCCGAGGAGCTGCCCGCGTACATGGTGCCCTCGGCCTTCGTGGCGCTCGACCGCTTCCCGACCACGCCGAACGGCAAGCTGGACCGGGCCGCGCTGCCCGCCCCCGCCGCCGCCGGTCCCGGGCCGGAGGAAGCCGCGAAGGACGAGCTGAACGGGCCGGTCGAGGAGCTGATCGGCCGGGTCTGGCAGACCGTGCTCGGCGCGTCCCGGATCGGGCCCGACGACAACTTCTTCAAGCTCGGCGGGCACTCGCTGCTGGCCATCAAGCTGGTGTCGCGGGTCCGCGCCGAACTGGGCGTCGGGCTGCCGGTGAAGGCCGTCTACGCGCACCCGCGACTGCGTGAACTGGCCGCGCACATCGAGGGCTTGATCGCCGGGAGCGCGGCCCCCGGGGCATAGCGCTCGACGCGCCGGGGGCGTGCTCCGCGCACGCCCCCTCGCCGACCCGGCTGCCCTTCGGGCCTGGGCCCCGGCTTCCCCCTTGAGCCCGCCCTTCTTCCCCCGTCCCGCTCCGCCCACCCCCGGAGACTGACCGTGATCCCGTTGTCCTTCGCACAGCGCCGGCTGTGGTTCCTGAACCGGCTTGAGGGCCCGTCCGCGACGTACAACGCGCCGGTCGTGCTGCGGCTGGACGGCGTGCCGGACGCGGACGCCCTCGACGCAGCCGTCGCCGACGTGGTCGCGCGGCACGAGGTGCTGCGTACCGTCTTCCCCGCCGCCGACGGGGAACCGTACCAGCGGATCCTGGACGCCCCCGGCGCCGGCCTGCTGAGTGTCGGGCGCTGCGCGCCGGACTGGCTGGACGCGCTGGTGGCCGCCTACGCCCGTGAGACGTTCGACATCACCGCCGAACTTCCGCTGCGGGCACGGCTGTTCGTGCCCGAGGGCGGTACGTCGTCGGTGCTGGTGCTGCTGCTGCACCACGTCGCCACCGACGGCTGGTCGGTGGCCCCGCTGCTGCGCGATCTGTCCACGGCGTATGCCGCCCGCGCCGACGGGCGGGCGCCCGCGTGGGACGCGCTGCCGGTGCAGTACGCCGACTACACGCTCTGGCAGCACGAGATGCTGGGCGACCCGGCCGACCCGCAGAGCGTCGCCCATGAGCAACTGGCTTACTGGCGAGGCGCGTTGGAGGGCCTGCCGGACGTCATCGAGCTGCCCGCCGACCGGCCGCGCCCGACCGGGCCGACACACCGCGGGGTGACCCTCACCGCCCGGGCGGACGCGGACGCGCATCGCGCGCTGCTGGCGCTGGCCAGGGCGCGGGGGGCGAGTCTGTTCATGGTGGTGCGCGCGGCGCTCGCGGTGGCGCTCTCGGCGGCGGGCGCGGGCGACGATCTGGCGATCGGCACGCCGGTCGCGGGCCGCCCGGAGGAGGATCTGAACGACCTGGTCGGCTTCTTCGTCAACTCGCTGGCCCTGCGCACGGATCTGTCCGGCGACCCGACGGCCGACGCGCTGGTGGACCGGGTGCGTGACGCGGACCTGGCCGCGTACGCCCATGAGGATCTGCCGTTCGACCTGCTGGTCGAGCATCTGAACCCGGAACGTTCTCTTGACCGGCATCCCTTCTTCCAGGTGATGCTGACCCTGCTGTCCGCCGAGGACGACGCCGCGGTGGCGCTGGGCGGGCTGACGGCCCGGCTCGCGGCGGCCGATCTGGCGGCGGCGAAGTTCGATCTGACCTTCTCCTGCGCGGAGGCGTCCGGCGCGGACGGGGAGCCGGCCGGGCTGGACCTCGGCGTGCAGTACGCCGTGGACCTCTTCGACGACGGGACCGCCCGGCTGCTGCTCGATCTGCTGCTGCGGGCGCTGCGGGCTTTCGCGGCCGACCCGGACGTGCCGATCAGCGCGCTGGGGCTGCTGTCCGACGCGGAGGCGGCGGGGCTCGCCGAGCGCCGGCGGCGGCTGGCGGCGGCGAAGGCCGTGGCGGCGGACGGCCGGGCGGAGGCGGAGGCTGTTCCGTCCGCCGGTGCGCTCACCCCTCGTGAGGAGATCCTGTGCGGGCTGTTCGCGGAGGCGCTGGGCCGCGAGCACATCGGCCCCGACGACAACTTCTTCCGCAGCGGCGGCCATTCGCTGCTCGCGAGCAAGCTGGTCAACCGTGTCCGGGCCGCGCTCGGCGTGGAGTTGGGCATCCGCGACCTCTTCCTCGCGCCGAACCCGGCCGGACTCCACCGCCGTATCGGCGAATTGGACGGGTCGGCGGCGGCCAGACCCGCGCTGCGACCGGTCCCGACCGCCGAACGGCCCGCGCGCGTCCCGCTGTCGTACGCCCAGCGCCGCCTGTGGTTCATCAACGAACTCGAAGGGCCCGGCTCGGCGTACAACGTGCCGATCGTGCTGCCGCTGGACGGTCCGCTGGACCCGGCGGTGCTGGCCGACGCCCTCGCGGACGTCGCCGAGCGGCACGAGGTGCTGCGCACGCGCTATCCGGCGGAGGGAGGCGAGCCGTACCAGACGGTGGTGGCCGGGGCCCGGCCCGCGCTGGAGACGGTCGAGACCAGCCAGGAGAGCCTGGCGGCGGCGGTCGACGCGGTGGCCGGGCATGTCTTCGACCTGGCGGGCGAGATCCCGTTCCGGGCCTGGCTGCTGGACCCGGGCCCGGGCGCCGGTTCCGGCGGCCGGACGCTCGTGCTGCTCCTCCACCACATCGCCGCCGACGGCTGGTCCACCGGACCGCTGCTCGCCGACCTCGCGCGGGCGTACGAGGCCCGGTCCGCCGGTCGCGCGCCCGGTCTCGATCCGCTGCCGGTGCAGTACGCCGACTACACCCTCTGGCAAAGGGAGTTGCTGGGCGACGACCAGGACCCGGACAGTCTGATCACCCGTCAGATCGCTTACTGGTCCAAGGCCCTGGACGGCCTTCCCCCGGTCGTCGACCTTCCGGCCGACCGGCCGAGGCCCGCCGAGCCCAGCGGACGGGGGGCCACGCTCAGCGCCGGCCGGCTGAGCGCGCGCACCCACCGCGGCCTGCTCGCGCTGTCCAGGACCGCCCGCGCGACGCTCTTCATGGTGGTCAGGTCCGCGCTGGCCACCGCCCTGTCGGCGGCGGGCGCGGGCGACGACCTCGCCTTCGGCACACCCGTCGCGGGCCGCGCCCACCAGGACCTGCACGAGTCGGCCGGGCTGTTCGTGAACACCCTGGTGCTGCGCTCCGACCTGTCGGGCGCGCCCACGCTCCGCGCGCTGGTCGAGCGGGCCCGGGAGACCGACCTGGCCGCGTACGCCCATGACGACGTGCCGTTCGATCTGCTGGTCGAGCATCTGAACCCGGACCGCGCGCTCGGCCATCACCCCTTCTTCCAGGTGATGGTGACGCATCATCAAGGAGAGACAGCCGCCGTGTCGCTGGGCGCCGCGTCGGCGCGGCCGACGTCGACGGATCTGGCGGCGGCGAAGTTCGACCTCACCTTCCACTGCGGCGAGGCGTACACCGCGGACGGCGAGCCGGCCGGGCTCGACCTCGGCGTGCAGTACGCGGTCGACCTCTTCGACGAGGAGACCGCGCGGCTGCTGCTCGACCTGTACGTACGGGCGCTGGAGTCCTTCGCGGCCGCCGCGCCCGACGCGCCGGCCGGGGAGTTGGTCGCGCTGACGCCGGAGGAGGAGGCGGGGCTCGCCGCGCGCCGGGACCGGCTGGCCGCAGCAGCCGTGCCCGACGCGCCAGCCGCCCGCAGTGGCGTGGGGATGGACCCGCGCGAGGAGATCCTGTGCGGGCTGTTCGCGGAGGTGCTGGGCCGCGAGCACATCGGCCCCGACGACAACTTCTTCCGCAGCGGCGGCCATTCACTGCTCGCCAGCAAGCTCGTCAACCGGCTGCGTACGGTCCTCGGCGTGGAGGTCGGCATCCGTGACCTCTTCCTCGCGCCGACCCCGGCCGGGCTCCACCGCCGTATCGGTGAACAGGACGCGTCGGCGGCGGCCAGGCCCGCGCTGGTCCCGGTCCCGCCCGCCGAACGGCCCGCCCGTATGCCGCTCTCCTACGCCCAGCGACGCCTGTGGTTCGTGGGCCAGTTGGAGGGGCCCAGCGCCACGTACAACATCACGGTCGTCCGCCGGCTGGACCGGCGGCTGGACCCGGCGGTGCTCGCGGACGCCCTCGCGGATGTCGCCGAGCGGCACGAGGTGCTGCGCACGGTCTACCCGGTGGTGAACGGCGAGCCGTATCAGCGGGTGCTCGACGGAGTACGGCCCCCGCTCACGGTCGAGCGGATCGCGGCGGGCCGGCTCGGGGCTGCGGTCGACGCGGCCGCCGGGCATGTCTTCGACCTGGCGGCCGAATTCCCGTTCCGCGCCTGGCTGTTCGACACGGACGGGGACGAAGGGCAGACGCTCGTCCTGCTGATCCACCACATCGCCGGTGACGGCTGGTCCCTCGACTGCCTGCTCGCGGATCTGGGGTACGCGTACACGGCCAGGGCCGCCGGAAGCGCCCCCCGCCGGGAGCCGCTGTCCGTGCAGTACGCCGACTACACGCTCTGGCAGCGCGCGATGCTCGGCGAGGGCGACGAGAGCCTGATGGAACGTCAACTCGGCTATTGGACGAAGACATTGGCGGAGCTTCCGCCGGTCATGGAGCTTCCGGGCGACCGGCCGCGGCCCGCCGAGCCCAGCGGGCGGGGCGCGCTCACGCCCTTCGGGCTCGACGCGGCCACGCATCGCGGGCTCGCCCGGGTCGCGCAGGAGAACGGTGCCACGCTCTTCATGGTCGTGCAGGCCGCGCTCGCCGCCACGCTGACGCTCCACGGCGCGGGCGACGACCTCGCGCTCGGTACGACCGTCGCCGGGCGCGGCGACGACGCGCTGAACCCGCTGGTCGGCTTCTTCGTCAACACCCTGGTGCTGCGCACCGACACACGTGGCAACCCGCCCTTCACCGAGCTTCTGCGGCGGGTGCGGGACACCGATCTGGCCGCCTACAGCGCGCAGGACGTGCCCTTCGACCGGCTGGTGGAACATCTGAACCCGCACCGGTCGTCCGCGCACCACCCGCTGGTGCAGGTCATGCTCCAGGTACACCCGGCCGCCTCCGCGCCGGAGGGCCAATCGCCGCTCGCCGGGGTCCAGTTGCCGGTGGGGGCGGACCGCGCGAAGACCGATCTGACGTTCGCGCTCACGGAGTCGCGGGACGCGGCCGGGGCGCCGGGCGGGCTGTCCGGAGTGCTGGAGTACGCCACCGATCTCTTCGACCCGGCGACTGCCGAACTGCTCACCGAGCGGCTGGCGTTCACTCTGCGGGCGGTCGCCGCCGACCCCGGGCTCGCGCTGGACGATCTCGCCCCCGGCGGGCCGGCGTCCGCGGCCCTTCTGCCCGGTCCCGGCCGGCCCGTGCACGAGCTCTTCGCCGACCGGGCCCGCCGCACGCCGGACCGGATCGCCGTCTCCCACCGGGGTGACGCTCTGACCTATGCCGAACTGGAGGCCCGTTCCGGCGTGTTGGCCCGGCGGCTGGTCCGGGAGGGGATGGACGCGGGCGAGGTGGTCGCAGTGCTGCTGGAACGCGGCACCGAGCAGGTCGTGGCGGCGCTCGCGGTCCTCAAGTCCGGTGCGACACCCCTTCTGTTGAGCCCGGGGCCCGATCTCGGGCGGGCGCTGGACGCGGCGGGCTGCGCGGTCCTGCTGACCCGGCGGTCGCTGTCCCGCTCCGGGGGCGCCCCGCGCGTGCTGTATCTGGAGCGGCTGACGGCCGGCTCCGCCAGGGGAGTTCGGCTGCCCGCGGTCGACCCGCTGGACGCGGCCGCGGTGTGCCTGGCCGTGGACCCGGCGGGCGAACCGTACGCGGTGCGTCTCACCCACCGTACGCTGGCCGCCTCGCCGCCGCCCGACGCCCCCGGCATCGGCTTCGCGGTCGGCGCCGAGGAGTTCGTACGGTCGCTGTGGGGGGCGCTGCTGTCCGGCGGCACGTGCGCGCTGGGTCCGGTGCGCCCGTTGTCCGGCCTGACGCCGGCCGGGGCGGCGGTGCTGCTCGACCACCGGCTGCGGCCGGTCCCGCCGGGGATCCCCGGTGAGGTGTATCTGCGCGGCGCGGCCGCCGGTGACGGCTTCCCGCTGCGGCCCGGCGCGACGGCGGGGACATACGTGCCCGATCCGTACGGGGCCCCGGGCGACCGGATGGTACGGACCGGCGAGCGTGCGGTGTTCGGCCGTGACGGTGAGCTGCGCCGGGCCCTTCCGGCGCACGGGAGCGACGACCTGATCGGCGGTTACCGCATGGACACCGCCCGGGTCGGGGAGCTGCTGGCCCGGCACCCGGGGGTGGCGGCCGCGGCCGCCGTCGTACGGGAGGACGAGCCGGGTGAGCGGCGGCTGATCGCCTATGTCGTACCGCGCGGCGCGGCGCCTGCCGAGGCCGAGGTGCAGGCGTGGGCGGCGGAGCGGCTGCCGGAGTATCTGGTGCCGTCCTCGGTGGTGGCGTTGGACGCGCTGCCGGTCGGCCCCGACGGGCGGCTCGACCGGCGGGCTCTTCCGGCGCCCGGGGAGGCCGAGCAGCGGGGTGCGGCCGGTCGGCCGTACGGGCGCTGGGAGGAGCCGCTGTCCCGGCTGTTCAGCGAGGTGCTGTCCGGCAAGGAGGTGGGGGCGGACGACAACTTCTTCCGGGTCGGCGGGCATTCACTGCTGGCGGTGCGGCTGGTGAACCGGGTCCGCGCGGAGCTGGGCAAGGAGATCACGCTGCGGGACGTCTTCCGGCATCCGACGGTGGCCGCGCTGGCGGAGTGGTTCGCGGCAGCGGCGGCGGAGGGGCCTGCCGGTGGCCCGGCGCCCGAGGCGGACCGCCCCACGCTGCGGCGCCGTACGAACGGGGGAGCGCGCCTCCGCACGTAACGCCTCCGGCGCGGACACCCCTACGACCCCGGCCCCGCCGCCTCGCGGGGCCGGCGCCCCTCGGAGCAACGCCCCCGCCCCCGGCCCGCCACCCCTTCCCGGCGGCCGGGGGCACCCGCGCGCCCGCCTTCTGCCACCCCTCAGTCCCGCAGCCGCGGCCCATAGCTCCGCGTCACCAGGGCCGCGCTGACCCGCAGGGCAACGGTCCCACCCGTCACGGGGGCACCCCCTGTACAGGTGACACCCCCGTCCCCGGCGGCAGGCAGGAAGTACGCGATACGTGCCCGGCGGCCGGGCAATCACCCCGGTCGGCCGACCGGCCGCCCTGCCAAGCCGCAGCGGGTCCGGCGCCGCCCGTGCGCCGGTCGGCCGGCGGTCCGGCGGCCTCCCCGGACCGAACCGGACCGCGCCCAAGCGCGCCCGCGTCAGTCGGTGTCGGTCGCCGCCAGCACGGCCAGCCGCCGACCGTCCGGGGTGACAGCCGCCAGGCCGAGGTCCCAGGCCACCCGCTTGAACCACTTCGTGTCGGCGTCGAAGCCGTACCAGGCGCAGTCCCGTACCCGCTGCTCGACTTCGCCGAACGTCGCTCCCTCCGCGGCACCGGACAGACCGGCGAGCGACTGCCACGCCGCCAGGCGGCCGTATGCGCCGAGGATGCCCGAGTTGTATGCGCCGCCGGTAGACGCGGCGGCGAAGAGCACACGCCATGCGTATGCCGGCGCGATGGAGGACGCCGAGAACTTCCTCTCCTTGCCCGTCCCCTTCAGGCAGTCGAGTCCCAGCGCCACGATCGCACTCGCAACCGTGTCGCCGTTCAGGGGCTCGGCGAGGGCGAAGATCCGTGCTTCGGTCCGCCCGTTGGACTCCTCCACCCAGTTCGCCACGGCCTTGACCACGGCCGTGCCCTCCGCCTCGGTCGTCGTCTCCGTCGCCGCGGGAACGGGCGCCCCGGGAACCGCCGTTCGGCCTCCGCTCTCGACCGGCCCGTACGGGAGCGAGTAACTGCCACCGTTCACGCCGTAGTCCGGCAGATCGGCGTCTTCTTCCACCTCGGACCGGGTGAGGGGCAGCCGACCGAGTGGGTGACGGGTCCAGTGTGACGAAGTCGCCCAACGGGCGATGCCCGGCACCTCGGCGACGGCCACGCCTCTGAGCACCAACTCGTGGACCAGGCAGGCGCGAAGCTCCTCCGAAGCGCTCCCGGACGTACCACTTTCGGTGAAGGCCACGGTCAACTCCTCAGCCGTACGGCTGGAGACGAGCAGCGATGCCGCCTTGCGGTCCAGAGCCCGGCCGCCGACCGCCGGCGCGGCGATCAGTCGGAGGGCCTGCGCGAGACTCTCCGGCCCCTCCGCCAGAATGAGCATCCGTAGGAGACGGCTGAAGACGCTTCTGTACTGCCATCCCCGGTCGGCGTTGGGGGCGTACCTCTCGGCAAGGGCGATACCCAGGTCCGCCACGAAGGCGGCGTCGCCCGCCTCCAGATGACGGTCGGCCTCCTTCCACACGCCGGTGACGTCCTTCAGCTTCGGCAACTTCCGCACGATCTTCGCTATCCGATCAGCCACCGCCTCAGCCTAGATTCCCGGCGCGGCCGCCGCCCGCGCCTTTCCGGCCGTCGCGCCGCACGCGACCCGCTCCCCGGCAGGCGCGACGCCGCGTCGGGGCAGGCGGGGGTGGCCGCCCGGCCATGTCGCTGCCCGAGCTGTCACCGACCAGCGGGCACGGGCGTGGCCGCCCGCCCGGCAGCCGTGCGCGGGCGGCGTACCGGACCCGCCCCGCCCGGGGGAGGCGAGCGCCACCCGCGGGCGGCGGACGTATCCGCGGGTCCTGCCCGGAGGGCGGCTGCGGCAGTTCGGGGCGGCACTGCGGGGGCGGAACGTGCCGCAATCTGTGCCGACCCGCCCCGGGCGCCGAACCTAGCCTGGACGCACGGAGCCGAGAGGAATCTTCCCGCGGTCTCCTCTCCTGCTCCTGCCCTCCACCGAACGTACGACGTCGACCGTCACCCACCCTCTGTCTGGAGGAACCGCGATGCCCTCGACCGGCCAGCCGACGACCGCGACCGATTCTCAGAAACCGTCGCGGGACGCGTCCGAACCGTCCGTGGTGGTGCTCGACGGGGGGCCGGGCGGCGGGCCGGGGCCCTCGGTCACGGAACGGATCGCCGCCCGGGCCGCGTCCGCGCCCGAGCGGACGGCGGTCGTGGACGGCCGGCGCCGGGTGAGCTATGGGGAGCTGGCGCTCGCAGCGGCCTTCCGAGCCGACGCGCTGGTCGAGGCCGGGGCCGGCCCGGGCAGGCTCGTGGCGGTGTGCCGCCCGCGCGGCCTGGACGCGATCGTCTCGCTGCTGGCCGTGCTGCGGACCGGCGCCGCGTACGTACCGCTCGATCCGGGCGCGCCGCCCGCCCGCAACGCCGCGATCCTCGCCGACTGCTGCGGGGACGCCGCCGCGCCCGACCCGGCCGCACTCGCCGCCGCCGGCGATGTCGTGCTGGACGGGCCGGGCGTCGAGGCGGGCGCCGCGTACGTCATCCACACCTCCGGGTCGACCGGCACGCCGAACGGCGTGGTCGTCGGCCGGGAGGCGCTGGCGCACTTCACCGAGGGCGCGGCGGCCCGGTACGGGATCGGCGCGGACGACCGTGTCCTGCAATTCGCGCCGCTGCACTTCGACGCGAGCGTCGAGGAGATCTTCGTGACGCTCACCTCGGGCGGCACGCTGGTGCTGCGCGACGACGACATGCTGGACGTGACAGGACTGCTCGCGGGCTGCGCGGAGCACGGCATCACGGTGCTCGACCTGCCCACGGCGTACTGGCACGAGCTGGCGCACGCGCTGGCCGCCGGGACCGCCCGGCTCCCGGACACCCTGCGGACGGTGATCATCGGCGGCGAGGCCGCGCTGCCCGAGCGGGTCGCGCAGTGGTGCCGGACGGTCGGCGCGCGGGTGCGGCTGCTCAACACGTACGGGCCGACGGAGGCCACGGTCGTCGCGACGGTCGCCGACCTGTCCGGGTACGAGGGCGGTCCGATCCCGATCGGGCTGCCGCTGCCGGGGGTACGGGCGGCGGTCGTGGACGGCGAACTCCTGCTGCTCGGCGGTGGACTGGCCCGCGGCTATCTGCGCCGCCCCGAGCTGACGGAACGCCGGTTCACCGAGCTGAACGGCGAACGCGCCTACCGCACCGGCGACTTGGTCACCGTACGGCCGGACGGGCAGCTGGGCTACGAGGGCCGGCGCGACGACGAGGTGAAGATCAACGGTCACCGGATCGACCCGGCGTCCGTCGAGTCCGTGCTGTCGGGCCACCCCGGGGTACGCGAGGCGGCCGTGGTGGTGCAGGAGAGCCCGGACGGGGTGAAGCGCCTGGTGGCGTTCGTGGCCGCGGCCGGTGTGAGCGCCGACGGGCTGCGGGCGCTGGCCCGTGAGCAGTTGCCGCCCGCCGCCGTGCCGAACGCGGTGGGCCTGGTCGGCGCGCTGCCCAGGACCGCTTCGGGGAAGATCGACCGCAAGCTGCTGCGGGTCACCCAGGTCCGGGCCTCGTCCGCCCGGGAGCGGGAGACCGTACCGGACTTCGACGGCGCGCTGCTCCCCGAGGAGGACCGGGTGCCGCTGTCGTACGCGCAGCGCCGGCTGTGGTTCCTCAACCGGCTGGAGGGCCCGTCCGCGACGTACAACGCGCCGGTCGTGCTGCGGCTGGACGGCGTGCCGGACGCGGACACCCTCGACGCCGCAATCGCCGACGTCGTCGCGCGGCACGAGGTGCTGCGCACGGTCTTCCCGGCCGCCGACGCGGAGCCGTACCAGCATGTGCTGGACGCGCCCCCGGTCCGGGTGGTGACCGAGGAGTGCGCGCCGGACGAGGTGGACGCGCTGGTCGCGGCCCGGACCGGTGAGACGTTCGACATCACCTGCCAACTGCCGCTGCGGGCGTGGCTGTTCGTCCCCGGGGACGGCACGTCGGTGCTGGTCGTGCTGCTGCACCACGTGGCGACCGACGGCTGGTCGGTGGCCCCGCTGCTGCGCGACCTGTCCACGGCGTACGCGGCCCGCGCCGACGGGCGGGCGCCGGCCTGGCAGCCGCTGCCGGTGCAGTACGCCGACTACACGCTGTGGCAGCACGACTCGCTCGGCGACCCGGAGGACGCCGACAGTCTCGCCCACCGTCAACTCGCTTACTGGCACGAGGCTTTGGAGGGTCTTCCGGCGGTCGTGGATCTGCCGGCCGACCGGCCGAGGCCCGCCGAGCCCAGCAACGAGGGCGCCACGCTCATCGGCCGGCTGGACCCGGACACCCAGGCGCGGCTGCTCGACCTCGGCGCCGAGCGCGGCGCGAGCCTGCTGATGGTGATGCAGACCGCGCTGGGCGCCGCGCTCGCCGCTGCCGGGGCGGGGCCGGACCTGGCGATCGGGACCCCCGTCGCGGGCCGCGGTGACGAGGCCCTTGACGACCTGGTCGGCTTCTTCGTCAACACCCTGGTGCTGCGCACCGATGTGTCGGGCGATGTGCCGCTGGCCGAGCTGGTCGACCGGGTACGGGACGCGGACCTGGCCGCCTACGCGCACCAGGACGTGCCGTTCGACCTGGTCGTGGAGCACCTCAACCCGGAGCGCTCGCTGGCCCACAACCCGTTCTTCCAGGTGATGCTGACCGTGCAGGGCGGCGCCGACGAGGGGGCGCGACTCGGGCCGTTCGAGGGGCGGTTCCTGCCGACCGGTCTTGATCCCGCGAAGTTCGACCTGAGCGTGTCGTGTGTGGATCTGCGCGACGCGGACGACCGGCCCGCCGGGCTGGAGGTGTGGTTCCAGTACGCGGCCGACCTCTTCGACGCCGACACCGCCGGGCTGCTGCTCGATCTGTACGTCAGGGCCCTGCGCGCGCTGGCCCACACCCCGGGCGCGCGGCTCGCCGAGCTGGAGCTGCTGACCGGCGAGGAGGCCGCGGCCCTGGCCGCGCGCCGCGCGAAGGTCGCCGCCGCCCGGGCGAGCGGACCGGCCCCGGCCGTGGTCAGGACCGGTCTTTCACCGCGCGAGGAGATTCTGTGCGGGCTGTTCGCCGAGGTCATCGGGCACGACCTGATCGGCCCGGACGACGACTTCTTCACCTCGGGCGGCCACTCGATGATGGGTGTACGGCTGATGAACCGCATCCGGGCCGTCCTGGGTGTGGAGGCGCGGATCAGGGACCTGTTCCTCGCGCCGACGCCCGCCGCGCTGGCCCGCCGGATCGGCCGGCTCTCGGCCGCCGGGAGCCGCCCGCCGCTGGTCCCCGCCCAGCGGCCCGAGCGCGTGCAACTGTCGTACGCGCAGCGCCGGTTGTGGTTCATCGACCAGATGGAGGGCGCGAGCAGGTCGTACAACATCCCGTTCGCGCTGCGCCTCGACCGGCCGCTGGACCCGGCGGTGCTCGCCGACGCGCTGGCCAATGTCGCCGAGCGGCACGAGATCCTGCGGACGGTCTATCCGGCGCCGGACGGTCAGCCGCGCCAGCGGGTGCTGGGCGGGGTACGGCCGGCGCTGCGACTCGTGCGGACGACGGCCGCGAACCTGGCGGCGGCGACGGACGCGGCGGCCGGGCATGTCTTCGACCTGGCGGCCGAGATCCCGTTCCGCGCCTGGCTGATCGACACCGACGACGGCGGCCCGCAAACCCTCGTCCTGCTGGTCCACCACATCGCCGCCGACGGCTGGTCGACCGAGCCGCTGCTGACCGACCTCGCCGACGCGTACACCGCCCGCGCGCAGGGGCGGCCGCCGCGGTGGACACCGCTGCCGGTGCAGTACGCCGACTACTCGATCTGGCAGGAGCGCGCGCTCGGCAGCGCCGACGACCCGGAGAGCGTGACGGCCCGTCAACTCACCTACTGGAAGGACCGGTTGGCGGACGCTCCGCCGGTGCTCGAACTCCCCTCGGCCCGCACCCGGCCTGCCGAGTCCTCGCACCGCGGCGCGCAGGCGCCGCTCGCGGTGGACGCCGCCACCCACCGCGCGCTGGCGCGGATCGCGCACGAGAGCGGCGCCACGCTGTTCATGGTGGTGCAGGCGGCGCTCGCCGCGGCCCTGACCCGGCACGGCGCGGGCACCGACCTGCCGCTGGGCACGGTGGTGGCCGGCCGCGACGACGAGGCGCTGGACCGGCTGGTCGGCTTCTTCGTCAACACCCTCGTGCTGCGCTGCGACACCTCGGGCAACCCGACCTTCACCGAACTGCTCGGCCGGGTCCGGGAGACCGACCTGGCCGCGTACGCCCACCAGGACCTGCCGTTCGACCGGCTGGTGGAGCATCTGAACCCGCAGCGGTCGGCCGCCCACCACCCGCTGGTGCAGGTCATGGTGCAGGTGCACCCGGCCGAGGGCGCCACCGGCGCGGAATCGCCGCTGTCGGGCACGCCGGCCGGTCTTGAGACCGCGTTCACCAAGTTCGACCTGACGCTGTCGCTGCACGAGACGAAGGACGCGGACGGCGCCCCCGCCGGGCTGACCGGGGTCCTGGAGTACGCCACCGACGTGTACGACCCGGCCACCGCCGAGCTGTTCGCCGACCGCCTGGCCCGTACGCTGCGGGCGGTCGCGGAGGCGCCCGGGCGGCCGGTCGACGACATCGGACTGCTCACCGCGGACGAGGAGCGGCGGCTCGGCGCGTACAACGACACCGCGCGGCCCGCCGCCGGGACCGGTCTGGTGCACGAGGCGTTCGCCGCCCGCGCCCGCAGCCTCCCGGACCGGACCGCGGTCTCGTACGAGGACGACACCCTCACCTACGCCGAGCTGGACGCGCGGGCCAACGCCCTGGCGCACCGGCTGATCGCCGCCGGGGTGACCCGCGGCGGCGCCGTCGGTGTGCTGATGGACCGGGTGCCGGATCTGCTGGTCTCGGCGCTCGCCGTGGCCAGGACCGGCGCCGCGTATGTGCCGGTGGACCCCCGGCTGCCCGAGGCGCGGGTGCGGATGATGATGGCGGACGTCGGCGCCGGGGTGCTGCTGACCCGTGAGACGCATCTGCCGTCCGTGATCGTCGGGCAGGAGCGGGCGGCGGGGACGCGGGTGCTGACCGCCGACTCCCCGGTGCCGCCCGGCACCCCGGTCACCGACCCCGGGATCCCGGTCGGCGACGACGACGTGTTCTACGTGATGTTCACCTCCGGCTCGACCGGCCGGCCCAAGGGCGTCGGCGTGACCCACCGCAATGTGGTCGAGCTGGCCGCCGACCGGGCCTGGGACCTCGCCAACCACCGCCGGATGCTGGTCCATTCGGCGATCGGCTTCGACGCCTCCACGTACGAGCTGTGGGTACCGCTGCTGGGCGGCTGCCAGTTGGTGATGGCCCCCGGCGACGGCACCGACGTGGCCGAGATCGACCGCACGGTACGGGCCCACGACGTCACCGCCGCGTACTTCACCATGGGCCTGTTCCACATCATGGCCGACGAGGGGCTGAGCACCCTGGCCCGGCTGCGCGAGGTGTGGACCGGAGGTGACGTGGCGTCACCGGCCGCCCTGCGCAGGGTGCTCGACCACTGCCCGGACACCACGGTCGTGCACTCCTACGGCCCGACCGAGACCACCTTCGCCTCGCACTTCCAGCGATTCCCGGCCCAGGGACGGCAGTTCAGGGGTGTGTACCTCGGAGTGCCCATGGACAACACCCGGATTCACGTCCTGGACGCCCGGCTGCGCCCGGTCCCGGCCGGGGTGCCCGGCGAGATGTACATCGCGGGCTCGCACGTGGCCCGCGGGTACGTGGGCCGGCCGGGGCTGACCTCCGAGCGGTTCGTCGCCGACCCCTTCGCGGCGGACGGCGGACGGATGTACCGCACGGGCGACCTCGTGCACTGGCAGCCGGACGGCGAACTGCGGTTCATCGGGCGGGCCGACGGCCAGGTCAAGCTGCGCGGCTTCCGGATCGAGCCGGGCGAGGTGGAGGCCACGCTCGCCCGTCACCCGGCGGCCGGGCAGGCCGCGGTCGTGGTCCGCGAGGACCGGCCGGGCGACAAGCGGCTGGTCGGCTATGTGGTGCCCCGCGCGGGCGCCGCGGTCACCGAGGCGGAGCTGCTGGCCGCGGTGGGCGCCGAACTGCCCGCCCACATGGTCCCGTCGGCGGTCGTCCTGGTCGACAGCATCCCGCTGACCGTCAACGGCAAGCCCGACCGCAAGGCGCTGCCCGCGCCGATGATCCGCTCCACCCCGTCGGGCCGCCGCCCGCGCAACCCGCGCGAGGAGGTGCTGTGCGGGCTGTTCGCGGAGATCCTGAACGTATCCGGTGTCGGCATCGACGACAACTTCTTCGCGCTGGGCGGCCATTCACTGCTCGGGGTGCGGCTGATGAGCCGGATGCGGACCGTCCTGGGCATCGAGCGCGGCGTGCGCGACCTCTTCCGCTCCCCCACCGTGGCCGGCCTGCTCGGCGACCGCGCGGACGACGGCGACCCGATGGGCGTCCTGCTCCCGCTGAGCCCGCGCGGCTCGCAGCGCCCGCTGTTCTGCATCCACCCCGGCACGGGCGTCGGCTGGTCGTACGCGGGACTGGCCGCGCACCTGGGCACCGACCAGCCGCTGTACGCCCTCCAGACCCGGGCGCTGAGCGAACCGGGCTACTCGCCGCAGAACGTCGAGGAGATGGCCGAGGAGTATCTGGAGCGCATCCGCGCCATCCAGCCGTGGGGCCCGTACCGGCTGCTCGGCTGGTCGTACGGCGGGACGGTCGCGCACGCGATGGCGGCCCGGCTGGAGGAGCTGGGCGAGCGGGCCGAACTGGTGGCGATGATGGACGTCCGCCCGATGCCGACCGAGCCGGAGCGGGTGCCGCTGACCGAGGCCGAGAAGCGGGATCTGCTCTTCGCCGAGCTGGACGACGGCTCCAACGCCCCCTTCGACATGGCGGCCGGCATCGAGCGGATGCGGCGCAGGGACATGGTGCTCGCCGACTTCTCCGACGACGAGATCCGGGGCGTGATCGAAGCCTCCTTCGACCACGCGGAGATCCTGCCGCTGTACGCGCCGCGCCGGGTGGCGACCGATCTGCTGTTCTTCACCGCCCGGCAGCCGCTCGACCCGGGCGATTCCCTGGCCATGGAATGGGCGCCTTTCATCGAGGGACCGGTGGAGAACCACGGAATCGACTGCCCGCATCTGCGCATGGCCGAGACCGAACCGATGGCGCACATCGGCCGGGTGCTCTCCGAGAAACTCCAGAGCCTCAACGAGAGCGACCTCTCGCTGTCCCCGAACGCCTGAATCCCACACTTCCGCTTTCCCCGCTCCGCCTGCTCGACGCACAACCCCTTGATCTGCGTACGGTCCCCCGCTTTCCCTTTCTCCGAGGAGCAGAAATGACGAATCCCTTCGACGACAACGAGGGCACCTTCTACGTGGTCGTCAACGACGAGAACCAGCACTCGCTGTGGCCGACCTTCGCCGATGTCCCGGCCGGCTGGACCGTTGTCCGAGGTGAGGGCAGCCGTGAGGAGGCGCTGGCCTATGTCGAGGAGCACTGGACCGACATCCGGCCGAGCAGCCTGACCGCCCAGTACGCGTAATCGAGACCGCTTTTCCGCACAACGACCCGGCCGTTCCCGGCGGCATGCCCATCTGCCGCCGGGAACGGCCTTTTCGCTGGCCGAAATCCTGATTCCGCTTCCGCTTTTCTGCCGCCGCAACTTCCTCTCGGCCGCCCCGCCGAAGCCTATATTCGTCCTACGCAGCGAGGAATCTCCCCCCTTTCCTCGACGACCTCCCGGAGACATCGCATGGAGCTCCCCACCGCCGGCCTCAAGGTGCTGGTGACCGGTACCGCGTCGGATTCCCACACCTGGAATCTGGTCTATCTCCAGCTCTTCGTGGAGGAGTTGGGGCACCGGGTGGTCAACCTGGGTCCGTGTGTGACGGGCGAGCTGCTGGCCGAGGGCTGCCGCCGGCACCGCCCCGACCTGGTCGTGATGAGCAGCGTCAACGGGCACGGCTACCGCGACGGCCTGACCGCCGTCACCCGGCTGCGCGCCGAACCTTCGCTGGCCGGCACGCCGCTGGTCGTCGGCGGCAAGCTCGGCGTCGCGGGCGAGCGCGACCCCGAGCGCGCGGCCCTGCTGCTCGCGGCGGGCTGCGACGCGGTCTTCGACGACGGGGACCTGGACGGGCTGCGGGACTTCCTCACGGCGACCGCGCGCGGTGCCCTCGGCCCGCGCGCCGACCGTACGCGGGCCGAGGGCGGGCGCCCGGACGCCGTCCTGCCCGCCGGGAGCAGCGCGTGACCGGGCCCGGCGGCCCCGCCCCCGCCCGGTCCTTCGGGCGGTTCGTCGCGGACGCGGCGGCCGCCGGACAGCTCGTGGTGCAGCCGCGGATGGGCTTCGGCGATCCGGTACGGATGCGCGCGGGGCTTGAGCGGACCCGGTTCGCGGCCGCGACCACGGTCGGCACGCTCACCATCGACAGCTACACCCGGGTCGGCGACCTGGCGGGCGCCCGCGCGGCCCTCGCCGAGGGCGTCCCGCTCAACGGTTACCCGATCACCGCCCACCCGGTGGAGCGCACCCGGGCGCTGCTGGCGGGGGTGCGGGACGACTCTTTCCCGGTCCAGGTACGGCACGGCTCCTCCAGGCCCGAGGCGATCATCCGGGCGCTGACCGCCGCGGGCCTGGACGCCACCGAGGGCGGCCCGGTGTCGTACTGCCTGCCGTACGGCCGTACGCCGCTGCGCGAGTCGGTCGACAACTGGGCGCGCGGCTGCGAGCTGCTGGCCGAGCTGGCGCCCCCGCCCCGGGTGCCGCACCTGGAGACCTTCGGCGGCTGCATGCTCGGCCAGCTGTGCCCGCCCGGGCTGCTGGTGGCGCTGAGCCTGCTGGAGGGGCTGTTCTTCGTCGAGCACGGCATCCGTGAGATCTCGCTCAGCTACGCGCAGCAGACCGACCGTGCCCAGGACACGGAGGCGGTACGGGCGCTGCGGCGGCTGGCGGCGGAGTTCCTGCCGCCGGCCGTGGACTGGCATGTGGTGCTCTACACGTACATGGGTGTCTACCCGGCCACGGAGGCGGGCGCGTACCGGCTGCTGCGCAGTTCGGCGCGGCTCGCGGTGCTTGCGGGGGCGCAGCGGCTGATCGTGAAGACGGCGGCCGAGGCGCACCGCATCCCGACCGTCGGGGAGAACGTCCGCGCGCTGGAGGTGGCGGCCGCGGCCGCGGCGGCCGAGTGGCCGTCACCTCGGCCGTCCGGCACAGGAGTTGACGCCCTGGACTCCCCGTACGGGGTGGACGGCCTCATGGGACCGGCCGGCGCGGACGCTCCGGAGGTCCTGGAGGACAGCGAGGTGTACGTCGAGGCCCGTGCCTTCGTCGAGGCGGTGCTCGGCATCGGCAAGGAGACCGGGGCCGCGCTGCGGATCGCCTTCGACCGGGGCTATCTGGACATCCCGTACTGCCTCCACCCGGACAACGCGGGCCGGTCGCGCAGCTTCGTGGACGCCGGCGGGCGGCTGCGCTGGTCGCGGGTGGGGGCGATGCCGGTGGCCCCCGGTCCGGCCCCGGCCGGCGGACCGCGCGCGCTGACGGCCGACGGGCTGCTCGCCGCGCTGTACACCGTCGCCCAGCGGCACGACAGGCCCGACCTGTACGACGCCACGGACCGGCCCGGACCTCACCGTCCTCGCGGTCTTCGCGGGCGGCCCGGCCCCGGCGACCCTCGCGGCCGGCCCGACGAGCACGGGCACCACGGCCCGCCCGGCTGACCGCCCGCCGTCCGGCCCGCCCGCCGCCTGACCCGGCCCGACCGATCCACCTCGCGCACACCCCCTGGCAACGCACCCCCAACGACCGGGAGTCGAGATGCAGCAGACCGTCACCCCGCCCGCCCCCGTGACCGCGCCCGGACCCGACCCGCGGGCCACGGCCGACGCCGTACCGCTGCCGCCGCCGCTCGGTGAGCATCTGCGCTCGGCGCGGCTGCGGGCGGCGATGCTCGTGCAGCAGGAAGCGCTGTACGCCGCACGGGAGTTCCTGCGCGCGATCGGCTTCACGGAGCTGCTGCCGCCGCTGATCGGGCCGGTCACCGACCCCGGCGGACGCGGCGCCAAGGCGCTCGACGTGGACTACTACGGACACCCGTACAAGCTGATGACCAGCGCGATCCTCTACAAGCAGGCGTCGCTGCGGGGCTTCGGCAAGCTCTTCTACATCGCGCCGAACGTCCGGGTGGAGCCGCCGGAGACCGCCGGGACCGGGCGCCACCTGGTGGAGTTCCACCAGATCGACGTCGAGATGGCCGGGGCGAGCCGGGACGACGTGCAGGACATCGCCGCCGGGCTGCTCACGCATGTGGTCGGCCACGTGTGGACGGCCGTGCCGGACGTGCTGCGTGAACTCGGCCGGGACGAGGCGGACTTCGCGGAGCTGCTGGCCGGCCCGTTCGGGGTGACCACCCACGCCGAGGCCGTACGGCGGCTGGCCGCCCGGGGCCACACGCAGAGCCCGGACGCGGAGATCGACTGGGCGGGCGAGAAGGTGCTCTCGCTGGCGGCCGACCGGCCGTTCTTCGTCAACGACTACCCCAAGGGCTCGCGCGGCTTCTACGACCGTGAGGACCCCGAACACCCGGGCGTGCTGCGGAACTTCGACCTGATCGCGCACGGCGGCTACGGCGAGCTGGTCAGCGGCAGCGAGCGCGAGTCGGACTACGCCACGATCGTGACCCGGATGCGGGAGAGCGGCGAGAACCCGGCCAAGTACGCCTGGTACCTGGACCTCGCGCGCGAGGGCATCCCGGCGTCCGCCGGCTTCGGCATGGGCGTCCAGCGGCTGGTCCGCTTCCTGACCGGACTGGACGCGCTGTGGCAGGTCAGCGCCTACCCCAAGCTCCCCGGGACGGTGGCGCCGTGACCGGGCTGCGCGCGGCCGGCTTCCCCGAGCGGGAGGTACGGGCCAGGGCCCGGCGCGGCACGGCGGAGGTCTTCCCCCCGGCGGACGCCTACGGCCGTGAACTCTTCGGCGCTCAACCGACCCCATCCACGGACGAGTTGGACCACGCACGACTGGCCCCGCCGGTCTTCATGCCGCAACGGCTGGAGAAACTGATCGAGCTGGGCCGCGAGCCACTGCACGACGACGTGGACCTGCGCGCCGCGGTCGGCGGCTTCGCGAGCGAACTCCCCTTGTTCCTCTCGGCGTTCGGCTCCACGCGGGCGGGCAGCGGCGACCTCGGTGTCGCCGCGAGCCGCCAGGCCGCACGCCTCGGCATCCCGATGGTCATCGGCGAGAACATGGTCCCGGTCCACGGCTACCGGCGCGGCGGCGGCGACGGTACGCGCTCGGCGCTGCTGGCCCGGATCGCCGCGTACACGGAAGCGGTCGCGGACGGCGTCGGCGGCGTGGTCGTCCAGCAGTCCACCGAGGACGCCGACTCCGAGGTCTGGAACCTCGTCTACAGCGACCCCTCCACCCGGCCGCTCCTGGAGTCGGGGCGGCTCGGCTTCGAGCTGAAGATCGGCCAGGGCGCCAAGCCGGGCCTGGGCGGGATGACGGTCGTGGGCGCGGCGGAGGCGGCCCGGCTGGCCGGACGGTTCGCGGTCCGGGACGTACTGGGCGGCGGCGAATCCACCGGCGCGTTCACCGGCGAGTCCACCGGCGTTTTCACCGGCGAAGGCGCGGCCGAGGCCCGGAAGGCGAGCGCGGACGGCGACAGCGACGAGAGCGGGGACCGGGAGGAGGGCGGCGAGCGGGACACGGACGGCGAGACGAGCGGCAGCGGCGGTCCGGCCGCGTACCGGCTGCGCTGCGCCAGCCCCGGGACCTTCACCGAGGAGATCGTCCGGCAGCAACTGCGGTTCATGCGCAACAACTTCCCCCGGGCGAAGGTCTGGGTGAAGTTCCACCCGGGCCGGGACGTGGGCGAGGCGGCGGCGACCGCCTGGCGGGCCGGCGCGGACGCGGTGACGGTCGACGGCGCCGAGGGCGGCTCCGGCTGGGCGCCGCGGGTCTTCCTCGACCAGGTCGGACTGAGCCTGGCCGAGTGCCTGCGCAGGATCGGCCGGCCGGACGGCTGTCTGCTGGCCACCGGCCGGATGTGGGAGGGCGGCCGGGCGGTACGGGCGCTCGCCCTCGGCGCGAGGGCGGTCGGCCTCGGCCGGGCGGCGCTGATCGCGGTGGACGAGGACCCGCGGGACGGCCTGGTCCGGCTGGTGGACGCGCTGTCCCTGGAGGCCCGGCTGCTGATCAGCGCGCTCGGCAAGTACGACGTGGACGCGCTGACCCCGGAGGACCTCTGGCAGCCGCGCCCGTACGACGCCCCGGCGTACCCGTACGCGGCCCCGGTCGGAGGCCGGCCGTGAGCCGGGCGGCCGTGAGCCCGGCGGACGTGAGCCTGTCGGCCACGGGCCCGGCGGCCGGGTCCGGTGTCCCCGCGACCGGGCAGGCGCCGCCGGGCGGCCGGTCATGAACCCCCTGGCCGAGGGCGGCCCCGCGCGGGCCCGGCCGCCGGGCACCAGCCACCCCGCCTCGTACGGGAGTTGTACGGTCCGCGCCCGCTTCCAGCTCTCCGAGACCCCCGTCGTCGCCGTGCAGCCCGGCCAGGCCGCGTGGGCCGGCGCCGTCGCCGTACGGACGCTGGCGGTGGCCGGGCGGTCGTACCAGGGCGGGCTGCTGCACCTGCGGACGTACGGGCGGGTGCCGCGGACCCTGCGGCGGGCGCTGGCCGCGGCGCAGCGACGGGCCACGGTGCTCGCCGTCGAGTCCACCCTGCGCGGCGGGCGCGGCACCGCCCGGGTACGGGTCCGGGCGCACCGCCGGCCCTGAGCACCGACCGCCGTCCTTCGCGCGACTCCCCTCCTCACGACCTCCCTTCACAGAACAGGTGATCCCATGGACACGACGCCCCGATCCGCCCCGCCCGGTCCCGTGCCACGGACGGCCCCCGTCCACTGGGGCAAGGTGAGCGCGCTCGTCAGCGGGCAGGCGGTGGTGCAGGGCGGCAGCTTCGCGCTGCTGATCGCCATGAACTGGACCGCCGTGCAGATCGGCGGCACCAGCGCCGTGAGCATGCTGATGCTGGCGTCGACCATTCCGCGCGCGCTGATGCTGATCTTCGGCGGCGCGGTCACCGATCTGCTCGGCCCGCGGTTCGTGCTGCTGCGGACCACGGCGGCGCGGGCGGTGGTGCTGGCCGTCGGGGCGCTGATCACGTACTCCGCGGACCACTTGTGGCAGCTGATCGTGGTCGGACTGACCGAGGGCGCGCTGCTCGGGCTCTCCGGTCCCGCCTCGGGCGTGCTGATGCCCCAACTGGCCGCCCCCGAGCACCTGGGCAGGGCCAACTCGCTGTACGCGATGGTGCTGCGGATCGCGCCGATCGTGGGCGCGCCGATCGGCGCGTGGCTGATCAGCGTCGGGCAGCTGTGGGAGGCGCTGCTGGCGGCGGCCGTGACCGGGCTGATCTGGCTGGGCTGCCTGCTGTACGTCACCAAGGGGTTCAAGGCGCCGCGCCGAGAGCCGGGTGTGTCGATGTTCAAGCGGTCCGCCGACGGCTTCCACCTCCTGGTCCGCAATCCCCGGCTGCGCTACATGTTCATCGCCTCCTTCTGCCTCGACCTGGCCTTCGGCTGGCCCGCCGACGTGGCCCTGCCGTCGCTGGTCTCGGAGCGCGGGTGGGGGGTGAGCGCGGTCGGCATCGTGCTCGCTGCGTTCAGCGCGGGCGCGCTCGGCTCCAGCGCGCTGGGCGCGGTGATGGCGCACCGCATCTCGCTGTTCGTGCGGCTGGTGGTGACCGGGCTCGGGCTGTCGGTCGGCATCCTGGTGATGGCCCTGATGCCGTCGGTGCTCTCGCTGACCGCGGTGGCGGCGGGTGTGGGCCTGCTGTCGGGCCTCAACGGCCCGGCGATCGTGACGGTCTACCAGCAGGCCGCGCCGGCCTCCCGGATGGGCGCGGCGATGTCGACACTGTCGCTCTCGGGCATCGGCACGGCTCCGATCTCCATCGCGATCTTCAGCAGCCTCGCCATCGGCCTGGGCGTCCAGACCACCTGGCTGATCTGCGGCGCGATCGCCTTCGGCTCCCCCCTGGCGGCGATGGTGGCCCTGCGCCATCCGATCCCCACGGAGGCGGACACGGACCCGGACGCGGACGCTCCCGCGAAGCCGGAGAAGGTCATCACGCCGGTGAACGCCCCCGCCCCCGCGCGGGCCACGACCACGGCCACCCGGCACGAGGCGGCGGAACGAGGGCGCACAGCCCAGGCCGCACCCGTCCCGACCACCGACGCCCGCCCCGAACCCGCCGGACGGCCCACGAGGCCCGGCCACTCCCCCGCACCCCTCGTCCTCGCCACCACGCAGGCGTCGACCGCCCGGCCCGAGACCGACGGTCCGGCGCACGCCACCGGAAGCGCGGCCCCCGCACAGGCCGCGCGCTCGACCACCGGCCTCGTACGCCCGGCCGCGCAGGCCCCCGCACCGGCCGGCGCCGGACCCGCACACACCACCCCCCTGCTCACGGCCGCAAAGGCCCCCGCACAGGCCACCACCCCCACCACACCGGCCGCGCAGGCCCACACGCTGTCCGCGTCCTCGACCACCGGCCTCGTACGCCCGGCCGCGCAAGCCCCCGCACCGGCCGGCGCCGGACCCGCACACATCACCCCTTCCGGCACCGCCCCCCTGCACACGGCCGCGCAGGCCGCAACCCCCACCACGCCGGCCGCGCAGGCCCCCGCATCCGTGTGAGGCAGCCATGAGGCATCCGCTGTTCCCGACCCCCACCGTCCCTCCCCCGGCCAGCGCCACCGCGGGCGGGCTGCTGATCCCGACCGCGCTCGGCACGGTGTACGCCGCCGCCGTGCCCACCTCGGCGCTCACCGCGGCCCCGCAGGTGTGGCTGGTGGACACCACCGCGCACCGGCACGCCGCGTCGCGCCGGGCGCCCGTCACCCTGGACCCGGAGGAGCTGGCCCGCGCGGCGGAGTTCCTGTACGAGGGCGACCGCGACGCCTACGTGTGCGCCCACGTGGCGCTGCGCCGGCTGATCGGCGCCTACCTCGGGCTGCCGCCGCGCGACGTCTCGCTCTCGCGGGCGCCGTGCGCGCACTGCGGCGGGCCGCACGGGCGGCCGGTCGTACCGGGCGACGCGCTGCACTTCTCGCTCTCGCACTGCGCGGACCTGAGCCTGCTGGCCTTCGCCACGGCCCCGGTCGGCGTGGACGTCGAGTCCATTCCGGCGCCGCGGACGGTCGCCGAGACCACCGATGTGCTGCACCCCCGCGAGGCGGCCGAACTCGCCCTGCTGGCCCCGGCCGAACGTCCCCTGGCGTTCACCCGCGTGTGGACCCGCAAGGAGGCGTACCTCAAGGGCCGCGGCGTCGGGCTCTCCGCGGACCCGGCCGCGGACTACGTCGGCTCGGGGCCGGTCGCGGTCGCGCTGCCCGACTGGTCGGTGACCGACGTGGCCGTCCCTGACGGGCACTGCGCGGCGGTCGCCGTCCACGTACCGGGGCTGCTGCCCTGACCGCCGGGCAGCGTCGCCCGCGCCCCCGCCGGAGGTCCCGCGCGCACCACGGGGACCTCCGGCACGGGCCGGCGGCGGCACGAGCGGCAGTACGGCCACGGCGGTACGGCGGCGGAAGCGCGGACCGGGCCGAGCGTTCGCCAATACGGGGCTCGAAGGACGTATTCGACGCATAATGCCCTGACTGCCGCCCGCCCGTGCCCGCGTACCCGACCCCGTGGAGGTCGCCATGGCCGTCCCGTGCCGCCCGACCGTCCCACCGCACGCCGCGCCCGACGGGCGAAGGCTCCGGCCCGGGACGTCCCGGCGCTGATGGCCGCCACACCACCCGAACTGCCACCCGGGCCGGACCCCGACCCCAAGCCAGGTCCCACACCCGGCCCCGATCCGGAACACGGCCCGTACCCCGACAGCCCACGCCCCGGCCCGTGGACCGGCCTGTGGACCGCCCTGCGATCCCGCGCCGTCGCGCTGCGCCGCGCCGCCGAGCGCCGCTTCCCGGTGATCACCGAACTCACCGCCCGCCTGCTCTCGGTGAACGTCCTGGACGGCGCCACCCGGCTGGCCGCGCAGATCTTCCTGACCGCCATCCCGTTCATGTTCGTCGTCGCGGCCTTCACCCCGCAGGGCGTACGCGACCAACTGGTCGACTCCGCCCAGGAGCTCTTCGGGCTCACCGGCGCCTCCAACGAGCAACTGCGCCGGATCAACGGCGCGCACGGCGCGAGCACCGACACCCTGCGGCAGACCACGGGGGCGATCGGCATCGTCATGGCGCTGCTGTCGGCCACCGCGAGCAGCCGGGCGATGGCCCGGGTGTGCGAGCGGGCCTGGCGGCTGCCGAGGGCGGCGACGCGGGTGGCGGCCTGGCGGTGGTTCGCGTGGATCGTGACGTGGGTGGCGGTCCTCGTCGTCCAGGGGCCGTTGCGCCACGGCTTCGGTACGGGGCTGTGGCTCGGGGTCCCGCTGATCTTCCTCGCGGACGTGGCGGTGTGGTGGTGGACCCAGCGGCTGCTGCTCGGCCCCCGCGTACGGTGGCTGCCGCTGCTGCCGGGCGCGGTCCTCACCGCGGCGGCGATGACCGCGCTGTCGGTCACGGCCCGGATCTACATGCCGAGGGCGCTCAACCGCAGCCTGGCGGCGTACGGTTCGCTGGGGTCGGTCTTCACACTGCTGTCCTGGCTGGTCGCGGTGTGCGCCGCGCTGACCGCGACGATCACCGCGGGCGCGGTACTCGCCGCGGAACCTCCCCTGGCCGGCCTCCTGCACGCGCCCCGGAAGCGGACCGACGCGCCCTGACGGCCCACCCGTCCGGGAGGTCCGGGCCGCGCGGGAGCGGAGCCCGGCGGGCGAGGCGCCGACCGCGCCGCACAGCCCAACTCCCTTACAGGCAGGGCGAGTCGGCCATCGGCAGGCCCGTCCGGACACCGAGCGCCGCCCGCCGGAACCGCCGTTTCGCACCCCACAAGCCCCACTCACACCTCGGATCACCCACCGTTCCACTCTCCAGAGAGCGCTCTCTGCAACCGCTTGACACAGGGCCGCCCGGCCTCCAGGGTACGTCTGCGAGAGAGCGCTCTCAGGACGCGCTCGCACAACGCCCATGCGTCGTCGGGTTGCTGGCAATACGTGTTGTAAAGGTGGGTCGTACCTCATGACTTCATTCAGGGCCGCAGACAGTGAACTCCCCGAGCCCAAACGCAGATCCGAGGGCGGGAGCGCACTGAGCCGCCGCTCGTTCGTGACCGCGGCCGCCCTGGCGACCGCGGTGCCGGTGGCGGGCGCCGCCACCCCCGCGGCGGCGCACTCACCCGCCAGGCCGCACCCGCGCCCCCACCCTCACCCCCCGGCCGAGCCGGACTTCGGCCCGAACGTCAAGGTGTTCGGCCCCAGCACCCCGAGCGCCGAGATCCAGGCCGCGCTTGACGCCGCCGCGCGGATCAGCGTCCCCGCCGAATTCGGCACGCAGCGCTACGCGTTCCTCTTCAAGCCCGGCACGTACGACGTCGACGCGCAGCTCGGCTACTACACGTCCGTGGCCGGTCTGGGCCTGTCGCCCGACGACGTCACCATCAACGGCGCCGTGCGCGTCGAGGGCCAGGACCAGCCGGGCGGCGGCGACAGCGCGCTCACCAACTTCTGGCGTTCCGCGGAGAATCTGGCCGTGGTCCCGACCGACGGCATCGACTGGTGGGCGGTCTCCCAGGCCGCGCCGCTGCGCCGGGTGCACATCCGCGGCCAGCTCTTCCTCTTCCCGCGTCAGGGCGGTTACTCCAGCGGGGGCTTCATCGCCGACTCGGTGGTCGACGGCCAGGTCATCAACGCCTCGCAGCAGCAGTGGCTGACCCGCGACAGCTCGGTCGGCAGCTGGTCCAACGGCGTGTGGAACCAGGTCTTCGCCGGCGTCCAGGGCGCCCCCGAGCAGTCCTTCCCCAACCCGCCGTACACGACGCTGCCCACCAGCCCGCTCAGCCGCGAGAAGCCGTTCCTGTACGTCGACGAGCACGGCCGCTACCGGGTGTTCCTGCCCGCGCTGCGGCACGACGCGGTCGGCGCCTCGTGGAGCGGCGGTACGACCCGCGGCTCGTCCGTGCCGATCGAGCGCTTCTTCATCGCGAAGCCGGGCGACTCGGTGCACACCATCAACAAGGCGCTGTCGCAGGGCAAGCACCTGCTGCTGACCCCGGGCATCTACAAGCTCAACGGCACGATCCAGGTCAAGTGGGCGGGCACGGTCGTCCTCGGCCTCGGTTTCCCGACCCTCACCCCGACCAACGGCTCGGTGCCGATGACGGTCGCCGACAGCCGGGGCGTACGGATCGCGGGTGTGCTCTTCGACGCGGGCCCGGTCAACTCCCGGGTGCTGCTGGAGATCGGCGGCAAGCGCGGCGGGCGGACCGACCCGCGCGAACCGGCGTCGGTGCAGGACGTGTTCTTCCGGGTCGGCGGCGCGGGCGCGGGCAAGGCGACCACGGCCCTGATCGTCAACAGCGACAATGTGCTGCTCGACCACATCTGGGCCTGGCGCGCCGACCACGGCACGGGCGTCGGCTGGACGGTGAACACCTCGGAGACCGGCGTCGTCGTCAACGGCGACAGTGTGCTGGCCACCGGCCTGTTCGTCGAGCACTTCCAGAAGCACAACGTGATCTGGAACGGCGACAAGGGCCGCACGATCATGTTCCAGAACGAGCTGCCGTACGACCCGCCGAACCAGGCGGCCTACCGCCACAACGGCGTCAACGGTTACGCGGCCTACAAGGTCGCCGACTCCGTGAAGCACCACGAGGGCTGGGGTCTGGGCTCCTACTGCTACTTCAATGTGAACCCGACGATCCACACCGCCCACAGCTTCGAGGCCCCGGTCCGGTCGGGTGTGAAGTTCCACGACCTGCTGACCGTCTCCCTCAACGGCGCCGGTGTGATCGACAACGTGATCAACAACTACGGCGGCCCGGCGCAGGGCGTGGACACCGTACCGGTCAACATCGTGAGCTATCCCGCGAGTTGACCTGCCGCGCGGTCGGCTGAACGGGCCGGGGCCGGCGCCGTCCGCACGGGGGGACGGCGGCGGCCCTCCACCGTCCCCCGCGACCCGCCCCGGCCCTCCGGGCGCCGCGCCGGCCGCCCTACCGCCCGGGCGCCACCCCCGCACTCGCCTCCCCGCCGATTACGCTGTCGGAGTGGCAGTCGACCTCCAGAAGCCCGACCCCCGGGCCCGTGACCAGCGGCGCCCCCGCGCCCGCAGGCGCCGGGCGCTGCTGGTCACCGCGGGCGCGCTCGCCACCGCCGTCGCGGTGGCGGGCACCGCCGATCTGCTGCTGGAGCGCTTCGCCGGCCACCGCATCGCCGAGGCGGCAAGCTGCAAGCTGCGTCCCACCGGTCCGGTCTCCGCGAGCCTGACCGGGGCGCTGGCCGGGCTGCGGCTGCTCACCGGAGAGCTGGGCACGGTCCACATCAGCGCCGAGGACGTACGCCGCGACGGCACGAGCATGTCCGTCGCGGCCGATCTGCACGACGTCACGATCAGGGGCGCCATGAGCGGCGGCACGGCCACCGCCACCATCGGCTACGACCAGCTGCGCAAGCGGCTCGGCGGAGCCGCGGCGGGCCTCAGGCCCGGCCACGACGACCGCGGCCTCACCCTCACCGGTACGTTCGCCGGCCTCCCGCTGCCGGTCACCGTGCACACCCGCACGACCACGACCGCCGACAGCGTGACCGTCACGCCGACCAGTGTCTCCGTGCTCGGTCAGGAGATCCCGGTGGACCGGCTGGAGACCGTGCGCGGCGGCGCGTCCCTCGCGAGCCGGCTGGGACCGCGTACGGTGACCGTGCCGGGACTGCCCTCGGGCGCGCGGCTCACCGGCGCGCACGCGGGCCCCGGCGGCCTCGACGTGAAGGTCGCGCTCCCCCGCAGCTCCGGCGGCTCCTCCTCCAACGGGTGTGCCGCGTAACGAGCTTCGGCCACAGTCTCGACCAGCGGATCATCCCTCCCTAGGATGTGAGCGGTCCTGCAATTGCAGCACTACGCAGAGTCGAGATGTCATGAGGGGTCCTATGCCATACGGGGACACACCGCTGACCGACAAGATCGACGTGACGGTGCCCAGTGTGGCCCGCATGTACGACTTCCTCCTCAACGGAAAGGACAACTACCCGGCCGACCGAGAGGCCACCGAACAGTTACTCCAGCAGGTTCCGAGCACCAAGGTCCTCGCCCTGAACAACCGTCAGTTCCTGCGCCGCGTGGTGCGCGTACTGGCCGAGGACTACGGCATCAAGCAGTTCGTCGACCACGGATCGGGCCTTCCGACCCAGGACAACGTCCATGAGGTCGCCCAGCGGATCCACCCCGACGCCCGGGTCGTGTACGTCGACAACGACCCGATAGTCCTCGCCCACGGCCGGGCGCTGCTGGAGCAGAACGAGAACACGGCCGTCATACAGGCGGACATGCGCGACACCGACGCCATATGGGAGAGCGCGGAGGTCAAGCGCCTGATAAACCTCGACGAGCCGGTCGCCGCGCTCTTCGTGTCGGTGCTGCACTGCATCCCGGACCGCGACGACCCCTCGGGCGTCATCCACCGCGTCGCCCGCCGGCTCCCGCCCGGCAGCTACATGGTCGTCTGCCAGCTGGTCAGCGAGGACCCCGAGACCCGGCGGGCGGTCACCGAGTTCATGGACCAGTCCACCGGCGGACAGTGGGGCGAGGTGCGGCGCGAGCAGGACGTGCGCGACTTCCTCGACGGTCTGGAGATCCTGGAACCCGGTCTGGTGGAGGTCTCCACCTGGCGGCCCGACAACGACCTCGCGCTCAAGCAGCCCGGCGAGGAGTGGATCGAGTTCGGCGGAGTGGCCCGTCTGGGCTGAGCGTGCCCGTGGACGTCACCCGACGGTACGTCCACCGGTCCGTCCGGTTCCCGTGACGCGCCGAGAAGGCCCTGTACCGAGCGATCACTCGTAGCGGTGCAGGGCCTCTTCCAGCATGACCCGGCTCGCGGCGGGAGTCGCCGCGAGGGCACTCAGCTCGTCGAGCGCGGCGCGGTACTTGTCCAGGTCCTCCAGCCGGTCCAGATAGACCGCGCTGGTCATGTGCTCCAGGTACACCACGTCGGGCAGAAAGCCCTGCGCGAAGCGCAGATACGTGACGGCGGCGCCCGGCGTGGCTTGGGCGCTGGCCGCCCAGGAGGCGATCTGGAGCCGTACGCCCGGTGCCCGCAGCACATCGAGCAGATACTTCAGCTGCTCCCGCATCACCTGCGGACCGCCGACCGGGCGGTACAGCACGCCCTCGTCGATCAGCGCCCACAGCACGGGAGCGCCGGGCTCGGTCATCCGCCGCTGGCGCTCCAGCCGCAGGGCGACCCGCTGCTCCCGTTCGTGCTGGGGCTCGAGCCGGTGCCCGCTGTAGACGACGGCGTCCGCATAGGCGGGCGTCTGGAGCAGACCGGGCACGAACTGTGTCTCGTAGGTGCGGATGACATGGGCGTCGCGCTCCAGGCCGATGAGCCCCTGCAGCCAGTCCGGGACGACCTCACCGTACGGCTGCCACCAGTCGGGGCGGGCGGAGCGCTGCACCATCGCCGTGATCTCGGCGCGCTCCTTGGGGTCGACGCCGTAGAGGTCGAGCAGGTCCTCGACATCGCGTACCTTCAGCGAGACATGGGCGGTCTCCATACGGCTGATCTTCGACGCGTGCGCTCTGATGTGCGAACCCGCCTGGTTGGGGCTCAGCCCCTGGGCCTCGCGCAGCGCACGCAGATAGTTGCCGAGTACGCGTGCCATGGCCTTCGACCCCATGTCGGGGCGGCGTTCAAGCAGTTGTATGGGTGAGACTGGCTGCGGCGAAGAGGGCATGCGGGCTCCCAGGCTGATACGTGACCGGGGCCAGTATTGCACCGGGGAGCCCGTCGCTACCGCCTAACGACGGTGTTTATCGGCCGACTTCAGGCCGTGAACGCGTCGAAGTCACCGTCCCTGGCGCCCTCGACGAACGCGGTGATCTCCGCCCGGGTGTAGACGAGGGCGGGGCCGTCGGGGTGCCGGGAGTTGCGCACCGCGATGCTGCCGTCCGCCAGCGCGGCCACCTCGACGCAATTGCCGCTCGGATTGCTGCGGCCGCTCTTGATCCACTGGGCGCCGGCGATCGAACTGGCCTGCACGCCGTTGTCGAACTGCTGCACTCGGCATCACTCCCTCATGAGTCGCCAACTCGCGGTCTGCATCCGCATCACAGACCACGATGGGTACACACGTACCCCACCGAGCACTTGCGGATGCAATTTCCGATGCAATTGCATCCACGGGTGAGATCAGACGATACTGTCAGTCGCACAGTGATCTCGATGCGTGCACAGCAGCTTCGCTCGGAGGGGTGAACCGCATGACCGCCCAGTCGTTCGACACCGAGACGGAACCTCCCAGGCGACGTCAACTGTCATTGACTGAACGGCACTTCACATCGCTTGACGTCTTCTTACGGGACGGTCCTGGCGTGTGGGGCGGCCCTACGGGCTCGGGCGGGGAGGGCGTGCGCGAGGACGGCTTCGCCGCACTGCGCTTCGACGCCACACCGGTCAGTGTCACCCGCACCCGGCGTTTTCTGCGCAGCACGCTGACGAACTGGCAGCTCGCGGATCTGGTGGACGACGCCACCACCATCGCGGCCGAGTTAGTGGCGAACGCCGTCACCCACGCGCTCCAGCCGCCCGTTTCGCACCGGTCGCCGTACACGGCGGCCTGGATCACCCTCCTCCGGATGGACCGCGCCGTGGTGTGCGCGGTCTCCGACCCCAGCCCCGCACTGCCCGCGCCCTCCGACCCCGATCCCTTCGCCGAGTCGGGCCGCGGACTGCACATCGTGGCCGAACTCAGCGAAAGCTGGGGGCACTCACCGGCGGCGTCGGCCGGCAAGACCGTCTGGGCCCGGCTCGCCAGCGGCAGCTAGCCGCTCGCGGCGGGTCCGACTTCCGGCCCTGATCGGCCCTGATCGGCCCGGTGACCGCGAAGCCGCTCAACTGCCCGCATCGCCGGGCGTGTTCGCGCCTCCCGCTCAGTCAGCCCGCCGCACCTCGATCAGCAGCGCCTGCTCGGGATCGAGCGTCGGCATCGGCACCCCGGCCACCGTGAGCACCGCCCCCGGCAGCGTCACCCACCCGTCGATCGCCTCGGTCAGCCACGCCGGCCCCGCGCTCTGGTGCAGCGCGGGCAGCCCGAGGTCGGTACGGACCCGGACCCGGTAGCGCGCCTCCGCCGCGAGCCCCGGCAGGGGTATCCGGCCGGACTGTCCCTCGGGCGAAGTGGCCACCCGCGCCCAGCAGTAGAGCGCCGCCGAGCCGTCGTGGGCCACCACGCCGTGCAGCAGCGTCGCCTCGCTCCCCAGGTCGGCGCGGACCGTACGGCCGCCGTGCAGCAGCGGGCGCAGCTCGCGGTAGAGCGCGCTCCACGCGGTGATCCGGGCCAGCTCCGCCGGGGTGCGCGCGGTGAGGTCCTGCTCGATGCCGGCGTGCCCGAAGAGCGCGGTGGTCAGCCGGAAGGTGTCGCTACTGGCCCGGGCGGTGGTGTGGCTGGGCGAGGGGCCGACATGGGCGCCGACGAGTTCGGGCGGCAGCAACTGACCGGTCCAGCGCTGGATCGACTGCCGTTCGACGGGGTCGTTGCAGTCCGAGGTCCACACCCGGTCGGTACGGGAAAGGATGCCGAGGTCGATCCGGCCGCCGCCGCTGGCGCAGCTCTCGATCTCCAGCCCGGGGTGGCGTTCCCTGAGCGCGTCGAGCAGCCGGTAGAGGGCGGTCACCTGGGCGTGCGCGACCGGCCGGTCGGCGGGCCCGCGCACGGCCTCGTGGAGTTCCCTGTTGTGGTCCCACTTGAGGAAGGCGATGCCGTACGTCCGCACCAACGCGTCGAGGGCGTCCAGCAGATACGTCCACACCTCGGGGTTGGCGAGGTCCAGGACGTACTGGTGGCGGGCTGTGGGGCCGAGGCCCGCGGCGGGGCCGAGCACCCAGTCGGGGTGCGAACGGGCCAGCCCGGAGTCGGGGTTGACCATCTCCGGCTCGACCCACAGCCCGAACTCCATGCCCAGCGACCGCACATGGTCGGCCAGCGGGGTCAGCCCGTCCGGCCACACCACCGGGTCGACCGTCCAGTCGCCGAGGCCCGCGCGGTCGGAGCGGCGGCCGCTGAACCAGCCGTCGTCCAGCACGAAGCGCTCGACGCCGACCTCGGCCGCGCGTTCGGCGAGCCGCAGCAGCCGGTCGTGGTCGTGGTCGAAGTACACCGCCTCCCAACTGTTGAGGACCAGCGGGCGCGGGCCGCGCGGATGGCCGGGACGGGCGCGCAGCAGGTCGTGGAAGCGGCCGGCGAGTCCGTCGAGGCCGCCGTCGGACCAGGCGAAGTGGCAGACGGGGGTGCGGTAGGTGGCGCCGGGGGCGAGGCGGATCTCGCCGGACCGCAGCAGTTCGCCGCCGCCGAGCACGGAGGCGTGGACACCGGCCCCCTCGGGGAGTTGTTCGACCAGGTAGCGCTGGTCGCCGCTCCAGGCCACGTGCAGCCCCCACACCTCGCCCGCGCGGAAGCCGAAGCCGGGGACGCCGACGGTGAGCAGATACGGCGAGTCCGCGCCCGGCTTGCCGCGCCGCACCTCGCGGGTCCAGGTGCCGTGGGCGAGCGGGCGGCGCTGCGGGGAGCGCTCCCGGCTCCACTTGCCGGTGAAGTCGAGGATCTCGGTGGCCCTGCGGGGCAGCGGCAGCAGCGCGGTGACGTGCGCGAGGTCGTACGGCGCCGGGTCCGGGTCCGCGTCGGCCCGCCGGGTCAGCGCGGCCTGGACGGCGAGCACGCCGGAGGGTTCGAGCCGGTAGCCGAGGCTGATGTCGAGTCCGGCGGCCGGGTCGGTCAGCGCGATCGTCAACTCGCCGCCGCCCGCCTCGCCTTGACGGTACGAGGTGCCGGTCGTGGTCAGCCGCGGGGCGGTGGCGGCCCCCGCGCGGTGTCCGTGGTGGGCGGGCGTGCCGGACCAGCCGTCGGCCTCGGTGGGCCAGACGGTGAAGCGCCGGGGAATGTCCAGGGCGCTGTGGAGGACGGCGGCCTCGGCGGTCAGACCGAGCGCGGCGAGATCGCCGTCGGACAGCTCGCCGAGGTCCGCTCCCCAGTGCAGGACCCTGGGCACCGGCTCGGTGAGTTCCACGACGAGACAGGTGCCGGCCGCGCGCAGCGACACGGTCCGCACGGGGGCGCTGGACATACGGACGTCCTTTCCAAGGGTCTCGACGGCTGCGTAGACCGTATGCCCTCGCCGATCGGCCGCCCGCCGCGGCCTGCTCCTCCCCACCCCGCCCGTCCACGGCTCCCTCACCCGGGCCGTGACCGGTCGGCGTGCCGGCGGACGTCACCGCGCGTCCCCGATCACCCGGGCGAGGACCGACCCGCCGCCCCGGAAGTCAAGTGCGCCCGCTCCGGCCGACGGCTACGGTGCCGGGCATGAGCCACGCACCCGATCGCACCTCCGCCCCCGTCACCGCCGACGACGTCCGCCTCGCCGTCCGCCTCTGCGTGGACGCGCTGCGCGGGGCGCCCGCGGACGCCTGGGAGCGGCCCGCGGGAACGCTGACCTGGACCTGCTGGCGGACCGCCGAGCACCTGGCCGACGACCTCTTCGCGTACGCGGCCCAACTCGGCCCCGAGGAGCCGCCGTTGACCACGGAGGTGCCCTTCTCCTGGGAGCGCCGCGATCCCGGCGGCCCGGCCAACGTCATCTACGCCGACCGCACGGCCGGACCCGACGGACTGCTCCAGGTGCTGGAGGCGAGCGGCGCGCTGCTGACGGCGATGGTCCGTACGACCCCGCCGGAGGTCCGCGCGCACCACGGCTTCGGCGTCTCCGACCCGGAGGGCTTCGCCGCGATGGGCGTCGTGGAGACCCTGGTGCACGCCCATGACCTGGCCTCGGGGCTCGGCCTGCCGTGGGAGCCGCCGACAGACCTGTGCGCCCGGGCGCTGCACCGGCTCTTCCCGGACGCCCCCACCGACACGACGCCCTGGCCGACGCTGCTGTGGGCGACCGGCCGCGGCGAACTGCCCGGCTGCCCGCGGCTGACGACCTGGCGCTGGCACGGAGCACCCCGGACGTAACCCCCGGGCCCTCGGTGAACACCTGCGACCGGAGCCACCGCCCGCCCGGCCCCCTCACCCCGGCAGCGCCGCCGCCGTAGCCGGGTCGAGCAGTCCGGCCAGCAGATCGCCCGCCTCGGCCAGCCGCCCTGGGATGTCCTCGATGGTGAAGACCAGCTCCCGCTCGTCGTCCGCGGCGGCGACCTCGTCCCAGCTCAGCGGCGTGGAGACGGTCGGTGTCGCACGGGCGCGCACGGTGTAGGGGACCGCCGTGGTCTTGCTGGCCGAGTTCTGCGACCAGTCGATGAAGACCCGGCCCGTACGGTCGGCCTTGGCCATCGTGGACACCACCCGGTCGCCGTGGCGCTCCTCCAGCTCCCGAGCCACCCGTTTGGCGTAGGCGCCGGCCGCGCGGGCGTCGGCGTCGCGCAGGGCGGCGAGCAGGTGCAGGCCCTTGGAGCCGCTGGTCTTGGGCCAGGCGGTGATGCCGTCCTCGGCGAGCCGGTCGCGCAGCAGCAGCGCGACCCGGCAGCAGTCGACGACCGTACGGCCCTCGCCGGGGTCCAGGTCCAGCACGAGCCGGTCGGCGACGTCGGGCGCGGCGGACCGCCACTGCGGGGTGTGGATCTCGACGCAGGCGAGATTGCCCGCCCACATCAGGGTGGCGAGGTCGTCGATCTCGACCTGTTCCATGATCTCGCCGCTGTGCCGGACGGTCTGCGAGACGGTCACCCAGTCGGGTGTTCCCGCGGGCGGCCGCTTCTGGAAGAAGCGCTGGCCGTCCACGCCGTCGGGGGTGCGCACGAAGCTGACCGGCCGGCCCCGGGCGTGCGGCAGCAGGGCGTCGGCGACGCCCGCGTAGTAGTGCAGCAGCTCGGCCTTGGTGGCGCCGGTCCGCGGCCACAGCACTCGGTCGAGGTGGCTGAGCTTCAGCCGGCGGCCCTCGACCTCGGTGATCGGCATACCATAAAGGTCCCATATGCTGACAAAAAGGACACGCCATGCGCAGCGTCTGGTCGGGGAACCTGGCCTTCGGCCTGGTCTCCATTCCCGTCAAGCTCGGAGCCGCCGTCTCCACCCACAAGATCAGCTTCCGGCAGATCCACCTGGCCGACCAGGGCCGCGTCCGCTACCAGAAGACCTGTGAGCTGGACGAGCAGGTGCTCTCCGCGTCGGACATCGGCCGGGCCTTCGAGACGCCGGACGACCAGCTGGTCGAGGTGACCGACTCCGAACTCAAGTCGCTCCCGCTGCCCACCGCCAAGACCATCGAGGTGAGCGGCTTCGTCGACATGGACTCCGTGGACTCGATGCAGCTCGACACCCCGTACTTCCTCGCCCCCGCCTCGGCCGCGGCGAACAAGCCGTACGTGCTGATGCGGGAGGCGCTGGAGCGGTCGGGGAAGGCGGCGGTCGGCAAGTTCGCGCTGCGCAGCTCCGAGCATCTGGCGCTGATCCGGCCGCGCGAGGACGTCCTGCTGCTGCAGACGCTGCGCTGGCCCGACGAGCTGAACTCCTCGGCGGACGCGGCGCCCAAGGGCAGTGTGTCGATCAGCGACTCCGAACTCAGGCTCGCCGACACCCTGATCGACGCGCTCGGCGAGGCGGACCTGGCCGAGTACCACGACGAGTACGCGCAGGCCGTGGAGGCGCTGGTCACCGCGAAGCTGGAAGGGGCCGAGCCGCCGACGGCGGTCACGGAGGGCCGCGGCGGCAATGTGGTGGACCTGATGGCGGCGCTCCAGGCGTCGGTGGAGCAGGCCAAGGGCGGCCGGGGGGAGGGCGGCGACGACGCGACGGTCACCGAACTCGGCCGGCGCGGAGGGAAGAAGGCCGCGGCGAAGAAGGCGCCCGCGAAGCGGGCGGCATCGGCCGAGGAGGGCGGGAAGGACGGAGAGGACGGAGAGGACGAAGGAGAGAAGGAAGAGGCCGAGGAGGGGACGGACGGGTCGGGACGATCCGGGCGGTCCGGACGGTCCCCGGGCACGTCGTCCGGCGGCAAGGCGCCGGCGAAGAGGACCGGGGCCAGGAAGACGGCCGCGAAGAAGACCTCCAAGTCGGCGGCGAAATCCCCCGCCAAGTCCACCGCGAAGAAGACCTCGTCCAAGCGCCGCGCGGGCTGACCCGGGCCCGTTTTTGAACGGCGTGTGAAGCGCGAGGACACAACCACCGCAAACCGTCGCATTCCGTCGCCGGACACATTGACACACCGCATGGCGGCTGCCTAACTTACGGCCAGGCCGGAACATATCCGGCCACCGGCCGACACGAGGCCCGTAAGGGCAGACGGACGATGGTGACCAGGATGTACTCAGGACCCGGAATGGCAGCGTGGCGTCGTCACGGCCGTGCATCCGCGTACCTGGCCCGGCACATCGATCTCCTCCGTGTCAGCAGCGCCCTCTGTCAGGGCTGAATTCCGGCCGACCCACGCCTTGTTGGGGTCCGCCCGTCGACATGTCCCCGCTGACGTCCTGCTGTTGACGTCCCCGTAAGCGCGGACTGTCCCCGTCACACCCGCTCCTGCTGTGCGGCACCGCGCGCAGGGTCGCCACCCCGCCCCCAGCACGGCCCCCGCCCCCGCGAGGCGGTGCGGCCTCCTGTCTCGCGCCGGAGTTCCCCGATGAGCGAAACGTCCCCTCCCGCCTCCGTGGCGGACGCCTCCGCGGTCGTCGCCGACGACCCGCCCTCCACGCCGGGCCCCGACCTGGCCAAGCACGACGCGGTTCCCGGTGGGAACAAGGCCCCCGACACGCTGTCCGCCCAGCGGGTGATACCGCTGCGGCACCCCCTGCGGTGGATAGCGACGGCCATCGTGCTGGTCCTGGTCGCCCAGTTCGCGCACGGACTGATCACCAACCCGTTCTTCCAGTGGGACCGCTTCCGCTACTGGTTCCTGCGGCCGGTGATCATGGAGGGCCTGGTGGTCACCCTCAAAGTGGCCGCCTGGAGTGCCCTGTTCGGGCTGCTCGGCGGGATTGTGCTGGCGCTGGCCCGGCTGTCGCGCAGCCCGGTGCTGCGCACGGTGAGCTGGGTGTACATCTGGCTGGTCCGCTCGGTGCCGCTGATCGTGGTGCTGCTCTTCCTCTACAACTTCAGTGCCCTGTACGCGACGTTGAGCCTGGGTGTGCCCTTCGGTCCTGGCTTCGTCCACTTCAGCGAATCGCGGCTGGCCACCGACATGGTCGTCGCGATCGTCGGACTCAGCCTGAACGAGGCCGCGTTCGCCGCCGAGGTGGTGCGCGCCGGAGTGCTGTCGGTGGACCAGGGCCAGCACGAGGCGGCGGACGCGCTCGGCATCCCCCGCGGTTACCAGTTCACCCGGATCGTCTTCCCGCAGGCGCTGCGGGCCATCGTCCCCAGCTATGTCAACCAGCTGATCGGCCTGGTCAAGAGCACCTCGCTGGTCTTCTACGTCTCGCTGCTCGACCTGTTCGGCAAGGTCGAGACGATGGGCAGCACCTACCCGGGCGACGTCGTACCGCTGCTGCTGGTCGCGACGGTCTGGTACGTGATCCTCACCAGCATCGTGTCGGTGATCCAGTACTACGTCGAGCGCTACTACTCCCGCGGCGCGCTGCGCACCATGCCGCTGACACCGCTGCAGAAACTCCGGCTCGCGGTGCGGAATCTGCGGGCCCGTATCGAGATCGGATCGGCGGCATGAGCACCGTACTGGACGAGAGCGGGCCGCGGCCCGCGGCGGTCAGCGTGCACGACGCGCACAAGTGGTTCGGCGCCAACCGGGTGCTGTCCGGGGTCGATCTGACCGTGCAGCCCGGCCAGGTCACGGTGATCCTCGGCCCCTCCGGCTCGGGGAAGTCCACCCTGCTGAGGGCGATCAACCACCTGGAGAAGCTGGACATCGGCCATGTCAGCGTGGACGGCGAGCTGATCGGGGTACGGCACCACCGGGGCCGGCTCAAGGAGATCAGCGAGCGGGCGATCCTCGCCCAGCGCCGCCGGATCGGCTTCGTCTTCCAGAACTTCAATCTGTTCCCGAACCTCACGGTGCTCGACAACGTCACGGCCGCTCCCATCGCCACCGGTGCCAAGACCCGTGCGCAGGCACAGGAGTTGGGCCGGGCGCTGCTGGACCGGGTGGGGCTCGCCGACAAGGCCGACGCCTATCCGCGTCAGCTCTCCGGCGGTCAGCAGCAGCGGGTGGCGATCGCCAGGGCGCTGGCCCTGGAGCCCGGGGTGATCCTCTTCGACGAGCCGACGTCCGCGCTCGACCCCGAACTCGTCGGCGAGGTGCTGGACGTCATCAAGGACCTGGCCACCAGCGGCACCACCCTGATCGTCGTCACCCACGAGATCGGCTTCGCCCGCGAGGTCGCCGACACCGTCGTCTTCCTGGACGGCGGCCGCGTAGTCGAACAGGGCCCGCCCGAGCAGGTGCTGAACCACCCCAGCCACCCGCGCACCCGTGAGTTCCTCAGCCGGGTGCTGTGACCTCCCGGGTCTCCCCCGTCCTTCCCGTTCCCCCGGCCGCCCCCGTCGTGGCGGCCGTGCCGACCGACCTCCCCCCGCCTTTTCCGACCGCCTCACCTCCGAGCAAGGACACTTCCATGCCCCGCTTCCGTTCCAGACTCGTCCTGAGCGTCGCCGCCGTCACCTCGCTGGCCCTTGGCCTGGCGGCCTGCGGCAGCGACAGCGACTCGGGCTCCTCGGCCCCGGCCGCCTCGGACACCAAGGGCAAGGTCGTCGTCGGCGCCCTGTCCAACGGCGCCGCCAAGGAGACCACCCTCGACGTGCCCGAGGTGGCGGCCATCCGGGCCGAGCTGCCCAAGTCCGTCCTCGACAGCAAGCAGCTGGTCATCGGGCTCGGCCTGCTGCCCGCGGGCTCCGCGCCGCTGGGCTATGTCGGCAGCGACCAGAAGACGCTGACCGGCTCCGAGCCGGACCTGGGCCGGCTGATCGCCGCGGTCTTCGGCCTCAAGCCCGTGCTGGCCAACGCCACCTGGGACAACCTCTTCGTCGGCATCGACAGCGGCAAGACCAATGTCGGCATCACCAACATCACCGACACCGAGCAGCGCAAGGAGAAGTACGACTTCGCCAGCTACCGGCAGGACAACCTCGGCTTCGAGGTGAACAAGGACGACTCCTGGACCTTCGACGGCACCTACCGCAGCCTGGCGGGCAAGACGGTCGCGGTGGGCGCGGGCACCAACCAGGAGAAGATCCTGCTCAAGTGGCAGGAGCAGCTCAAGGCTGAGGGCAAGAAGCTCACGATCAAGTACTTCCAGGAGTCCAACAGCACCCACCTGGCGCTGTCCTCCCACAAGATCGACGCCTACTTCGCGCCCAACCCGAGTGTCGCCTATCACGTCGCCCAGACCGCGAACACGCCGCAGGCCACCCGCAGCGCGGGGACGTTCTCCGGCGCCGGAGCGGAGCTTCAGGGCCTGATCTGCGCGACGACCAAGAAGGACAGCGGCCTGGTCAAGCCGCTCGCCGACGCGATCAACTACCTGATCAAGAACGGCCAGTACGCGAAGTGGCTGGATGCCTGGAACCTCAGCAACGAGGCGGTGCCCACCTCCCAGATCAACCCGCCCGGCCTGCCGCTGACCAACTCGTAAGGACCCGGAATCCGCCCGCGGGATTTTCCGCGGGCGGATTCCGGTTCGCAATGGTGATTCGCCACGGTGATCGCGACGCGCACCGGGAACGGAACGGAGAAACACGGCGACCATGTCGACCAGCCTTCAGCCACCGCACGAGCCCCTTCCGCAGGACGAGGAGGAGCTGATCGGCGCGCATGTCCTGGACAATCCGGCCTGGGCCGCGATGACCGGGCCGCACCGGCACCTCGCCGAGATCGTCGGCTCCGCCGCCCGCTACCAGACCGACGTGTCGCCCTTCACCGCCATCGCCGACGCCTCCGACCCGCACTCCTGGGCGGATCTGGCCCGGCTGGTCGGCCCCGGCAACACCTTCGCGCTCACCGGGGTGCGCACCCTGCCCGACGGCTGGTCGACCGGCGAGTCCGGTCAGGGCGTCCAGCTGGTGGCGACCTCGCTGCGCGACGAGTCCGACCCGGAGGCGCTGCTGCTGGGCCCCGACGACGTACCGGAGATGCTGGACCTGGTGGCCCGGGCCAAGCCGGGCCCCTTCCGGGAGCGGACCGTCGAGCTGGGCGCGTACTACGGCATCCGCCGCGAGGGCCGGCTCGTCGCGATGGCCGGCGAGCGGCTGCACCCGCCGGGCTGGACCGAGATCAGCGCGGTCTGCACCGACGAGGGCTTCCGCGGCCAGGGGCTGGCCACCCGGCTGGTACGGCATGTCGCGGCCGGCATCAGGGGCCGGGGCGAGACACCGTTCCTGCACGCGGCGGCGGTCAACACCAACGCCATACGGCTCTACCAGGCGATCGGCTTCACCCTGCGCCGGACCACCCTCTTCCACTTCCTGCGCGTCCCCGACGACGCCCTGGACACCGCGACCGCCCTGGACGGCGGACGGTGACCGTCCACGAGTCGGTCGAGGACGCGATCGGCGACACTCCGCTGTTCCGGCTCTCCCGGCTGGGCGCGGGCCTGGCCACGCCGGTCTACGCCAAGGTCGAGTTCCTGGGCGTGGGCGGCAGCGTCAAGGACCGGGCCGCGCTGTCGATGATCGAGGCCGCGGAGGCCGACGGCTCGCTGCGGCCGGGCGGCACGATCATCGAGGCGACCTCGGGCAACACCGGGATCGGCCTGGCCCTGGTGGGCCGCAGACGCGGCTACCGGGTGATCGCCGGGGTCTCCGACCGGTCCGCCCCGGAGAAGTCCGACATCCTGCGGGCGTACGGCGCCGAGGTCGTGCTCGCCCCGACGGCGCTGCCCAAGGAGCACCCGGACCATCTGTTCCATGTCGTACGGCGGCTGGCCGAGGAGATTCCCGGCGGCTGGCTGGCCAACCAGTACGACAATCCCGCCAATCCGGCGGCGCATGTGCGGACCACAGGACCCGAGATCTGGGCGCAGACCGGCGGCCGGGTGACGCACTTCGTGGCCGGGGTCGGCACCGGCGGCACGATCAGCGGCACCGGGCGCTTTCTGCACGAGGTCTCGGACGGCAAGGTCACCGTGGTCGGCGCGGACCCGGAGGCGTCGGTGTTCTCCGGCGGCGACGGCAGCCCGTACTACGTGGAGAGCATCGGCCACTTCGTCCACCCGGGGACGGAGGAGGACCTGTGGCCGCAGTCGTACGACCCCGGGGTCGTGGACCGCTTCGAGCGGGTCGCGGACCGCGAGTCGCTGCTGACCGCCCGCCGGCTGGCCCGCGAGGAAGGGCTGCTTGCCGGTCCGTCCTCGGGCACGGCGGTGGCGGCGGCGCTGCGGGTGGCCCGCGATCTGGGCCCCGACGACCTCGTGGTGGTGCTGCTGCCGGACTCGGGCCGCTCGTATCTGTCCCGGCTGCACAGCGACGACTGGCTGCGGGCGTGGGGCTTCCTGGAGGAGCCGCGCGGCCCCGACGACACCGGGCCGACCGTGCGGTCCGTGCTGGAGGCCGAACCGGGGTGGGCCGGGCGGCTGGTGACCGTGCCGTCCGGGACGTCCCTCGGCGAGGCGCTGGACCTGGCCCGCCCGCTGCCCCGTAACGTCGTGACCGCGCTGCCGGTCGTGCTCCCCCGGACCGAGCGGCCCTACGGGGTCGGCGCGACCGAAGTGCTCGGCTCGCTCGATCTGGCCGAGGCTGAGGCCGCGCTCGCGGCGGGCCGGGCCCGCCCGGACGAGCCGGTGGACGGCCTGTTGGCCGCGCCGCTGCCGGCCGTGGGCGTCGGGCAGCCGGTCTCCGCGGCCCTCGGCGCGCTCGGCGAGCGGCACCGCACCGCCGTGGTGCTGCGCGACGGCCGCGCGGTCGGCCTGGTCGGCCGCGCGGAGCTGTGGGCCGCCCATGACGCCCATGTCCCTTCATCCGACCCCGACCCGAGGAACTGACCATGCCCCTCGCATACGTGTACACCGCCTTCGGCGGCCCCGAGAACGAGACCTTCACCGACCTGCCGCGCCCGGTGCCCGGCCCCGGCCAGCTGCTGGTCGCGGTCCGGGCCACGGCCGTCAACCCCGTGGACTGGAAGCGGCGCAACGGCTATCTCCCGATCGGCTCGTCGGCCTCCGACCTGCCGGCGGTGTTCGGCAGCGAGGCCGCGGGCGTCGTGGTGGAAGTCGGCGAGGGGGTCGGGGAGTTCGCGGTCGGTGACGAGGTGTTCGGCAACCCGGTCGCCGGGTCCTACGCCGAGTACGCGCTCTTCCCGGTCGACATCACCGCGCACAAGCCCGCCGAGGTGTCCTGGGCGGACGCGGCGTCGCTGCCGGTCGCGGCGGCCACCGCGTACGACGGGATCAGGCAGCTGGACCTGCCCAAGGGCGCGACCTTGCTGATCACCGGGATCGGCGGCGGGGTCGGGGTGGCCGCGGCGCAGATCGCCCGGCACGACGGGCTGACCGTGATCGGCACCGCGAGCCCGGCGAAGAAGGAGTTCGTGGAGTCGCTGGGCGCGGTGCACGTGCCGTACGGCCCGGGCTCCGCCGATCTGGTGCGGGCGGCCGCGCCCGACGGGATCGACGCGATCTACGACCTGGTGGGCGGGGACGCGCTGCGCGAGGCCGCGCCCCTGGTCGTCGACCCGGCGCGGCTGATCAGCGCCGCCGACCGGACCACCGTCGCGGAGCTGGGCGGCGCGCCGGTACTGCGCAAGCGCAACGCCGAGGTGCTGGACGAGGTGGCCCGGCTGGTGGTCGAGGGCGCCCTCGACCCGTTCGTCACCGGCACCTTCCCGTTCGACGAGGCGGACCAGGCGCTGCGCGCGGTCGAAGAGGGCCACGCCCGCGGCAAGATCGTCATCGAGATCGGCGCCTAGATGCTGCCGAGAACCGTCCGACGGGCGGCGCCGTCCCGCCCGTCGGAAGGGGATTGCGCGCGGGAGTTCCCGCGGGTTAGCGTCGCCGGAGCAGGGACCATCAGGTCCGGACAGGGGGTGACGGCAGTGCGAGCAGTGCTCCGCGGTTCCGTCCCCCGCCCGGCCGCCGCGCACCCGGCCGTCCGGCCGCAGAGCGCCTTCCCGCCCGCCTCCGTGCGTGTCCTCGCACCGAGCGGGCCCCTCGTGCGCCTCTACGGGCGTCAGCACATCGACCTCCAGCGGGTGGCCGGCGCACTCTGTTGCCGCTGATCGCACTCCCCCGCGCCGCGACCGCTTTCCCCATCCATGCCGCCGTACGCCCGCATGCGTATGTGCCGGCGCGGTCGCGTTCGCCTCCGGTTGATCGAGAAAGGCACCCCTTCGCATGTCCGCAAACCCGTCGTCCCCTTCTCCGGCGACTTCTGACACCTCCGAGACCGCTGCTTCCTCCGAGACCTCCCCGCTGCACCTGGCCGTCGCGCTCCAGGACGCCGGCTGGCACCCCGCCGCCTGGCGGGAGCCAGGGGCCCGCCCCCGTGAGCTGTTCGACGCCGCCTACTGGGCCGACGCCGTGCTCGAAGCCGAGCGCGGGCTGCTCGACTTCGTCACCTTCGAGGACTCCCTCGCCCTGCAGTCCGACAGCCCGTTCACGCCCGACGAGCGCACCGACCAGGTGCGCGGCCGGCTCGACGCCGTGCTCGTCGCGGCCCGGGTGGCGCCGCTGACCCACCGGATCGGTCTGGTCCCGACGCTGATCGCCACGCACACCGAGCCCTTCCACCTCTCCAAGGCGATCGCCACGCTGGACTATGTGAGCACCGGCCGGGCCGGGCTGCGGGTGCAGGTCGCGGCGCAGCCGCACACGGCCGCGCACTTCGGCCGCCGGGTGCTGCCGCCGCTTCCGGTGGTCGAGGACTTCAACACGCCGCAGGTGCAGGAGCTGATCGGGGAGCTGTTCGACGAGGCCGCCGACTATGTCGAGGTGGTCCGCCGGCTGTGGGACAGCTGGGAGGACGACGCGGAGATCCGTGATGTGGCGACCGGCCGGTTCGTGGACCGCGACAAGCTGCACTACATCGACTTCGAGGGACGGCACTTCAGCGTCAAGGGCCCCTCGATCACGCCCCGCCCGCCGCAGGGCCAGCCGCTGGTGACCGCGCTGGCGCACGCGACCGTGCCGTACCGGCTGGTGGCGCGCTCGGCGGACATCGGCTTCGTGACCCCGAAGGACACCGCGCAGGCCGCCGAGATCGTCGCGGAGATCCGCGCCGAGCAGGAGAGCGCGGGCCGGGCCGGGGAGACCGTGCATGTCTTCGGCGACCTGGTGGTCTTCCTGGACGAGGACCGGGAGACCGCGCGGGCCCGCCGGGAGCGGCTGGACGCGCTGCTCGACGCCCCCTGGACCAGCGACGCGCTGATCTTCGCCGGCACCCCCGCCGAACTGGCGGATCTGCTGCTGGAGTTGCGGCAGGGCGGGCTGACCGGTTTCCGGCTGCGCCCGGCCGACGCCGACCACGACCTGCGGGGGATCACCCGCGGTCTGGTGCCGGAGCTCCAGGCGCGCGGCGCCTTCCGCCGCTCCTACGAGGCCGACACCCTGCGCGGCCTGCTCGGGCTCTCCCGGCCCGCCAACCGCTATGCCCCCGCGGGCGTCTGACCCGAAGGACCGGAACGCCATGAGCAAGCCCGTCAAGCAGATCCATCTCGCGGCCCACTTCCCCGGCGTCAACAACACCACCGTGTGGAGTGACCCCGAGGCCGGCAGCCACATCGAGTTCAGCTCCTTCGCCCACTTCGCCCGGACCGCCGAGCGCGCCAAGTTCGACTTCCTCTTCCTCGCCGAGGGCCTGCGCCTGCGCGAACAGGGCGGGGAGATCTACGATTTGGACGTGGTCGGCCGCCCCGACACCTTCACCGTGCTCGCCGCGCTCGCGGCCGTCACCGAGCGGATCGGCCTGACCGGCACGATCAACTCGACCTTCAACGAGCCCTACGAGGTGGCCCGGCAGTTCGCCAGTCTCGACCACCTGTCGGCCGGACGCGCGGCCTGGAACGTCGTCACCTCCTGGGACGCCTTCACCGGCGAGAACTTCCGGCGCGGCGGCTTCCTCGCGCAGGGCGACCGCTACTCGCGCGCCCAGCGGTTCCTGGAGACCACCGGGGAGCTGTTCGACTCCTGGCGCGGTGACGAGATCGTCGCCGACAAGGAGTCGGGCCGCTTCCTGGCCGACTCCGAAGCAGGAACGTTCCGTCACAAGGACGAGCACTTCGACATCGCCGGCCGGTTCAATGTGCCGCGCAGCCCGCAGGGCCGTCCGGTGATCTTCCAGGCCGGCGACTCCGGTGACGGCCGGGAGTTCGCCGCCGCCTCCGCCGACGCGATCTTCAGCCGGCACGCCACCCTGGATGCCGGACAGGCGTTCTACTCCGACGTCAAGGGCCGGCTGGCGAAGTACGGCCGTTCCCGCGACGAGCTGCTGATCCTGCCCGCGGCCACCTTCGTGCTCGGCGACACCGACGCCGAGGCCCAGGACAAGGCCCGCGAGGTGCGCCGCGCCCAGGTCAGCGGTCAGACCGCGATCAAGCTGCTGGAACAGGTGTGGAACCGCGACCTGTCGGCGTACGACCCCGAGGGGCCGCTGCCCGAGATCGACCCGGACCCCGGTGAGCACACCGTGGCCCGCGGCCGGGCCAGCGTACGGATGGTCCGTGATCCGCTGACCGTCGCGCGCGAGTGGCGGGAGCTGGCGGAGGCCCAGAACCTGTCGATCCGCGATCTGATCATCACCACGACCAACCGTCAGAACTTCATCGGCTCGCCCGCCACGGTCGCCGCGACGATCAACGACTTCGTGCAGGCCGACGCGAGCGACGGTTTCATCCTCGTCCCGCACATCACGCCCGGCGGCCTCGACGCCTTCGCCGACACCGTCGTCCCCCTGCTCCAGGAGCGCGGAGTCTTCCGGCACGACTACGAGGGCAGCACTCTCCGCGACCACCTGGGCCTGCGCACACCCGAGCTGTCCGACGCCGAGAGCCAGGAGGCCGCCTCGTGAAGTTCCTCTCCATCACCCTGATCGTGCACGCGCCCGACCCGGTGACCGGGGTCAAGAAGTCGACCGGCGACCGCTTCCGCGAGGTCATCGACAACGCGCTGCTCGCCGAGGAGCTGGGATTCGACGGCTTCGGCGTCGGCGAGCGGCACGAGCGCCCGTTCATCTCCTCCTCGCCGCCGGTGGTGCTCAGCCACATCGCCGCGCTCACCTCGCGGATCCGGCTGTTCACCGCGGTGACCACGCTGAGCCTGCTCGACCCGGTGCGCGCCTTCGAGGACTACGCCACTCTCGACCATCTCGCCGAGGGCCGCCTGGAGCTGATCATCGGCAAGGGCAACGGCTCGGCGCAGCGCGAGCTCTTCCATGTCTCCACCGAGGACCAGTGGGACCGCAACGCGGAGAGCTACGAGCTGTTCCGGCAGGTCTGGCGGCAGGACAAGGTCACCGCGCAGCCGCGCTTCCGCCCCTCGCTCGACGAGGCCGAGGTGTGGCCGCGCCCCCTCCAGCAGCCGATCCGGGTCTGGCACGGCAGCGCCACCAGCCGTGAGTCGGTGGACCTGGCCGCCCGGTACGGCGACCCGCTGTTCTCGGCGAACGTCACCAACCCGATCGAGCCCTACGCCGAGCTGATCCGCTACTACCGGCAGCAGTGGGAGGCGTACGGCCACGACCCGGCGCTGGCCACGGTCGGCGCGGGCTCGGCGGGCTACTACGCGGCCCGCACCTCGCAGGAGGCGATCGCCGCCTACCGGCCGGTCTTCGAGGGCCATCTCGCCTTCCAGAAGAAGCTGGGCGCCGAGCCGGTCTTCCCGACCCTGGAGGACTTCGTCGAGCGCAGCTCCGCGCTGATCGGCAGTCCGCAGCAGGTCATCGAGAAGGTGCACCGCTACCACGAGCAGTTCGGCCACTCCGTGCTGCATCTGCACGCCGACGCCAGCGGACTGACCGACGCCCAGCACCGCAGCACGCTGGAGCTCTTCCAGTCCGACATCGCGCCGGTGCTCCGCAAGGAGATCCCGGACCCGCCGTTCGCCTGGGGGCCGACCGCGCTCAGCCCGACCGAGGCCGCGACCGACCTCGTCGAGGCGCGGAACGGCGCCGCGCACACCACGAACCAGGAAGGCGGCGCCGCATGAGCGTTCCCGCACAGCCCGAAACCCCGGCCGTACCGCTGTCCGTACTCGATCTGTCCCCGATCAGCTCGGGCTCCACCCCGGCGCAGGCGCTGCGCAACACGGTGGATCTCGCGCAGCGCGCGGAGGCCGCCGGATACGCCAGATACTGGTCGGCCGAACACCATCTGGCCACCGGCGTGGCCGGGATCTCGCCCGCGCTGCTGATCCAGCTCGTCGCGTCGGCCACCGAGCGGATACGGGTGGGGGCCGGCGCGGTGCAGCTCGGGCACCGCACCCCGCTGTCGGTGGTCGAGGAGTTCGGGCTGCTCGACGCCCTCTTCCCCGGCCGGATCGACCTCGGGCTCGGCCGCTCCGGCTTCCGCCAGCCGGGCGCGAAGGACGGGAAGGGCGCGCCCGCGGTTTCCCGCCCGGCGCCCAAGCACGTCGAGGACCGCTGGACCCCGGAGGGTCTGCTGATCCCGGCGCCGTACGACTTCAGCCGGCTGATCGGCTCCCCGCTGCTCACCCGCTACATCCAGCTGGTGCAGTTCCCGGGCGCCGACCTGCCGGAGTACCGGGACCAGGTGGACCAGATCCAGGCGCTGATCCGCGGTGACCACCGCACCCCGGAGGGCCTGGAGGCGCACGCGCTGCCCGGTGAGGGCGCGGACCTCCAGCTGTGGATCCTGGGCAGCAGCGCGGGGGCGAGCGCGCAGGCCGCGGGCGCGCTGGGGCTGCCGTTCGGGGCGAACTACCACGTCAGTCCGGCGGCCGTGCTGGAGGCGGTGGAGGCGTACCGCAAGGCGTTCGTGCCCTCCGAGGCGCTGGAGCGGCCGCATGTGCTGGTCTCCGCCGATGTGGTGGTGGCCGAGGACGAGGAGACCGCCCGGCATCTGGCGTCGCCGTACGCCCTGTGGGTGCACAGCATCCGCTCCGGGCAGGGCGCGATCCCGTTCCCGACGCCGGAGGAGGCCGCCGCGCACGAGTGGACGGACGAGGAGCGGGCGCTGGTCGACGACCGGGTGCGTACCCAGTTCACCGGCACCGCGCAGGCGGTGGCCGAGCGGCTGCGGGTGCTGCAACAGGCCACGCAGGCCGATGAGTTGCTGGTCACCACGATCACCCACGACCACGACTCCAGGGTCCGTTCCTTCGAGTTGCTGGCCGACGCCTGGGGACAGCCGGCCGCCTGACCGGCCGGCCGCGCGCCGCCCGCGAACCGTGAACAGCGGCTCGTGGGCGGCGCGTTGGCGTTTCCGGCGCCCGGACCGGCGTCGCGTCAGCGGCCGCCCCGGCGGCGCAGGCCCGGCTCGGTGAGCACGGCCGGGGTGTAACCGGCGTCGCGCGCCGAGAGGTTGGTGCCCGGCGGCACGATCTCGTCGATCCGGTCGAGCACGTCACGGCTCAGCGTGATCTTGTCGGCGCCGAGCTGGCTCTCCAACTGCTCAAACGTACGCGGCCCGATGATCGCCGAGGTGACCACCGGGTGTTCGAGGACGAAGGCGAGCGCGAGCTGCACCAGCGTCAGCCCGGCCTCGTCGGCGAGTTCGGCGAGCGCGTCGGCGGCGGCGAGCTTGGCCGCGTTCTCCGGCGAGCCGATGTCGAAGCGGGCCGCCTGCCGCTGCGCGCGGCTGGAGGCGGGCTGGTCGGCGCCCTTGCGGTAGCGCCCGGAGAGCCAGCCCCCGGCCAGCGGGGACCAGGACAGCACCGCGAGGCCGTACCGCTGGGCGACCGGCAGCACCTCGCGCTCGATGCCGCGGGCCAGCAGCGAGTACGGCGGCTGTTCGGCGACCACCCGCTCCCGGCCGCGCCGCTCGGCGATCCACTGGCCCTCGACGATCGCCGACGGCTCGAAGGTGGAGGTGCCGATGTAGCGGATCTTGCCTTGCCGTACCAGGTCGGTCAGGGCGCCCAGGGTCTCGTCGAAGTCGGTGTCGGGCTCCGGCCGGTGCACCTGGTAGAGGTCGATCCAGTCGGTGCCCAGGCGGCGCAGGCTGTTCTCGACCTCCTTGACGATCCAGCGGCGGGAGTTGCCCTTCTCGTTCGGGTCGGTGCCGAGGCTGCCGTGGAACTTGGTGGCGAGCACCACATGGTCCCGGCGGCCGCCGGCCAGCGCCTTGCCGACGATGGTCTCGGACTCGCCGGCCGAGTAGACGTCCGCGGTGTCCACGAAGTTGATGCCCGAGTCCAGGGCGTGGTGGATGATCCGGATGCTGTCGGCGTGGTCCGGATTGCCCCGAGGGCCGAACATCATGGCGCCCAGGCACAGCGGGCTGACCTGCACGCCGGTACGTCCGAAGGGGCGGTACTGCGTCATCGTGCGCTCCCGTTCACAAGGTGGTCGGTGGTCGGTTCCGCGGTGGACCCGACCGGGCTGAGCTGGTCGACGGTGGCGGCGCCGCCGGTCTGCCGGAAGGCGTCCCACAGCCGCCGGTACGGTCCCCCCGCCGCGAGCAGCGCGGCGTGGGTGCCGCTCTCCACGACGGTCCCCCGGTCGAGGACCACCACCCGGTCGGCCCGGGCGGCGGTGGTCAGCCGGTGGGCGACCACGAGGGTGGTACGGCGCCGGGTCAGCGCCTCGGTGGCGGCGGCCACCCGGCTCTCGGTGGCCAGGTCGAGCGAGGCGGTGGCCTCGTCGAGCAACAGCACGTCGGGGTCGACGAGTTCGGCGCGGGCCAGGGCGAGCAGCTGGCGCTGGCCGGCCGACAGATTGCGGCCGCGCTCCCCGACCGGCTGGAGGTAGCCCCGCGCGAGGCCGGCGACCATGTCGTGGGCGCCGACCGCCCGGGCGGCGGCCTCCACCTCGGCGTCGGTCGCCTCGGGCCGCCCGTAGGCGATGGCGTCCCGGACCGTGCCGCTGAACAGATGGGCCTCCTGCGGGACGACGCCGAGCCTGCGGCGGTACGCGGCGAGGTCGAGGGCGCGCAGGTCGTGGCCGTCCACCCGGACCGTGCCGGAAGTGGGGTCGTAGAAGCGGGCGATGAGCTTCATCACGGTGGATTTGCCCGCGCCGGTCGCGCCGACCAGGGCCACGGTCTCGCCGGGCGCGACCGCGAAGCTGACGCCGTGCAGCACCTCCTGCCCGCCGCCGCCCGCGTAGCCGAAGGACACCGCGTCGAACTCGACCTCGCCCCGCAGCGCGCCGACCGGGCGCGGGGAGGGCGCGGCCGGGGTGCCGGCGGGGGTGCGCATCAGGGTGCGCAGTCGGCCGAGGCCGACGACGGCCTGCTGATAGCCGTCGAAGACCTGGGAGAGCTGCTGGATCGGCGAGAAGAACAGATCGACGTAGAGCAGGAAGGCGATCAGCGTGCCCGCGGTCAGCTGCCCGGAGCGGACCTGGCCGGCGCCGACGGCCAGCACGGCGGCCGTGGACAGCGTGCCGAGGAATTCCACGAACGGGAAGAACGTCGCCATGTACCGCTGGGCGCGCAGCCGTGAGTCGCGGAAGGACCAGGCCAGGGCGGCGAAGTCCTGGGCGTTGCGGTCCTCGCGGCGGAACGCCTGGGTGACGCGGATGGCGGTGACGTTCTCCTGGAGGCAGGCGTTGACGGCGCTGATCCGCTCCCGCGCCTCGTGGTAGGCGGGCACCGAGTGGCGGCGGAAGAGCGCGGTGGCGCCGATCAGCAGCGGCAGCGCCCCGAGCAGCACCACGGCCAGCCCGGTGTCGATCACCAGCAGGGTGACCAGCACCCCGAACACCGTCAGCAGGCTGACCACGGCGGTGATCAGACCGGTCTGCAGGAAGGTGGACAGGGCGTCGACGTCGGTGGTCATCCGGGTCATGATCCGGCCGCCGAGCTCCCGCTCGTAGTAGTCGAGACCGAGCCGCTGGAGTTGCGCGAAGGTCTTCACCCGCAGGGTGTAGAGCAGCCGTTCGCCGGTGCGCCCGGTGGTGCGGACCTGTGCGACGCCGATCAGCCAGTCGGTGGCCACCACGGCGGCCGCGGCCGCGGCGGCGGCCAGCAGCACCCCTCGGGCGTGATGGGCCACGCCCTGGTCGACGCCGTGGCGGACCAGCACCGGCACGGAGATCTGCGCGACCGCGTCCAGCGCGACCAGGAGCAGGCCGAGCAGCAGCGCGGCGCGGAACGGCCGCAGCAGGGCGCCGAGTCCGAAGTGCGGGTCGGCGGCCCTGGTCCGCCCGGTGGGCACGCCCGGATCGGCCTCCCGCAGCGGGAGTTCGGCCAGTTTGGCGATCAACTCGGGGGTGGGCGGGGCCGATCCGAGCACTCCGGCGCCCGGGCCGCCGCGTCCCCGGCCGGCGGTGGCCGCGGCGACGGCGATCGCCTCGGCGGCCTTGAGGGCGGCGCCTTCCTGCCGGGCGGCGACATGGGTGTCGGGGCGGCGCCACAGATGGGCGGTGACGGCGGGCACGGCGAGGTCGTCGTCGGGGGCGGGTACGCCGGCGGGCGGGTGCGCGGAGTCCGGGTCCGTGGCGTCCACGACATCGGCTGTGTTCGCCGGGTCTGCTGTGTTCACCGGGGCCGCTGTGTGCGCCGGGTCTGCTGTGTGCGCCGGGTCTACGGTGTTCACCGGGGCCGCTTGGTCTGCCGGGTCCACCGCGGACAGCAGCGAGCGGAACAGCGGGGAACGGGACCGCAGTTCGTCCATCGTGCCGGTGTCCACGACCCGGCCCCCGTCCAGGAGCGCGATCCGGTCGGCGAGTTCGAGGGTGGATCTGCGGTGCGCGACGATCAGCGTGGTGGGCCGCCGGGTGGCCTCCCACAGCGCCACGTGGATCTCTGACTCCACCCGCGCGTCGATCGCGGACGTGGCGTCGTCCAGCACGAGCACGGCGGGGTCGACCAGCAGCGCGCGGGCCAGCGCGACGCGCTGCCGCTGGCCGCCGGACAGGGTCAGGCCCTGCTCGCCGACGACCGTGTCGTAGCCCTGCGGCAGCCGTTCGACGAACTCGTCGGCGCGGGCGATCCTGGCCGCCTCCCTGATCCGTTCCTCGCTCGCGTCGGGGTCGCCGTAGGCGATGTTGGCCCGCACGGTGTCGGAGAGCAGCAGGCTCTCCTCGAAGACGTAGCCGATACGCGAGCGCAGCGAGGCCAGGGTGAGGTCGCGGACGTCGGTGCCGCCGACGCGCACGGCGCCGGCCGGCACGTCGTAGAAGCGCGGCAGCAGCGCGGCGGCGGTGGACTTGCCCGACCCGGCCGGCCCGATCAGGGCGACGGTCTCGCCCGCCGCGATGTCCAGGCTGAAGCCGCTGAGCAGCGGCCGTCCGTCGCCGTAGCCGAAGGTGACGTCCTGCCAGGACAGGGCCGGCGGCAGGTCGGGCAGTTCGCGGGCGCCGGGCGCGTCGGCGATGACGGGGGCCTCGTCGATGACCTCCAGGACGCGTTCGGTCCCGGCCCTGGCCTGCTGCCAGACGGTGAGCAGGGTGGCGACCTGGCGGACCGGGGTGACGAAGGAGCCGAGATACGTGGTGAACGCCAGGAAGGTGCCCAGCGAGATCCGGCCGTGCAGCGCGAGCCAGCCGCCGAAGGCCAGCACCGCGACCTGGCCGAGCGCGGGGACCGCCTGGAGGGCGGGGTTGTAGCGGCTGGTGTAGCGGACCACCCGCAGCCGGGAGGAGAAGAGCGTACGGGCGCGCCGCTCAAGACCGGCCAGTTCGCGTTCCTCCTGGCCGAAGCCCTTGACCACCCGTACGCCCGTGACGGTGGCCTCGACGGCCGAGGCCACCTCCGCGGCCTCCTGCTGGGCGTGCCAGTTGGCGGGGAACAGATCGCGGCGGCTGCGCAGCGCGATCAGCCACAGCAACGGCCCGACGACCAGCGCCACCAGCGTGAGCAGTGGGGAGAGCACCGCCATGAAGACCAGCGAGACCAGAAACATCAGGGCATTTCCGGTCATGTTGGGCAGAAACTGCAACAGCGTCTGGATGAGCGTGATGTCGGAGATGGAACGGCTGACGATCTGCCCGGTGCGCAGATCGTCCTGCTGGGCGCCGCCGAGCCGCAGCAGGGCGGCGAAGGCGTCGTTGCGCAGGTCGTACTGCACCCCGAGCGACAGCCGTCCGGAGCGGTAGCGGCGGGTGAACCCGGCGGCGAAGCGTACGGCGCCGAGCCCGGCCAGCAGCAGCGTCCAGGAGGTGAGCGAGCCGGTGCGGCCGCCGGCGACCGCGTCCACCACGTGCCGCAGCACCAGCGGCAGGGTGGCGGTGGCGATCGCGACGGCGACGGCCGCGCCGAAGGCGTACAGCAGGTCCTCGCGGTGGCGCAGGCAGTAGCCGCCGAGCCGCCGCACCCAGCCGGCCGGGCGGTCCTGGCCGGCCGCGTGCGGTGCCGCCTGGGCGGCGGGCTCCGTCAGGGTCCCCGCCGGTGGCGTCGGACAGTCCGTCACCGGACCCCCGCCAGATCGATGCCGAGGTGGCCGACGGAGGTGTCCACGGTGTCGAAGAGGCGGTTGACCGGGCGCGGCAGACCGTAGTGCTCGCGCAGCGTCGTCCCGGTGTATTCGGTGCGGAACAGCCCGCGCTCCTGGAGGATCGGGACGACCCGGTCCACGAAGAGCTCAAGGCCGGAGGGCAGTACGGCGGGCATGATGTTGAAGCCGTCCGCCGCGCCCTGGCCGTACCAGTGCTCGATGGTGTCGGCGACCTGCTCGGCCGTGCCCGCGAAGGTGCGGTGGCCGCGTCCGCCGCCGAGCCGGCCGATCAACTGACGTACCGTCAGCCGTTCCCGCCTGGCCAGCTCCACGACGAGCGTGTAGCGGCTCTTGGCGCCCTCGATCTCATCCTCGGTGGGTATGTCCAGGGGCAGTTCGGCGTCGAGGTCGAGGTCGTCGGGCGCGATCCTGAGCCGCTGGGCGAGCTGCCGCTTGGCGAACTCGGGGCGGATCAGCCGGTTCAGCTCGTCGTCGAGCGCGTGCGCCTCGGCCTCGGTGTCCCCGATGACGGGCACGATGCCGGGCAGGATCTTGATGCCCTCGGGGTCGCGGCCGAAGCCGGTCACGCGCTGCTTGACGTCCTTGTAGAAGGCGACGGCCTCCTCCAGGGTCTGCTGCGCGGTGAAGACCGCCTCGGCGTAGCGCGCGGCGAAGTCCTTGCCGTCCTCGCTCGACCCGGCCTGGACGAGCAGCGGGTAACCCTGCGGCGAGCGCTGGACGTTGAGCGGGCCGTCCACCCGGAAGAAGTCGCCCTTGTGACCGAACTTCCGTACCCGCTCGGCCAGCGCGTGCACCCCGGCCTCCTTGTCGGCGACGATCGCGTCGTCGGCCCAGCTGTCCCACAGCTTGGTGGCCACGTCCACGAACTCGGCCGCCCGCAGATAGCGTTCGCGGTGCAGCGGGGTGTCGTCGAGGCCGAAGTTGCGGGCCGCGTCGGCGCCCGCGGTCGTGACGATGTTCCACCCGGCCCGCCCGCCGGAGACATGGTCGACGGAGGCGAACCGCCGGGCCAGGTTGTACGGCTCGTTGTAGCTGGTGGACGCGGTCGCGATCAGACCGATCCGGCTGGTCACCCCGGCCAGCGCGGTGAGCAGCACGGTCGGTTCCAGCTTGCTGACCGGCCGCCGGCCGGGGTCGCCCTGGAGCACGGGGCTGTCGGCGAGGAAGAGCGAGTCCAGCTTGCCGCGCTCCGCGATCCTGGCGAGGTTCTTGTAGTGCTCCAGGTCGGTGCCGCCCGAGGCGGGGCTCTCCGGCAGCCGCCAGGCGGCCTCGTGGTGCCCGACCGACATCAGGAACGCGTTCAGATGCAGCGGCTTGCGGTCAGTCCTGCGGGTCATGGGGGTTCTTCTCCTCGTGAGAGCGCGCGGGATCGGCGGATACGGGGGCGGCGGCCGGTACGTCGGCGGACGGTACGGAAGCGGTCGGTACGGGGGCCGTCGGGTCAGCGGGTACGGCGGCGGCCGTCGCGCGGGCGGCCGGGTCCGGTTCCGTCACGCCGAGCGCGGCGAGCAGCGTGTCGCGGTACTCCTGGAACCGGGGATCACGTCGGCTTCTGGGGGTCGGCAGATCGACGGCCAGGTCCACCGCGATCCGGCCGTCCTCCAATACCAGTACCCGGTCGGCGAGTTCCACAGCCTCGTCGACGTCGTGGGTGACCAGCATGACGGCGGGGCGGTGCCGCTCGTACAACTCCCGCAGCAGGTCGTGCATCTTGATCCGGGTGAGCGCGTCGAGCGCGCCGAACGGCTCGTCGGCGAGCAGGAGTTCGGGGTCGCGGACCAGGGCGCGGGCCAGCGCGGCGCGCTGCTGCTCGCCGCCGGACAGCTCGTGCGGCCAGGAGCGTTCCCGGCCGGCGAGGCCGACTTCGGCGAGCGCGGTGCCGCCGCGTGCGCGGGCGTCGGGGCCGCGCACTCCGAGCACCACGTTGTCCAGCACCCGCATCCAGGGCAGCAGCCGGGAGTCCTGGAAGGACAGCGACACCCGTTCGGGCACGGTGAGTCCGCCGGAGCCCGCCACACCGTGATCCAGCCGGGCGACGGCCCTCAGCAGGGTGGACTTGCCCGAGCCCGAGCGGCCCAGCAGGGCGGTGAACTCGCCCCGGCCGATGGTCAGATCGAGCTCCTTGAGCACGTCCCGGTCGCCGAAGCTGCGGACCAGCCGGGTGGTGCGCACGGCGGCGTCCACGGTGTCCGTGCCACGGGGACCTCGCGGGGCCGCCGTGTCCGGCGGGCCGTCCGTACGGGGGTGTGGGGCGGTCAGCCCGCCAGTGTGCGTCGCCATGACAGCACCCTCCTTTCGACCGCCCGCACCGCCGCGTCGGAGGCGAAGCCGAAGATCCCGTAGATCACGAGGCCGACGATGATCACATCGGACTGGGCGTAGAGCTGGGCCTGGAACATCATGTAACCGATGCCCCTGGTGGCGTTGATCTGCTCGACCACGACCAGGCCGAGCCAGGACGAGGTGACGCCGAGCCGCAGCCCGACGAAGAAGCCGGGCAGCGCGCCGGGCGCGACCACCTTGCGGATGAACTGCCAGCGGCTCAGGTCCAGGCTCTCGGCCAGCTCCACATATCTGCTGTCGATGCCGGTGAGCGAGGCGTAGGTGTTGATGTAGACGGTGACGGCGACCCCGAGCGCGATGAGGGTGACCTTCATCTGCTCGCCGATGCCCAGCCACAGGATGAGCAGCGGCAGCAGGGCGAGCGAGGGAATGGCCCGCTTGACCTGGAGGGTGCCGTCCAGCAGGTACTCGCCGACCCGGCTGAGCCCGGCGGCGACCGCGAGCACCACCCCGGCGACCACCCCGAACAGCAGGCCGAGACCCGCGCGTTGCAGGGAGATCAGTACGTTGTCCTGGAGCCGGCCGCTGCGGATCAGGTCGAGCGCGGTGGACGCGACCGCGCCGGGTCCCGACAGGATGCGCGGGTCGAGGTACTGGAGTGCGGAGGCCGCCCACCAGACCACGACGACCAGCACCGGGCCGAGCAGCCGCGCGAAGGGGATCGCCCGGCCGGGGCCGAGCCTCCGCCGGGTGCCCCGGGCGGGGGCGAGCGGCCGGGCCGACGGCGCCGCGGCGGGTACGGCGGCGGGTGCGGGGGCCGCCGCAACCGGCTTGGCGCGTCCGAAGGACCGTACGGTCGTGGCGGGCGAGGTGGCGGCAGGGTCGGCGGGGTTGGCGGCGGTCCGCGGTTCCCCGGGGCGGACGTCCGACAGGGCCTCGGTCATGACGCCACCCGGTACTTCTCCGCCACGGCCCGCGCGGCCAGCCCCTCGAAGCGGCGGTCGAACAGCTCCTCGGCCTTGACCTTCTTCACGAAGCCGCCCTCCGCCATCAGATCGGCGGTCTCCTGCTCCCAGGCGATGGCCTTGTCCCAGCTGACCGGGAACTGCGGCTGCGACAGCGAGGCCACGATGCGCTTGCCGTCCTCGGCGGTGACGCCCTGGTCCTTGACGTAGTACGACTGGATCCACTCGTCGGAGTGCTCCCACGCCCACACCACGCCCTGGGCCCACAGCGGGATGAAGCTGCGGATCGCGGCGGCCTTCGCCTCGTCCTCGATCACCTCGATCGGCGCCCACAGGATGGACAGCAGGTCCACCACATCGGTCTTCACCCCGACCGCGCCGTCCTTGCCGTACTGGCTCAGGTACTTGGTGAGCGACGGCTCGCCGAGCGGCGCCACATCGACCTGCCGGGACTGAAGGGCGGTCAGGAACTGGGTGCTGGGCAGCGCCACCAGCTGGACGTCGGAGTTCTTCAGCCCGGCCTCCTTCAGCGCCCGCAGTACGACCACACCCTGCGCCTGCCCTTGCGAGAAGGCGATCTTCTTGCCCCGGAAATCGTCGGCCGAGGTGATGGAAGTGCCCGGCGCGGTGGCGAAGCTGTAGATCGGGTGATTGCGCGACTGCACGGCCACGATACGGGCGCCCACGTCAATGGCCTGCGCCTGGATCGGCGGAACTCCGGCATTGCTGGCCAGATCGATGGAATGCGCGCGGAATCCCTGGATCACATCGGGTCCTGCGGTCAGATTCGGCCAGCTGGAGACGGTGAAGGGCAGTTTCCTGTCCAGCCCGGAGCCGGCGAGCTGGAGTTTCGAGGTGTGAATGGATATCGCGAGCTTGGTACCGGGCGGCGGCGCACCCGAGGGAAGCGCTCGCGTGGGTACGGTGTCCGCCCCCGTGCCCGTGTGCCGTGCGCAGGCGGCGAGGGAGAGTACGGCGCCTCCGGTGAACGCGAGAAAGGATCTGCGGCGAAGGAGTTCGGACGATGAACCGGTGGCCATGGTGAATTCCAGGTGAGTAGGTGTCCGGCGCGGGTCGGCGCGGGTCAGAGGGAGTGATAGGTGCCGTCGTGGAAGAGCAGCGGGCTGCGGCCGTCGTCGAGCCAGGAGTCCTCGACCCGGGCGACCACGATGCGGTGGTCGCCGGCCGGGACGATCTGCTCGAAGCCGACCCGCAGCCAGCCGGTGACGCCGTCGAGCACGGGCTCGCCCTGCGGCAGCCTGCGCCACCGGGTCGGCGCGGCGAAGCGGTCGATCCCGCTGGTGGCGAAGCGCCTGGCCACGTCCTCCTGCTCGGCGCCGAGGAAGTTCACCACCGCGCCGCCGGCCTGCTCGACATGCGGCCAGGACGACGCGGTGACGGCGATCCCGAAGGACACCAGCGGCGGCGTCAGGGAGAGCGAGGTGAGCGAGGTGGCGGTGAAGCCGGCCGGTCCGCGGCCGGCGTCCACGGTCACGACGACCACCCCGGCCGGGTAGTTGCGGAATACCTTTTTGAACCGCTCCGGGGCGATGCCCGTAGCGGGAAGCGAAGACACGGTGACAGTCAACGTCTCCCCCAGGAGAAAAGAGTGCGGGTTTTCCGGCGGACGGGCAGGGCGGACCGGCGCCCCTGCCGTCCGGGAGCGGCAGGACGCGAGCGGTGCCGTGGGTCACCGGGAAATGGCGGTGCCGGCGCGGGTGTGCGCGGATTTCGTCCGGGAATTTCCGCGGACCGCCGTTATGGCCGAGGGCTCAATCCGGAAGGCGCTCGGGATTCAGCGAGAGCCCTGACAGGAATACGGAACGCGGCACACGCGACAGTCGTGCGCGGCGGCACCGGAGAAACCGTACTGCCCGGCACGACCGGTACCGCCGGAACACCCGGCGCGTGCGGCGCGACAACACCGGCGGAGCGCGAATCCGCACTCCGGGAGAGCGGCCGCGCGGAAGCGACGTGCCGGTGTCGGCACGTTCGGCGTATTCCGCTGCTGGCTGCTCATGAATCCATTGTCCTGTTCGGGATCTGCCCTGGTCAACAATGCAACTTGCTGAATTAAGTCGGATACCGAGGCCGCCGCCGCGCCGGGGTCAGGAGACCGCGGGCAGCGCGGGCCAAGGGCCGAGCGGGTCGGCGTAGAGCGCGCCGAGGGCCACCGCGCCGCCCGCGACGGGCAGTACGGAACCGGTGAAACTGCTGGCCACGACGGCCCGTTCGGGATCGTCGCAGACCCAGGACCGCTCGGCGACCTCGGCCCGCAGCTCCGCCAGGCACTCCGGCAGCCGGCCGGCGCCCGGCTCGACCACCACCAGCACCTCGGGGTCGAACATGTCGAGCAGCAGGGCCGCGACCCTGCCGACCAACCGCGCCCTGCGCCGCATGAGTTCACGCGCCTTCGGGTCCCCGGCGAGCGCCAGGTCGAGCAGGTCACGGAAGACCCGTACCGGCAGTCCGAGGTCCACCGCCCGCTGGACCATGGTCAGTTCGGAGACCTCGGACTGGAGACAGCGCGGTGTGCCGCACGGGCAGACCTCCACCACCGGGCCGTCCCACGTGTCATCGGGCCCGACCGGCAGATGGGCCACGCTGCCGGCCCCCGAGCGCGGGCCGCGGTGCACGGTGCCCGCGGTGGCGAAGGCCGCGTCCACCACCGCGCCGACGAAGAGCAGCACCGTGCTCTCCCGGGTCGAGACGTCGCCGAACAGCTGCTCGGCGCGGGCCAGCGCCCGGGAGTGGCTGTCCACGTGCACCGGCAACCCGGTGGCGGCGGTGAGGAGTGCACGGGCGGGCACATCGCGCCAGCCGAGCCGGGGGTGGTCGACGATCACCCCGGTGGCCGGGTCCACCCACTGCCCGGTGGCCAGTCCGAGCGCGAGCACCGTACGGCCGTCCGCGTGCCCCGCGACCAGCCGGGGCAGCCGCGCGGCCAGTCCGCCGAGCACCCGTCGCGGGTCGGTGCCGCGGTGGACGCGGCGGTCCTCGGCGACGATCCGGCCGCGCAGATCCATCAGCGACAGCGTGGAGTGCGCCACCGCGATGTGCGCGCCGGCCACCAGATAGCGGGCGGTGTCGATCTCCAGCGGGATGTGCGGGCGGCCGAGGCCGCGCGGGCCCGCGGTCTCCGGGCTCTCCTTGATCAGCCCGCGGGCCAGGAACTGCGCGCTGTGCCCGCTGACCGCGGCGGGCGAGAGCCCGGTGAGCCGGGCCACGGTGCTGCGGGCCACCGGGCCGTGGTCGAGGATCGCGCTGAGCACGGCGCCGGCCGCCGACGTACGGCGGACCGGCGCGGTCGGCGGAAGGTCGGCGCGGCGCAGCGGTGTCGGGAGGTGCAAGGAGGCAGGACGGGGGTCGGGCGGCAGTCGTACCACGGATGCCTTCCAGGTCATGGGTGGCGGAGGGAGCCGTCCCGAGCCGCGCGCCGGCGGCGGGCCGACGGTGAACCGGCGGGGCGGGAGCTCCCGTTGACGCTCCTTGACGGAGTCGTTCGCTCAGACCTGGTGACACGCGGCGGAGCACACACGCTTGAGGTCGACATGACCTCGCGTCGTCAGGTGTGTGGTTCGCTGCATGCCGCGCAACGTAACGGGCGCGGCGAGAGTCGGTCAAACACATGACCGCATGGTGGACAGCGGGCGCCCGCACGGCGGGACACCGCGGCGGCGGGGACACACCGCCGTATTCCCGCGTTTCCCACGGCGACAACACCCGCTGACGTGCCGTCAGCCCCGGAAGGTCTCCAGCAGCCGCAGCCAGACCTCGCTGATCGTGGGGTAGGCGGGTACCGCGTGCCAGAGCCGCGCCAGGGGCACCTGTCCGGCCACCGCGACCGTCGCGGAGTGCAGCAACTCCCCGACGCCCGGGCCGACGAACGTCACGCCGATCAGGTTTCCCCGGTCGAGGTCCACGACCATACGGGCCTTGCCGCGGTAGCCGTCCGCGTACAGGCTCGCGCCCGCGACCTGCCCGAGGTCGTAGTCGACGACCTTGATCCGGCGGCCGTCGCGTTCGGCCTCCGCCGCGCTCGGGCCGACGGCGGCGACCTCGGGGTCGGTGAAGACGACCTGCGGTACGGCCTCGGTGTCCGCGGTCGCCACGTGCCGGCCCCAGGGGGCGGTGTCCAGCGGCTCGCCCTTGGCGCGGGCGGCGATCACGGCTCCGGCGATCCGGCCCTGGTACTTGCCCTGGTGGGTGAGGAGCGCGCGGTGGTTGACGTCACCGGCCGCGTAGAGCCAGCCGTCGGCGACCTCGGTGACGCGGAGGGTGTCGTCCACGGTCAGCCAGTCGCCGGGGGTCAGGCCGACGCTCTCCAGGCCGAGGTCGCCGGTGTGCGGGTCGCGGCCGACGGCGAACAGGATCTCGTCGGCGGCCAGTTCACCGCCGTCGTCGAGAACGGCCCTGACCTCGCCGCCCTCGCGGCTCACGGACGTCACCGACACCCCGAACCGCACCTCCGTCCCGGCCTCCCGCAGGCTCTCGGCGACCAACTCGCCCGCGAACGGCTCCATCCGCGGCAGCAGCCCGTCGCCGCGCACAAGGACGGTCACCCGCGCGCCGAGTGCCTGCCACGCGGTGGCCATCTCGACGGCCACCACACCGCCGCCGACCACGAGCAGCCGTCCGGGCACGTCCTTGGCGCTGGTGGCGTCCCGGCTGGTCCACGGGCGCGCGTCCGCGATCCCCGGCAGATCGGGCAGGGCCGCGACGGTGCCCGTGCAGACGGCGACCGCGTGCCGCGCGGTGAGCCGCAGGGTGCCGCCGTCGGGCGTGCTCACGGTCACCTGGCGGGGGCCGTCGAGCCGGCCGTGGCCGCGTACCAGTTCGACGTCGACGGAGGTCAGCCAGTCGACCTGGCTGTCGTCCTTCCAGTGCGAGGTGAACTCGTCGCGGTGCGCCAGGACCGCGGCGGCGTCCAGCGGGCCCGCCACCATCTGCCGCACCCCCGGCACCCGGCTCGCGTCGGCGCGGGCGACGACCGGCCGCAGCAGCGCCTTGCTCGGCATGCACGCCCAGTACGAGCACTCGCCGCCGACCAGCTCGCTCTCCACGATCACCGTGCTCAGCCCGGCCGCCCGGGTACGGTCCGCCAGGTTCTCCCCGACCGGGCCCGCTCCGATGACCACCACGTCGTAGGTGCGGGATGCGTCGTTCATACCGGCTCCTGTGCTGCTGTCGCTGTCGGACGGCTGGTCCGCCCGCTCGGCCCGTGCCCGCTCGGCCCGTGCCCGCGCGGCCCGTGCCTCCGCGCCGCCCGGGTACGCCGCCGCGCGTCCCCCGCGGGTCGCGCGTCCTTACGATCAGACCGAGACCGCGCGACCGCCGCAACCGGGGCCGCCCGGCCTCGTCGTACGGTCGCGGCGTGCCGGTGAGCCTTTCCCGCGGCCCACGGTTCATGCGGGGCACGGGAGTTGGGCGGGCCGGGCGGTACGGCTTGGCGTCGGCAGGACGAGGGCCGGGAGCGGGCGGGCGGGGGTACGGGGTCGCGGTACGGGGACGTCGCCGCGGGCGTTCCGCGAACAGGGCGACGTATGATCACAAAGCGGCGCCGAGGGGCGTCACCGGAGGTGTCTCGATGGGCGAACTGGTTCTGGTCCGGCACGGGGAGACCGAGTGGTCCCGCTCCGGGCAGCACACCAGCTACACCGATCTGCCGCTCACTCCGGACGGCGAGGAGCAGGCCCGTACGCTGGCGCCGCTCTTGGCCTCGCCGAACGTCGCACGCGTCCTGACCAGCCCGATGCTGCGGGCGCGGCAGACCGCGAAGCTCGCCGGACTGGGCCGGGCCCGGGTCGACCCCGACCTGCGCGAGTGGGACTACGGCGGCTACGAGGGTGTCACCTCGCTCGACATCCACCGGGCCCGCCCGGACTGGGACCTGTGGCGCGACGGCGTCATCCCGGGACCCGAGGGGCACCCCGGGGAGACGGCGGCGGAGGTCGGCGAGCGGGCCGACCGGGTGCTGGCCCGCGCGGAGGCGGATCTCGCGGACGGCGATGTCGTCCTGGTCGCCCACGCCCATCTGCTGCGGGTGCTGACCGCGCGGCGGCTGGGCCTCGCGCCCGCCCACGGCGCCCTCTTCCAGCTCGCGACCGGGACGGTGAGCCGGCTCGGCTCGGAGCACGGGTACCACGTCCTCACCGCCTGGAACCGGCTGCCCTGAGGCGCCGCCGCTCGGGGCCGACTGCTTCGGGGCGGCTTTCGGGGCGGCTTTCGGGGCGGCTGAGGCCGCTCGGCTCATTGAGGCAGCGGGGGCGCCCGGCGCGTCGTCCGGCGGGCACGCGTCGCCCGGACGGCCCGTCCGGCGAGGCGGGACCCGCGGTGGTCCGCGGAGACTGGGCGGGTAAGGCTCCCAGGAAAGGACGCGATCATGGGGTTGGCGTACCGCAAGGACCTCGGACTGCTCGCTCTGCGTCTCGGCGCGGGGTCGGTGCTGTTCGCGCACGGCACCCAGAAGCTCTTCGGCTGGTTCGGCGGGGGCGGGATCGAGGGGACGGCGGGGGCCATGGACCAGATGGGCTTCCGCCCGGGGCGGCCCGCCGCGATCGCCGCGGGGCTCGGTGAGGCCGGCGGCGGCGCGCTGCTCGCCCTGGGGCTCGCCACGCCCGTCGCGGGGGCCGCGGCCGCCGGGGCGATGGCCAGCGCGGTCTCCTTCCACGCGCCCTCCGGCTTCTTCGCCGCCACCGGGGGCTTCGAGCACCCCGGGCTGCTCGGCTGGACCGCCGCGTCGATCGGCGTGACCGGGCCCGGGCGCTTCTCTCTCGACCACGCGACGTGCCATGTGCTGGACCGGCCGTGGGTGATCGTGACGGCGTTCGCGGCAGCGGCGGCGGCCGCGACGGTGGTGATCTCGTCGCGGGCGAGGAACCTGCGGGAGGCGGCTTCGGAGGCGGCGGCGGAGACGGGGCTGGAGGCGGACGCGACCTGAGCGGGCGGCGTCCGCCGGTTGTCGGGCCGGGCCGTCGCGCGCGCAATGGGTGCGCTGCCCGCGGGCGTCCGCCGCCGACCGTAGGCCGAAGCTGCCGGCCACCGGGCCCCGGGGTGACTCGGAGGGGCGGGGGCGGGGGAGGATGGGCGCAGACGGCACCGCAGGTGAGGGCGCCCCAGTGGTGAGGGAGCGGGTATGACGGTGACGGCCGAGGAACGCGCGACGGCCCTGCTCTCCTCTCCCTGGACCCGTGGGCTCGCCGCGGCCGCCGCGGGCGCGCTGCCCGCGCTCGCCTTCCCGGCGCCGTCGCTGTGGTGGCTCGCGTACGTGGCGCTGGTGCCGTGGATGCTGCTGGTCCGCTCGGCGGGGACCGGGCGGCGGGCCGCGCTGGACGGATGGCTGGGCGGGGCCGGGTTCATGCTGGCCGTGCACCACTGGCTGTTCCCGAGCCTGAACGTGTTCCTCGTCGTCCTCGCCCTCCTGCTGGGCGCGCTGTGGGCGCCGTGGGGGTGGGTCGTACGGCGCCTGCTGGGCACGGGTGCCGGGGCGGCGGCCTCGTCCGGGGCGGGGGTCGGGGTGCGGCGGGTGCTCGCGGCGACCGTACTGGTCCCGTCGGCCTGGCTGCTGGCGGAGCTGGTCCGCTCGTGGCAGTACCTCGGCGGACCCTGGGGGCTGCTCGGCGCCAGTCAGTGGCAGGTCACGCCCGCGCTGCGGCTCGTGTCGATCGGCGGGGTGTGGCTGGTCAGTTTTCTGCTCGTCGCGGTGAACACGGCGCTGACCGCGCTGATCGCCGTACGCGCGCTGCGCCGTCCCGCCGTGGCGGCGCTGGCGGCGGTGGGCGTGGCGGCGACGGGGGTGTGGCTGTGGGCGCCGCGTCCGCAGTCGTCGGGGTCGGCGCGGATCGCCGTCGTCCAGCCCGGGGTGATCGCCACGGCCGACGCGCGGTTCGCCCGCGAGGTGGAGCTGACCCGCGGGCTCGCCGGTACGCATCCGGACCTGGTGGTGTGGGGGGAGAGCAGCGTCAGCGTGGACCTGACGAACCATCCCGAGGTCGCGGACCGCCTCGCCTCGCTCTCCCGCGAGGTCGGCGCGGACCTGCTGGTCAACGTGGACGCCCCCCGCGCCGACGGCACCGGCATCTCCAAGACCTCGGAACTGATCGGGCCGGACGGCGTGACCGGGCCGACGTACGACAAGATGCGGCTGGTCCCCTTCGGCGAGTACATCCCGCTGCGGTCGGTGCTCGGCTGGGCGACGTCGGTCGGCAAGGCGGCGGGCGAGGACCGCAGGCCGGGTACGCGGCAGGTGGTGATGGACGCGGGCGCGCTGCGGTTCGGTCCGCTGGTGTGCTTCGAGTCGGCGTTCCCCGACATGAGCCGCCATCTGGCGGGGAACGGGGCCCGGTTGCTGATCGCGCAGTCGTCCACGTCGTCGTTCCAGGGGAGTTGGGCGCCGGCGCAGCACGCGTCGCTGGCGGCGCTGCGGGCGGCGGAGACCTGGCGTCCGATGGTGCACGCGACGCTCACGGGGATCAGCGCGGTGTACGACGCGGACGGCCGGGCGGTGGGCGGCCGGGTCGGCATGAGCGCGAGTACGTCGGCGGTGTACGAGGTGCCGCTGGCCTCGGGCCGCAGCCCGTATGTGCGGTTCGGTGACTGGGTGCCGCGGCTGGCCCTGCTACTGCTGGCCGGGGCGGCGGCGTACGAGGGGACCCGGCGGGTCCGGGGACGGGGGCGGGGTGCGGCGGGGGCGGGGGTCGGGGCCGGGGCTGGCGAAGAGGGCGTCACGAACGTGACACCCTCTAACAAACGCGACACCGCTCGCGCCGGGCGCAAGCGTGACAGCCTCTAACGAAAGTGAGGGCCAGCCACGTCGGGTGGGTGCGTGACAGCCTCTAACAAACGTGAGAGTCGGCCCGGCCCGACAGGGGCGTGACACCCTCTAACGAACGCGAGGGCCAAGCAAAGCGTGAGACCCCCTCACGAAAGCGAGGCGCCAAGCAGGCGTGAGACCCTCTCACGAACGCGAGAGCCAATCGCAAGCGCGAGCCACCCTCGCCAACGCGAACCCCGCCCAGTATCGCAACCGCCCCGCCCGCTCAGCCCAACACGTCCAGGACGATCCGCTCGCACAGCTCGTGCGTGGCCAGCGCGTCCCGCGCGTCCAGCGTCGTGCCCGACCGGACCGAGTCGAGGAAGGCGAGCGTGATCTGCTCGATCCCGCGCTGCCGCGCCACCGACACCCAGTCCCCCCGCCGCCGCACACTCGGCTGCCCCTTGTGGTCGATGACCTCGGCGAGGTTGAGCACCTGGCGACGCGAGTCGCCCCCGCTGACGTCCAGCGACTCCTCCGTCGACCCGCTCATCCGGTTCATCGACCCGATCGCCGTGAAGCCGTCCCCGGCCAGGTGCAGCACGACGTGGTGCAGCAGCCCGTCCCGCACCTTCGCCGACACCTTGACCTGCTCGACCGGCCCCGGCGCCAGGAACCGCAGCGTGTCGACCACATGGATGAAGTCGTCGAAGATCACCCCGCGCACCTCGTCCGCGAGCCCGATCCGGTTCTTCTGCATGAGGATCAGGTCGCGCGGGTGGTCCACGCACTGGGCGTAGCCGGGCGCGTAACGGCGGTTGAACCCGGCCATCAGTGTGACGCCCCGCTCCCCCGCCAGTTCCACCAGCCGGCGGGCCCCCGCCAGATCCTGGGCCAGCGGCTTGTCCACGTACGCCGGCACGCCCGCCTCGATCAGGCGCTCGGTGATGTCCACATGCAGGGCGGTGGGCGCGTGCACGAAGGCGGCGTCGAGCCCCTGGTCGAGCAGCGCGTCCAGCGAGGTGTGCCGGTCCGGCAGCCGGTAGGTGTCGCCGACCAGGTCGAGCGTGGCCGGAGTACGGGTGTGCAGATGGAGTTCGACGCCCGGCTGGGCGGCCAGCACCGGCAGATACGCCTTCTGCGCGATGTCACCGAGTCCGATGACGCCGATCTTCAGGGGGGCGCTGCCGGGTGCCATGCGTACTCCTGTCGTTCCCGCCGCCGGCGGGGTGTTTTTTGCGGTGTCCCCGCAGCATACGGGCCTGCGACCGGCCTCCGGTGGACGGTCCCGGACGGCCCCCGACGGGCCGGACCTCACTCGTAGGGGTGAGGAGCGAACGGACGGGGCCGAACGTTCACCCGCCCGGGGAATACCCCACTGAACGGGTTTACGGCACAGTTACCGAAGTGCGCCGTATCTCCGCTGTGGTGATCCTCGTGACGGCCTGCGCCGCCGCCGGATGCACCACCGTCTCCCCCTCCCCGGCCCCCGCTCCCGCCGCGCGGACCTCAGCCCCCTGGAAGCAGGGCACCGACGTGCCCGACGCGCTCACGGTGACCCCGCCGCCCGACCACGAGGTGCTGGCGACCGTACGCCCCGACCCGGTCGCGGGCCCGTCCCCGTCCGCCGCTCCCCCGCACCGGGCGACGCCCGCCGTACCCGGTCGGCGCCCCGCCCGTCCGGCCCGGCCCGAGCAGCGGCCCCGCAAGGCGCACGCCCCGACGGTGGCGCTACCCGGCGGCCCGGGCATCTGCACCCTCGGCGAGAGGTACGGCGGCTGGCCGTCGGGCAGCCCGGCCTCCCGTATCTGCCGGGGGGCCTACGGCAGGTGACACCCGGCGGGCGCGGGCAGCACCCCCGGCCACCGCCCGCGCCCGCCCGCCTCGTGCCCACGCACCCCCGCCCCGAGCCGGCCCCGCCGCCGGACCGCTAGGGCAACTGCTCCGACCCCGTCAGCCGCAGCTCCATCCGCCCGATCGCGGCCCGCACCCCGTCCCCGTAGGCGTCGTCCCCCAGCGCCCCTGACGCCTCGCGGGCCAGCGCGAGGTGGTTGCGGGCCAGCCCGGACTCCCCCACCTTGGTGTACGTCGCCGCGAGGTTGAGGTGCAGCGAGGGGTAGAAGCCGCGTACCTGCCCGGCCGGCCCGGACCCCTGCCCGGTGAGCAGATCGGCGGCGCGCAACGCCCGCAGGTCCCAGACCAGTTCGTCCTCGGGGTCGTCCTGGGTGTCGGCCATGTAGTGCGCCAGTGTGCAGCGGTGCAGCGGCTCGCCCTGCTCGCCGATCTCCGCCCACAGCGCGGCGAAGCGGTCTCTGGCCTCTTCCCGGTCACCGCCGTGCAGCAGCATCAGGATCTGCCCGATCCGGGTCATCATCGGATCGTCGCCCACCGAGTCCGGTTCTTCCACTTCGTCCACCGGCGCCTCCTCGCCTCGTCCTGGCGAAGACGCTAGCTGGCCCGCGCCTCCAGATCCGGGATGCGCCAGTCGATCGGGTCGTGGCCCTGCGCCTTCACGGCGTCGTCGATCTGCCCGAAGGGCCGGCTGCCGAGGAAGAGCTTGGCCGACAGCGGGGACGGGTGCGCGCCCTGGATGACGGCGTGCCGCTCGGTGTCGATCAGCGGCAGCTTCTTCTTGGCGTAATTGCCCCACAGCACGAAGACCGCCGGGTCGGACCGCCCGGACACCGCGCGGATGACGGCGTCGGTGAACTTCTCCCAGCCCTTGCCCTTGTGCGAGTTGGCCTCGCCCTCGCGGACGGTGAGCACCGCGTTGAGCAGCAGCACGCCCTGCTCGGCCCAGGGCATCAGATAGCCGTTGTCCGGCACCGGGTAGCCGAACTCGTCCTTGAGTTCCTTGAAGATGTTCCGCAGCGAGGGCGGCGTCCTGACCCCCGGCCGCACCGAGAAGCACAGCCCGTGCCCCTGGCCCTCACCGTGGTACGGGTCCTGGCCCAGGACCAGCACCTTCACCCGGTCGAACGGGGTGGCCTCCAGCGCGGCGAACACCTGGTCCTGCGGCGGGAAGACGCGGTGCTCGCGCCGCTCGGCCGCCACGAAGTCGGTGAGCTGCTGGAAGTAGGGCTTGTCCAACTCCTCGCCGAGCGCGGTCTCCCAGGAGTCGGGCAGCATGCTGGGCATGACGGGAACCTCCGGTGTTGCGATCCATGACGCGGCCGTCCGCACGGTCGTCCCGTGCGGTCGGACACCGCGATCAGTTACTGCGTCAGAACGTACCGTGCGCCACTGACAACGCCCCTCACGCGGCGTCCAGCCTGGCCCTCAGCTCGGGGTCGAGGTCCAGGGCGACCGCGCCCAGCACCTCGTCGAGCTGCGCGACACTGCTCACTCCGACCACCGGGACGACCGACGGTGTCCCGCCCATCTGCCAGGCCAGGACGACCTGATGGGGTGTCGCCCCCGCCTCGGCGGCGACCTCGCGCAGGACCGCGAGCCGCCGGTGCGACGCCGGGTGGTCGTAGGGCGCGGGCAGCGGCTTGTCGGCGCGGGTGTAGGCGCCGTGGACGAGCGGGCCGTACGCCATGAGCGTCATGTCGTCGTGCGCGGCCACCAGGTCCAGCAGGTCGGCGTGGGCGTAGTCGCGGGCGCCCCACTCGCCGCCGGGCGCCGGCCACAGATAGGTGTGGCGCTGCTCGACGCAGGTGTAGCCGGGCAGGGCCCGGTCGGCCGCGTACTGGCGGGCGGCGGCGACCGACCAGGCCGCGTGGTTGCTGGCGCCGAGCAGCCGCGCGGCGCCGCCGCGTACCACCTCGGCGAACGCCTCGACGGTCTCGGCCATCGGCACGTCGCGGTCCTCGATGTGGGCGTAGTACAGGTCGACACGGTCGGTGCCCAGGCGGCGAAGGCTGCCCTCGATACCGGCCCGGATGGTCTTCGCGGCCAGCCCCTCGTAGGCGTCGGGCCACACCGCGGTGCTCCCGGCCGGCGGCCGGGCGCCCACCTTGGTGGCGACGACGGTACGGTCCCGGGCGCCGCGGGCGCGCAGCCAGCGGCCGAGCAGCAGTTCGCTCTCGTCGCCGGTGCCGCCGGGGGCCCAGACCGAGTAGTTGTCTGCGGTGTCGACGAACGTACCGCCGGCCTCCGCGAACCGGTCGAGGATCGCGAAGGACGTGTCCTCGTCGACGAGGGTGCCGAAGGGCAGGATGCCGAGGCACAGGGTGCTGACCTCGATTCCGCCGCCGGGCGTGCCGGCGGCGAGCGTGCGGTAGCGCATGGGTGGGTTCTCCGTCATGTGGAAGTCCTCGCGCGGCGGGCCGGTGCGGGCCGCCACGCGAGGACTGTGCACGTCGGAGTACGGACGAGGGCAAGCGCCGCCGAGGACCGCGGCCGTAATCGCCCGGCGGGCCCTCAGGCGCCGCCCGCGCCCAGGAAGAGCCCGCCGTCGATGACCAGGTTCTGCCCGGTGATCCAGCCGGCCTGGTCGGACAGCAGGAAGGCCGCGGCCCCGCCGATGTCCTCGGGCACGCCGAGCCGCTTGAGCGGGTAGGCCGCCGCGGCCTCCTCCTCGCGCCCTTCGTACAGCGCGGCGGCGAACCTGGTCTTCACCACCGCCGGGGCGATCGAGTTGACCCGTACCCCGGGTGCCATCTCCGCGGCGAGCTGCACGGTGAGGTTGACCAGGGCGGCCTTGCTCATGCCGTAGGCGGCGATGAAGGGCGAGGGTGCCAGGCCCGCGACGGAGGCGATGTTGAGGATCGCGCCGCCGTGCTCCTTCTGCCACGCCTTCCAGGTCTGCTGGGCGAAGCCGAGCGCGGACAGGACGTTGGTCTCGTAGACCTTGCGGGCGACCGCGAGGTCGAGGTCGGCGAGCAGGCCGTAGACGGGGTTGGTGCCCGCGTTGTTGGCGAGGTAGTCGACGCGGCCGAACGCCTCCATGGTGCGTTCGACGGCGACGGCCTGGTGCGCCTCGTCGTGGGCCTTGCCCGCCACGCCGATCGCCCGGTCGGCGCCGAGCCGTTCGACGGCCTCCTTGAGCGCGTCCTCGTCACGTCCGGTGATGCACACACGGTCGCCGCGGGCGACGAGCGCCTCGGCGATGCCGTATCCGATGCCGCGGCTGGCGCCGGTCACTATGGCGGCGCGGCCGCTGTCGGGGCGGGGGTTCTGGTCTGTCATGGGAAGGGGCCTCCGGCCGGTCAGTCGAGGGGGCCGCCGGCCACGTACAGGACCTGGCCGGAGACGAAGCCGGCCGCTTCGCCGGTGAAGAAGGCGATGGCGTTGGCGACGTCGTCGGGCCGGCCGACGCGCTGGACGGGGATCTGGGTGGCGGCGGCCGCCTGGAACTCGTCGAAGTCCATGCCGACGCGGGCGGCGGTGGCGGCGGTCATGTCGGTGGCGATGAAGCCGGGAGCGACGGCGTTGGCGGTGATGCCGAACTTGCCGAGTTCGATGGCGAGGGTCTTGGTGAAGCCCTGGATTCCCGCCTTGGCGGCCGAGTAGTTGACCTGGCCGCGGTTGCCGAGCGCGGAGGACGAGGAGAGGTTGACGACCCGGCCGAAGGCGGCGTCCACCATGTGCTTCTGGACCGCGCGGGTCATCAGGAAGGCGCCGCGCAGATGGACGCCGATCACCGTGTCCCAGTCGGAGGCGGTCATCTTGAAGAGCAGGTTGTCGCGCAGGACGCCGGCGTTGTTCACCAGGACGGTGGGCGCGCCGAGTTCCTGGACGACCCTGGCGACGGCCGCCTCGACCCGGTCCTCGTCGGACACGTCGGCGCCGATCGCGACGGCCCGGCCGCCGGCCGAGGTGATCGCCTTGACGGTGCCCTCGCAGGCGGCCTCGTCGAGGTCGATCACGGCCACGGCGCGGCCCTCGGCAGCCAGCCGCACCGCGGTGGCGGCGCCGATCCCGCGGGCGGCGCCGGTCACGATCGCGACGCGCTGCTCGGTGGTGGACATCTGTGTCTCCTCAGCCCGGTGTGGCGGCCGCCCCCACACGTCCCCGCGCATGAGCGACCGCTTAGTAGGTCCCGTAGCCGAAACCGTAGGAGGGCCGTGACCCAGTGTCAACGCCGCCACGGACGATGTGGTTCAGTGCACGGGCGGCCGGCCGGCGATCAACACCCGTGGCACCGTGCGCCGTGCACCATGACCTTGCACCGTGCGCCGGCCGATCGACCGGCCCCTCACCGCACCAGCAACTCCAGCAGCCTGTCGGCCTCCTTGGCGGCGTCGTCCGTGAGCCCGGTGTGGATCGGCCCGGGCTGCACGATGGTGCTGCGCGGCGCGGTGAGCCAGCGGAAACGCCGTCCGGGGTCGTCCCCCGCCGCCTGCCCGGCCCGCTCGCCGCCCTCGCAGACGCCCTGGTAGCCGCGCAGCGCCGCCCGTACGCCGTCCACGTCGGCCGCCGGGTCGAGGCAGCGCAGCCGTGCCTCGTCCAGGTGCACGCGGGCGCCGACGAATCCCTGCGCCCGGCAGTACAGCAGCACCCCCGCGTTGATCAGCTCGCCGCGCTCGATCCGCGGCACCACACGCACGAGCGCGTACTCGAAGACGTCCCGGCCGCTCACTTGGCGTTCTTCCCTTCGACCCACGGGCGCAGCCACTCGGGCGGCGGCTGTTTCTCCCGCTGCCCGGGTGCGCTCCTGATCCGCTCGTGCACATCGGCCGCGCGGGCCCCCAACAGCTCGCGGTACGCGGCGCGTACGTCGTCGGGCGTGGCGAAGCCGGGCTCGTCGACCAGCCATTCGTCGGGCACCAGGGCGGTCACCTCGGTCAGCAGCTCGTCGGTGATCTTGGGTGCCAACTCGGCTGCGGCGACGGCCGGTTCGGGGCCGAAGCGGGACAGCGCGTGGTCGGAGGCGTCGTACGGCTTGGCCGAAGCCGCCTGCGCGGACTTCCAGTTGTGGTGCCAGATGAGGGCGGCCCCGTGGTCGATCAGCCACACGTTCCGGTGCCAGACCAGCATGTTAGGATTCCGCCACGATCGGTCGACATTGCCGATGAGCGCGTCGAACCAGACGATACGGCTGGCCTCCGCGGAATCCATGGTGAAGACCAGGGGATCGAACCCGAGGGCGCCGGGCAGGAAGTCCATCCCGAGGTTGAGCCCGCCGCTCGCCTTCAGCAGATCCTGGATCTCCTCGTCGGGTTCGCCGAGGCCGATCACCGGGTCGAAGTCGAAGCGGACCAGCTCCGGCACCCGCAGGCCGAGCCGCCTGCCCAGTTCCGCGGCGATCACCTCGGCGATGAGCGCCTTGCGGCCCTGCGCCGCGCCGGTGAACTTCACGACGTAGGTTCCGAGGTCGTCGGCCTCGACCACTCCGGGCACCGAGCCGCCTTCACGCAGCGGCGTCACATAGCGGATGCCCGTCACTTCTCTCAACATTCCCCCAGGTTAGTGCGGTGGAGACTGCCCGTATGGACACCTCTTCCGCAATCACCGACAGCACTGGACACCCTGATCGCTCGAACCACTCCCCCTACCGGGACTTCCCCCGCCGAATCGCCCGCACCCAGCGCTTCTCGCTCGGCGCGCCCCACGCGTTCACCCTCTCGCCGGACGGCCGGACCGTGCTCTTCCTGCGCACCCTCGGCCCCGAGGACCGCACCGGATGCCTGTGGCTGCTCGACGAGGACGGCGAACGGCTGCTCGTCGACCCCTCGGCCCTCCCCGCCGCCGGTTCCGGCGAGGTGCCGCGGGCAGAGCTGGTCCGCCGCGAACGCGCCCGCGAACGGACCCGCGGTATCGTCGGATACGCCACCGACGCCGCCGTGCGTACGGTCGTCTTCGCGCTCGACGGCGCCCTGTGGACGCTCACCGCGGACGGCGGTACGGCCCGCCATGTGCCCACCGCGGGCCCGGTGGTCGACCCGCGGCTCGACCCACTGAGCCGCCGGGTCGCGTACGTCTGCGGGGGCGCCCTGCGGGTGGTCGAACTGGACGGCGGCGCCGACCTGTTGCTGGCCGCGCCCGAGAGCGACGACGTGACGTACGGGCTCGCCGAACATGTGGCCGCCGAGTCGATGCACCGCCACCGCGGCCACTGGTGGTCCCCCGACGGCGACCGCGTCCTGGTGGCCCGCGCCGACACAACGGCCGTCCAGCGCTGGTGGATCGGCGATCCCGCGAACCCGGCGACGCCGCCGCGCCAGGTGCCCTATCCGGCCGCCGGTACGGCCAACGCCGAGGTCTCGCTGCACGTCCTCGGCCTCGACGGGCGCCGGACCGAGGTGAGTTGGGACCGCGAGGCGTACGAGTACCTGGCCACCGCGGCCTGGGACGCGCAAGGTCCGCTGCTGAGTGTCCAGAGCCGCGACCAGCGGACCGTACGCGTACTGGCCGCCGACCCGGCCACCGGTGCCACCCGGCTGCTGCACGAGCAACGCGACCCCGCGTGGGTCGAGTTGATCCCCGGCACGCCCGCCAGGACCGCGTCCGGCGCCGTCGTCCACACCGCCGACGCCGGGAGCACCCGGCAGCTGACCGTGGGCGGGGAGGCGGTCACTCCCGAGGGCCTACAGATCCGCGAAGTGGTCTCCGTGGACGGCGAGTCAGTGCTGTTCGTCGCGAGCGACGAGCCGACCGAGGCACACCTGTGGTCCTACGATCCGCGGTCCGGTCCGGTACGGCTCAGCGCGGGCCCCGGGCTGCACGGCGGACAGCGCGCGGGCGGCGCCCTGTTGCTCGCCTCGCGCACCGAACGCGGCCGGGCCTTCCGGCTGTTGACCGACGGCCGGACCCGGACCGTCGCCTGCTTGGCCGAGGAGCCGGCTCCGGCGCGACCGACCTGGATGCGGGCCGGCCCGCTGGAGATCCGTACGGCGCTGCTGCTGCCGTCCTGGTACGAGCCCGGCTCCGGACCACTGCCGGTGCTGATGGCGCCCTACGGCGGCCCGGCGATGCAATTGGTGACCCGGGCGGGCAACTGGCCGCTGAGCGAGGCCCAGTGGTTCGCCGAGGAGGGCTTCGCGGTGGTGATCGCGGACGGCCGCGGCACCCCCGGGCGCGGCCCGGTGTGGGAGAAATCCGTGCACGGCGACACGCTCAGTGCCCCGATCGAGGACCAGGTGACCGCGCTGCGGGCCGCCGCCGCGCACTGCCCCGACCTGGACCTCGGCCGGGTCGGCATCCGCGGCTGGTCGTACGGCGGCCTGCTGGCGACGGCGGCGGTGATCCGCCGGCCCGAGGTCTTCCACGCGGCGATCAGCGGCGCGGGGCCGAGCGACCAGCGGCTGTACGACACGCACTGGCGGGAGCGCTTCCTCGGGCACCCGGACGTCAACCCCGAGGCGTACGACCGCTGTTCGCCCGTCACGGAGGCGGCCGCACTGCGCCGCCCGCTGCTGCTCGTGCACGGCCTGGCGGACGACAACGTGGTGGCCGCGCACACCCTGCGGCTGTCCGCGGCGCTGCTGGCGGCCCAACGCCCGCACCGGGTCCTGCCGTTGTCGAACGTCACGCACTCGCCCACCGACGAGGTGGTGGTGGAGGGGCTGCTGCGCCACCAGTTGGATTTCTTGCGGGAGTCGTTGAACGTTTCGCCCATCGGAGTCGTATGAACGGTCACGCGTGACCAAACGCTGCCGGACGGCGACGCTACGGCGCCGCCGCCCGTCCCCACCAGCGGACAGGATGCAAGTCATGGCAGAAAGTTCCGGATTCCCCGAGTCCCTCACCCGCCGCGGTGTCGTCGCCGCGGCGGGCGGCGTGGGGCTCGCCGCCGTACTCACCGCCTGCGGCTCCGATTCGGACTCCGGCTCCGACGCGGCCTCGCCGGCCGCCTCGGACACCACGGCCGCGTCGGACACCACCTCCCCGGCGGACTCCGGGGCACCGGCGACCGCCGGCGACGGCATGGTCGTACTCGGGACGGTCGACGACATCCCGGTCGGCGGCGGCAAGATCTTCAAGGACCAGAAGGTGGTCGTCACACAGCCCGCGAGCGGTGAGTACAAGGCGTTCTCCGCCATCTGCACCCACCGCGGCTGCACGGTCACCAGCGTGTCGGACGGCGTCATCCTGTGCCCGTGCCACAACACCACCTTCAAGGTGGCGGACGGCAGTGTGGTGAAGGGCCCCGCGACCACCCCGCTGCCCGAGAAGAAGATCATGGTGGCCGGCGACAAGGCCATGCTCGCCTGAGCGGGCGGGTCCCGGCCGGGGGGCCACGCCCGGCCGGGCCCGTGTGTCGTGAGGTCAGGGGCGGGAAGCGCTCCGGGCGTCAAGCGCCCCCTGGCCCGAGCCGTTCCCGGCGGCGGGCACCCCGCCGTCCGCGACGTTCCCGGGAGCCGGGCTTCCGCGGTCCGGGCCGCGGTGGTCGGCGGCCGAGCGCAGCAGCGCGTCGACCGCGACGCGGATCGCCGGCCGGCGGTCCGCGTCCTCCCGCCACACCGCGTAGACGTGCCGCCGCATGGTGTGCCGCACCGGGGTGATCCGTACGCCCTCCGGCATCGGGTCGCGGCCCAGCCGGGGCATCACCGCCACGCCGAGGCCCGCGGCGACCAGCGCGAGCACGGTCGCGTGCTCCTCCGCGTGGTGCGAGATCCGCGGCTCGACGCCCTTGCCGCGCAGGGTGAACAGCAGCCACTCGTGGCAGAAGCCGCCGTCGGGCCAGGCGATCCAGTCGTCGTCGGCCAGCTCGTCCAGCTCGATCTCGGACCGGTCCTCGAGCGGGTGGCCTGCGGGCAGCGCGACGTCCACGATGTCGTCGTAGAGCGCCGCCTTGGCCAGTCCGCCGGGCAGCGAGAGCGGCTTGTTGTACCAGTCCAGGACGACGGCCAGATCGATGTCCCCGCGGCTCAGCCGGGCCAGCGACTCGTGCGGCTCCAGCTCGTGGACGACCGTGCGCAGTTGCGGGTGTTCCGCGCTCAGCACGCCGAGTGCCCGGGGGAACAGGCCGCGGACCGCCGTGGGGAAGGCGCCGGCCCGCAGTTCGCCGACGGCGGCGCCGCGGTGCGCCTCCAGGTCCGCGTGGGCCAGCTCGACCAGGGACAGTATCCGTTCCGCGTGCCCGGACAGCAGCCGCCCGGCGTCGGTGAGCCGTACCCCGCGGCCGTTCTTGGCCAGCAGCGACTGCCCGGTCTCCCGCTCCAGCTTCGCCATCTGCTGCGAGACCGCCGAGGTGGTCACGCTCAGCACGTCGGCGGCGGCGCTCACCGAGCCGTGCAGATCGATCGCGTGGAGGATCCGGAGTCGTTCCAAGCTCAACATGTAAGTAATTCTACGTGGTACGTGTACCAAATCTCGCTTGTTCTAAGAGGTCGCAGCGGTCATCGTAGGGACATGACCGCACCGGCCGAGAGCCTGCCCGCCGCCGCGACGACCGCCGGGGACCCCGAGACCCCCGCCGTCGCCGTCGCCACCTCCCCCGCAGCCGTGCCCGCCGGGCCGCGCAGCGTGGTGGACTGGCGGATCCGCTTCGCCGCGCTGGGCCTGATCTGGGGGTTCAGCTTTCTGTTCATGAAGGTGGGCAACGAGGCGTTCGCCCCGCTCCAGGTCACCCTGGGCCGGATGGTGTTCGGCACGGCGGTGCTGGCCACGGTCGTCGCGGTCAAGCGGGAGCGGCTGCCGCGCGGCGGGCGCACCTGGCTGCATCTGACGGTCGCGGCCTTCCTGCTGAACGCGCTGCCGTTCACCCTGTTCGCCACGGCCGAGAAGACCATCCCGTCGATGCTGGCCGGGATATGCAACGCGGCCACCCCGCTCTTCGCGATGCTGGTCTCGGTGGTCGCGCTGTCCGAGGACCGGCCGTCCCGGCAGCGGTTCGCCGGGGTCGGCCTCGGCTTCGCCGGGGTGCTCACCGTGCTGGGCGCCTGGCAGGGCTTCTCCGGCCAGGACCCGAAGGGCACGGTGATGGCCCTGACGGCGGCGGCCAGTTACGCGGTCGGCTGGGCGTACGTCCGCCGCACCCTGACCGGCAGTGGCAGCTCCCACCTGGCGATGTCCGCGAGCCAGCTGGCGCTGGGCGCGCTGCAACTCCTCCTGGTCACCCCGTTCTTCACCTCGGTGCCGTCGTCGTACCCGGCCAAGTCGGTGCTCGCGGTGCTGGCGCTGGGCGCGCTGGGCACCGGGATCGCGTTCCTGGTCCAGTACGGTCTGGTGGCCGAGAAGGGTCCGACGATCGGATCGATGGTCACCTATCTGATACCCATCGTGGCCACCGCGGCGGGCGTTCTGCTGCTCGGCGAGTCCCTGAGCTGGAACGAGCCGGTGGGCGCGGTGGTCATACTCGTCGGCGCGGCGCTCACCCAGCGGAGGCCCAAGCCGGCGGCCGAGCCCGTAGCCGTGTCCGTGCCCGAGCCGGCGCCCGTGTCTGAGGAGCCGCGGCCCGCGACCGTCCGCGACGGTCAGCCGTAGCGGCCCTCGCCGCCCGGGCGCAGTACGGCGGCCACGGCGTCGGCCAGCGGCGGGATGTCGGCCAGGGCGAGGGACGAGACGGTGAGCCGGATGCCGGGGGCGGAGCGCACCCGGAAGCGGGCGCCGGGCGCCACCGCCCAGCCGCGTTGGAGCAGTCCGGCCACCGCGCCCGTCTCGTCGGGGACCGGCACCCAGACGTTCATACCGCTGCGCCCGTGCGCGGTGACGCCCTGATCGGCGAGCGCCCGCACCAGGGCGTCGCGCCGCTCGCCGTAGGACCGGGCGGTGGTCTTCGGGTCGACGGCGCCGGTCCGCCACAGGTGCGCGACGGTCCGCTGGAGCAGATGGCTGACCCAGCCCGCGCCGAGCCGGTGCCTGCCGCGTACCCGGTCCACCGTCACCGTGTCGCCGGTGTAGAGCGCGAGCCGCAGATCGGGGCCGTACGCCTTGGCGGTGGACCGGACGAGCGCCCAGTGGTCGGTGACGCCGGACAGGCAGTGCAGCGGCAGGTCGACAAGGCCGTGCACATGGTCGTCGTCGATGACCAGTACCTGGCGGTGCTGGGCGAGGAGTTCCCGCAGTTCGGCGGCCCGGGCGGCGGAGATGGCCGCGCCCGTGGGGTTCTGGCCCCGGTCGGTGACCACCAGCGCCCGTGCGCCGGCCTGCACCGCGCGGGCCACCGCGGCGGTGATCGGGCCGTCGTCGTCCACGGCGACCGGTACGGCCCGCAGCCCCATCGCCAGGGCGAGGTCGAGCACGCTGCCCCAGCCCGGGTCCTCGACGGCAACGGCGTCGCCGGGCCGAAGATGGGCGGACAGCACCCGCTCGATCGCGTCCAGGGAGCCGGAGGTGATGCCGATCGGGCCGTCCGGCACACCGTCGGCGTCCAGGCCCGCGCGGGCCAGCCGGTTCAACTCGGGGTCCACCGGCGGGCCGCCGTAGAGCGCCGGGGCCTGCGCGTGATGAGCGGCCGCGTCGGCCAGTGCGGCGGTCAGCGAGGGCAGCAGAGTGGTGTCGGGGTTGCCCGCCGACAGGTCCCGTACGCCCGGCGGGACGTCGATACGGATCGCGTCGCGCGGTGCGGTGGCGGGTCGGGCTCTGATCCGGCTGCCCCGGCGGCCCGCGGTCTCGATCACCCCGCGGTCGCGCAACTGCCGGTAGGCGGCGGCGACCGTGTTCGGGTTGACGTCCAGCTCACGGGCGAGCTCGCGCAGCGGCGGCAGCGGCTCGCCGGGGCGCAGCGCACCCCTGCCCACCGCGCTCTCGATGTCCGCCGCAATTGCCGATGCACCGCGACCGGTGATCCGATACTCTCCTAGCACAAACATCATTATGCACTAGTTCAAAGGATCGCGCCATGACCGCCGAGCCCGCCGCGCTTCCCCAGCCGCCCGAGTCCGCCGTGCCGGACGAGCCCACCGGGCCGCACGCATCGGCCGCGTCGCCCGAGCCCGCGGGGCCGGACGAGCCCACTGGGCCGCACGCATCGGCCGAGTCGGCTGCGGGGCACGAAGAGTCGGCCGCAGGGCCCGAATCGGCCGCGCCTCCCGGTTACCCGCCCACGGACCGCTCCGTCCCGACCCGCTCGCGCGAGCGCGCCGCGTACGACCGCGAGACGGTGCACGCGATCCTGGACGAGGGGTACGTCTGCCACCTCGGGTTCGTCCGGGACGGCCGGCCCGTCGTCCTGCCCACGCTGTACGCGCGCGTGGGCGAGCGGCTGTATGTGCACGGCTCGACCGGTTCGCGGCCGCTGCGCGGGGCGGGGGCCGGGCTCGCGGTGTGTCTGACCGTCACCCACGTCGACGGGCTGGTGCTGGCCAGGTCCGCCTTCCACCACTCGATCAACTACCGCTCGGTGGTGGTGCACGGCGTCGCCCACCAGGTCCAGGACCCCGAGGAGCGGGCGCTGGCGCTCGACGCGATCGTGGAGCAGGCGGTGCCGGGCCGGGCCGCGGACTCCCGCCGGGCGAACGCGAAGGAGCTGGCCGCCACCTCCGTGATCCGGCTGGATCTGCTGGAGGTCTCGGCGAAGCTCCGCACCGGCGGACCCAACGACGAGCCCGAGGATCTCGAACTCCCCTACTGGACCGGGGTGGTCCCGGTGACCAGGGCGTACGGGACCCCTGTGCCGGCCGACGACCTCGACCCCGCCGTGACGCTGCCCGGCTATCTGTCGCCGGCCGGCCCGCGCGGCGGTGTCTGAGAGGAGGGCCCTCCGTATGCTGATCCACCCCTGGGACGCGCCGGCCGACGACACCGAGTGGCGGACCTGGCTGGCCGGGCACGACTTCGGGCAGCTCGCCGTCAACGGCCCGGACGGCGAACCGCCGTTCGTCCAGCCCACACACTTCCTCTACGACCCCGGGCCCGGTGAGCACGGTGAGGTGCTGCTGCATCTCGCCCGGCCGAACCCGCTGTGGCGGGCGCTGGAGGCGAGCCCGCGGGTCACGCTGAGCGTGGTGGACGACTACACGTTCATCCCCGGCCCCTGGCACGCGCCGCTCGACGAGCCGACCGATCGCGGCACGCCGACGAGTTTCTACGCGGCGGTCCAGCTGGTCGGGGTCGCCCAGGTGCTGGACGACCCCGAGGTCAAGGCGGCGCTGCTGACACGGCAGTTGGCCCACTTCCAGCCGAGCGGCGGGACGGCTCCGGTCGTTCCCGGGCAGGAGCCGTTCGGCCGGATGCTCGCCGGGCTGCGCGGGGTCCGGGTCGAGGTGACGGAGGTCCAGGCGAAGTTCAAGTTCGGCGGCAACAAGGCGGCGGCGGTCCAGCGCCGGGTGACCGGTCTCCTCGCCGCCCGCGCGGCCCCCCATGACGCGGCGGCCCGCGCCCACCAACTCCGCCGCCTCCTCTGACACCGCGCCCGCACCGCCCCGCCGCCGGACCGGACTTCCGTCAGTCGGCGGGCTGCGGCCGGGCCGGTCGGGGGTGGGACTCGTCCCAGGCGAGGGCGGTGACCGCGGCGAGGAGGATCACCGTGCCGAGGGCCGTCGCCACAGTGAGGTCCTCGCCGAGGAGGGTCACGGCGATCACGGCCGCGGAGACGGGTTCGATCAGGGCGACGACCGAGACGGTCGTCGCCCGCAGCACCGCCGCGCCCGCGAAATAGAGCGCGTAGGCGAAAGCCGTCGGCACCGACGCGAGATAGCCGAGCAGCGCGACCGTACGGCCGAGCCCGGCCGCCTGCGGCCACATCCCCTCGCCGAGCGCCGCGGGCAGCATCAGCACCGCGCAGATCCCGAACGACCACAGCGACGTGTCCAGCGGGTCCCCGGCCACCCCCTTGCGGCCGAACCACCGGGTGAGCAGCGTGATCCCGGCGTAGCCCGCCGCGGACAGCACCGCGAACAGGACCCCGACCGGCCGCACCGCCGTACCGCCGCCGCCGAGCACCAGGACGGCCAGCCCGGCGAGCGCGCCCGCCACCGCCGCCACGCCGCCGCGGCCGAGACGTTCGCCCATCGTCAGCCGGGCGGTGAGCGCGATCAGGACCGGGCCCGAGCCGAGGGTGACCACGGTCGCGACCGCCAGCCCGGTGGATTTCACCGCGCAGAAGTACGCGATCTGGAAGAGCGTGAGCCCGGCCCCGGTGAGCAGGACGCGTGGCAGCGCCCGCACCCGGACCCGCGCCCGGACCCGGAAGGTACGGCGCGGCGCGGGTGCGCCCGGCCGCAGGGCCCGGGCGCCGAGCAGCAGCAGGAAGCCGCCGGCCGCCCGCCAGAAGGTGAGGGCGAACGGCCCCAGCCCGCTGCCGTCGTAGAGCAGCGCGGCGGCCGCTCCCGCCGTACCCCAGGCCGTGGCCGCGAAGACGACATAGATCAGGGCCCGGCCCGCGGGCAGCGCGGCCCGGTCCGGGGCATGGGCATACGAGACGTGCGTGAGTGACACGAGAGTTCTCCCGCGAGAAAGGTGAGGGGTTGACCGATCACCGTCTGCGGGCAGCACCCTTCGTCCGACGCGCCCCCGTCGTACGACGAGGTGCTTCGGGCCGGATCATCCGTGGTCGCGCCGCCCGCGTCAGGCGGCGGGAGGAGGGAGAACAGTGAGGTGCATGGCGCGACCCTACCCCTTGCCCGTGGGCGCGCCCGCCGGATGGGCGAATTGCTCCTCGGGGCGCGGCCCGGGAAGGTCGGGCAGGGGTTCGGGCGCCTTCACCGCCGCCGCGGTCTGCGCGGCGAAGGCCCCGACCAGCACGAGCGTGCCGCCCAGCACCTGCCAGCCGCCGAGGTGTTCGTCGAGCAGCACCCACGCCAGCACCGTGCCAACGACCGCTTCGAGGCAGGCGACGACCCCGGCGACCTGCGGGGTGAGCCTGCGGACGGCGATGACCCCGGTCAGGTAGGCGACGACGGTCGACACCAGCACGATCCAACCGATGAGCAGCACCGCGGGGACGTCCCGCTCACCGAGCGCGGCCTGCTGGGACAGCGCGGTCCAGGGGATGTTCCAGGGCCGGGCGACCACGGTGAGCACAAGGGTGCCGACGATCAGTCCGTGGGCGATGACGGCCACGGGTTCGGGGGCGTCGTCCCCGTGCGTGCCGTGGTCGGCGAGGACGAAGTAGGCGACCTGGCAGCAGGCCGCGCCGAAGGCGAAGAGCAGCCCGAGCGCGCCGAAGGCGAGACCGGACCAGACCTCCACGACGCAGGCCATCCCGGTCACGGCGAACATCACGCCGATGACGGCGGCCCGGCTGACCGGCCGCCGCTGTACGAACCGCACCCACCCGAGCAGCAGCGCGGGCCCGAGGAATTCCACCAGGATCGCCACCCCGACCGGGATCCGCGATATGGCCAGGAAGTACAGCCCCTGACAGCCCGCGATGCCGAGCAGCCCGAAGCCGAGCAGCAGTCCTGGCCGCAGCCGGACCAGCCTCCGGTGCCGCAGCGCGACGGGCAGCAGGATCAGCGCGGCGCCCGCGACCCGCATCCAGACCACGTGCAGCGGATCGAATCCGGCCTCGATCAGCGGCTTGGCCGCGACCCCCGAGCCGCCGAACGCGAAGGCCGACGTCAAGGCCAGTCCGAGTCCTCTGTTCCTCCCCTGAGTTGCGCGCATCCGGTCATGATGTCAGCTCACGACAGGACCGTCACCCCGGTGACGGCTGACACACTCCGGGTCACCGTCCGGCCCGCCACCCGACGGCCCACCCCACCCGGCGTCCCGGCCCTCCTCGCCCGCCCATCCCTCGTCCGCCGCGCCGCGCCGCCCGGCGTCCGCAGGCGTCGCGCGCGGCAGGGTCGCTCTCCGGCAGGGAGTGCGGCAGATGCGCGGTGTCGACCTGCCGGTCGCCGTCCCGGACCGCTCGGCGGCGACCACGGCGCGCACCTCGGCGGTGAGGGGCGCGTCGTCGGCCAGGTGGTTCAGGTCGAGGGGCGACCCGTGGCCGCGGTGCGTACGAACCAGCCCATCAGGCGGCTCCGGCGTGGCGCATCGGCTCACGGGGCCATGCGCGTACGGCCCGCGGGAGGAGTCCGGCCGACGGGTCCTTCATCCCCCGGGATGAGTCATGGCCACAGCAACGTACGGGACCAGCCGTCACCTTCCCGTACATACCGCACCCGCAGATGGAAGTGCGCCGGGTCGGCCTGGAAGAACTCGGCCTCCCGTGCCCGCAGCCGGTGGACGACATGTGTGTCGGGTACGCGGTCGGGTTCGGCCGCCACCCGGGCCCGCGCGGCCTCCCGCGCGCGGTCGTACTCCTCGGGACCGGCCAGCGGCTCACTCATCCGCCCGGTGAACCCGGCGACCCGCGATGTCTCACCGCGCCCGAGGAAGTCCCGCCGGGTGGCCTCCTCGCCGAGTACGGTCACCGGTCCGGCCATCCGGATCTGCCGGCCGTGCGCGGGCCAGTACCAGGTCAGCGCCGCCTGCGGATTGGCGGCCAGGTCACGGCCCTTGGGGCTGCCGGAGTCGGTCGCGAAGACATAGGCGCAGTCGGCGGTGTCGATGCCGCGCAGCATCAGGACGCGCGCGCTCGGTGTGCCGTCGGCGGCGGCCGTGCTGAGCGTCATCACATGCGGCTCGGGCACGCCGTCGGCCAGGGCCTGTTCGAGCCAGCGGGCGAAGAGCGGCCCGGGCGCGTCCGGCGCGGCCCGGGGGTCGAACCCCGGCAGCGGCCCGGCCAGTACGGGCGCGGCCCGCATCCGCGCGAGCAGCGCCTCGTCGCCTTCCGTGGAACCGCCCGCGGAGCCCCCGCCGTCCTTGCCGTTCATCCGACCTCCCGTTCCGGCGCCGGGAGCGCGAGCGCGCCCCGGCAGGTCCCGCTGCCGGGTCCCATCAGACAGCAGACGCCGGGCCGCGAGCGGGATTTCCCGCCCACGGCCCGGCGCCCGGCAAACCGGTGGCCGGCACTCGACGGCGACGAACCGCCGGGCACCGGCCCCGGATTCAGCCCTCGCTCAGCGCAGCGTCACCGTCGTCGACTGGCCACCGGCCGAGAAGACGTAGTCGCCGCGTGCCACCTGCTGCTGACCCGCGCCGTCGATGTCGCCCGGGGTGACCGCCAGCTCGCTCGGCGGTACGGAGAGCGAGACCGTACGGGACTGGCCCGCGTTCAGGTGCACCTTGGTGAAGGCGACCAGCTTGGTGGCCGGGGTCAGCACGTCGCTGACCGGCTGCGACACGTAGACCGGCACCACCAGATCGCCCGCGCGGGCACCCGAGTTGGTCACCGTCACCTTGAGGTGCAGGGTGTCCTTGGTGCGCGCGGTGGCCGCGTCCGCCTTGATCGAGCCGAAGGCGTAGCTGGTGTACGACAGGCCCGAGCCGAACGGGTAGGCGGCGTCGTAGGAGGACTGGGGCCCGGCGTTGGTGCCGGGGAGCTGCTGGTAGTACAGCGGCTCGTTGCCCAGGTCCTTCGGCCACGAGACGGACAGCCGCCCGCTCGGGTTGACCTTGCCGAAGAGCACGTCGGCGACCGCGTGGCCGCCCTCGCCGCCGGGCAGCCAGGACATCAGCAGACCCTGGGTGCCGTCCGCGTCGCCGAGCACCAGCGGGCGTCCGGCGATCACGACGGTGACCACCGGCTTCCCGGTCGCCTTCAGCGACTTGACCAACGCCTGCTGGTCGGCGCTCAGTTCGGGCCGCGGGCTGTCGGCGCTGCCTTCGGCTGCGGCCTTCTCCCCGACCACGACGACCGTCAGATCGGCGTTCTTGGCCTGGGTGACGGCGTCGGCGGCGCCCGCGGCCTGGACGACCTTGGTGCCGGACGGCGCGGCTTCCTTGATCCCCTGGAGCACGGTGGTGCCGGGCAGCTTCACGCCGTCGGGCACGCCCTGCCAGCCGACCGTCCAGCCGCCGGCCTGGTCGTTGATGTCGTCGGCGTAGGAACCGGCGACCACGATCTTCTTCGTCGAGGACGACAGCGGCAGCACATTGCCGTCGTTGCGCAGCAGCACCTGCGACTCGTCGGCGGCCTGCCGGGCGACGGCGGTGTCGGCGCCGAGCACCCGCCCGTTGGCCTTCGAGGCGTCCACATAGGGGTGTTCGAACAGGCCGAGTTCGAACTTCAGCTTCAGGATGCGCGTCACCGACTGGTCGATCCGCTTGACGGAGACCAGCCCGCGGTTGACCGCCGCGGTGAGCCCGTCGCTCCAGCCCTGGGCGTCGTACGGCTCCATGGCCATGTCCAGGCCCGCGTTGACGGCCTTGGCGATGGCCCCGGGGTAGTCGGCGGCGACGTGGTACGAGGTCTGGAGGGCGCGTACGTCCTGCCAGTCGCTGATCTCGACGCCCTGGAAGCCCCACTTGTCGCGGAGCACCTTGGTGAGCAGATACGACGAGGCGGTGGCCGGAATCCCGTTCACGGCACCGGAGTTGACCATCACGGACTTGGCGCCCGCGTCGATGGCGGCCTTGTAGGACGGCAGCAGCGTGTCCTGGAGGTAGCGCAGCGAGACATCGGCGGGCACCCGGTCGTGGCCGTTGGACGGCTCGGAGTAGCCCGCGAAGTGCTTGACGGTGGCGGCGATCTCCTTGGCGCCGTCGGCGTGCTGGATGCCGTCCACCGCGGAGGCGGCCAGGGTGCCGGCGAGCAGCGGGTCCTCGCTGTAGGTCTCGTAGTAGCGGCCCCAGCGCTGGTCGCGGGAGAGGTCGGCGACGGGCGAGAAGTTCCAGTCGATGCCGGTGGCGGCGACCGCGCGTCCGGTGGCGGCGCCGGCGTCCTTGACCAGGGAGGGGTTCCAGGTGGAGCCGAGGCCGATCTCCTGGGGGAAGATCGTGGCGCCCAGGACGTTGTTGTGGCCGTGCACGGCGTCCACTCCGTAGAGCACCGGAATGTGCAACCGGCTGTTGTCCACCGCGTACTTCTGCACGGTGTTGACCATCTTCGCCCAGTTTTCCGGCGTGTTGACCGTCGGTCCCGCGCCGCCGCCGGACAGGATCGAGCCGGCGGCGTTCTTCACCAGGACGTTCTTCAGGCAGGATTCGGTGAAGTCACCGCCGCTCCACTGGCAGTCGCCCTGCGTGTTGACCACGGATATCTGGTCCATCTGACCGATCTTCTCGGCCAGAGTCATCCGCTTCAGCAGATCCTTGACGCGCAGGTCGATGGGCGCCTTAGGGTTGGTGTAGGTCGGACGGTTGTCGTGAGCCTGTGCCGGTACGGTCGCGACGGCCGCCACACAGGCGGCCGCGGTGGCGAGCGTTAAGAAGGTTTTGGTGCGGAAGCGTCGAGCGTTTGCTGGCATCGCAGGAGTCCCGTTCCTGTTCGGGGCCCCTCAGTGGGGGCCGAGTGCCGTAAACGTTTCCGATGGGCCGGAAGTCTGTCCCTCACCCTTGCTGATCGTCAAGACTGTACGCAGGAGCCATTTTCGTTCACCCTTTCCACCATGGCTTCTCGCATTTCGCCTCGTGTCCACTCACGCAGAACGGGTACCTCGTGAACATCCGTGAACTCGCCCGCCGCAGCGGCGTCTCGACCGCCACTGTCTCGCGGGCGCTCAACGACCGGGCCGAGGTCAGCGAGGCCACCCGCGAGCGCATCCGCCGCCTCGCCGTCGAGCTGGGGTATGCCCCCAACGAGCCGGCCCGTACCCTGGTACGCCGCCGCTCGGACACCATCGGCCTGATCTGGGACAGCGGCCAGGAGGCGCAGGGGCTGCACAACCCCTTCCTGCTCGGCCTGCTGAGCGCGGTCCGCACGGCGCTGTCCGAGGCGGACTACCACCTGATGCTGCTGACCACCCCGAGCCCCGAAGACCCGGACGGCGCCCACCTCCAGGCGGTGCGGCGGCACAACCTGGAGGGCGTCATCGTGCTGACCACGCCCCCCGACGACCGGTGTCTGCGCATGCTGGCCGCCTCCCCGGTGCCCTGCGCGGGCATCGACACGGCCTTCACCGGTCCGCGTACGGTACGGGTCAGTTCGGACAACGCGGCCGGCGCGGAAGCCGCGGTGCAGCATCTGTACGAGCTGGGGCACCGCAGGATCGCCACCATCACCGGGCCGCTGCACCTGCCGCCGGCCGCCGAGCGGCTGGCGGGCTACCGGCGGGCCTGCGTCCGGTTGGGGCTGCCGGTCCCCGAGGACTACGTGGTCGAGGGCGACTTCTTCCTCGACAGCGGCGAGTCGGCGGCCAGGCGGCTGCTGGCCGCGCCGCAGCCGCCCACCGCGATCTTCGCGGCGGGCGACCAGATGGCGATAGGGGCGATGCACGCGGCCGCGGACGCCGGCCTGTCGGTGCCGCGCGATCTGGCCGTGGTGGGCTTCGACGACATCGACGCGGCCGCGCTGGTCCGGCCCGCGCTGACCACGGTCGCGCAGGACCAGCGGGCGCTGGGCGAGGCGGCGGTCGCCGCGCTGCGCGGGCTGCTGGACGCGGGCCCCGGCAAGACCAAGACCAACCAGCCGGCCGAGGCCCGGATCATACCGACGCGTCTGCTGATCCGCGGATCGAGCCGGCCCGGGGCGTGACGCCCCGGGCCGGTTCTCGTCCGTATGCGGTTGTCCCGGCGGCCCGCTCCCGGTGTCCTGCCGTCCGTGACCCGGTGATCCGGGCCCCGTACGGGCGGACCGCCGTCGCGGCGCGACCGCTCAGTCCTGCGCCGGGTCCTCGTCGGCGAGGATCAGATAGAGCCGCTTGCGGGCGTCGTTCACCACGGTCAGCGCCTTCTCGCGCTGCTCCGGGGTGCCGGTCGCCCACACCTGGCGGAATGCCTCGATCAGGCCCCCGCCGGCCTTCCGCACCTCGTTGAGGGCGTCCCAGTCGACGCCTCGGCCGGCCTCCTCCCACGGGGCGTCCCCGCCCGCGTCGGCTTCGGTCCGGCCCGCGTCGGTGAGCGTGAAGAGCTTCTTGCCGCCCTCGCTCGCGCTGGTGATCAGGCCCTCGTCCTCCAGCAGTTGGAGCGTGGGGTAGACCGAGCCGGGGCTCGGCCGCCACGCGCCGCCGCTGCGTTCGGCGATCTCCTGGATCATCTCGTAGCCGTGCATCGGGCGGTCCTTGAGCAGTGCCAGGATCGACGCCCGCACATCGCCGCGGCGCGCGCGGCCGCGCGGTCCGCCGTGCCCCCGGCCGCCGGGCCCGAAGGGCCCGCCGCCGAAGGGTCCGCCGCCGAAGGGCTGCGGTCCGAATCCCCCGAAGGCCGCCCTCAGCCCCTCACGCTCGCCCCAACCGTGACGGCCGGGGCCACCGTGCCCGTGTCCGTGCTCATGTCCGTGTCCTTGGGAACGCATGATGTCGCTCCTTCCATCGTTGACCGTTCGCGACAGTTCAACGATATATCGGAACAACGCGAACGACAACCCCCGATCCCAGACACCCTGATCTCGCGCTGCTCCCCCTTGACCTCAAGCCCGCTTGAACCGCGACTCTGACCCGGTGACTCTCCCGCCGACCACGCGCTTGCTGCCGCGGCCCTACCAGCCGCTTTTCGTCCACCGTCCGTTCCGCCGGCTCCTGCCGGCCCTGGCGGCCTCCGACCTCGGTGACGGGATGAGCGTGGTCGCCGTGGCGTGGCTGGCCGTGCTGATCGCGCCTCCGGGCAGGACGGGGCTGGTCGTCGGTGCGGCGGTCGCCGCGTACGCCCTTCCCGGGGCCGCCGGGGCGCTGCTCTTCGGCCGTTGGCTGCGCCGCCTGCCCGCCCAGCGGCTGATGGCCGCGGACGGCCTGCTGCGCGCGGTACTTCTCGGCTGCGTGCCCCTGGCCTGGGCCGCGGGGATCCTGCACCCGGCGCTGTACGTCGTCCTGCTCGCCGGCTCGTCGGTGCTGCACGCCTGGGGAAGCGCGGGAAAGTACTCCCTGCTCGCCCAGATGCTCCCCGCCGAACAGCGGCTGGCCGCGAACGCGCTGGTCAGCTCGTCCACCTCGGCGTCCGTGATCGTCGGTCCCGCGCTCGCCGGATTCCTGGCGACAGTCGTCAGCCCGGCCTGGATCATCGGCCTCGACGCCCTGTCCTTCGCCGTCCTCGCCGTCCAGGTGGGCCGGCTGGGCGAGGTGGCCAAGGCGGTGCCGACGGCCGCGCCGGTCGATTCCGGCCGGTCGGCGGCCGGTCTGCACGTGCTGCGCGGTCAGCCCGAACTGCTCGGGGTGCTCGCCGTGACGTGGTTCTTCAACTTCCTCTACGGGCCGGTCGAGGTCGCGCTCCCGCTGCACGTCACCGATGACCTGCACTCCGGCGCGGGCCTCCTCGGGCTGTACTGGACGCTCTTCGGGGCGGGCGCCGTGCTCGGCGCCCTGGCCGCCGGCGCCCTGCGCAGGCTCCCGCTGTGGCCGGTCATCTTGGGCATCGTCGCCGGGTGGGGCCTGACGCTGGTGCCGTTCGGCCTGGGGGTGTCCGCGGAGGTCTCGCTGGCCTGCTTCGCTCTCGGCGGCCTGATCTACGGACCCTTCACGGCGCTGTCCTTCACCCTGTTCCAGGACCGCACCCCGGCGGCCCTGCTGACCACGGTCCTGGCCGCCCGTGGCGCCGCCCTGCTCACCGCCTCACCGGTGGGCACCGCGCTGGGCGGCCCGCTCACCGCCGCCATGGGGCCCCGGCTGGTGCTGGGGGTCTCGGGGATCGCGACCCTCGCCCTGGCCGTCGTCGCCGCCGGGGCGCGCGCGTGGGGAATGCGGCGTTCCGCCGAGCCGGGTCGTCCCGCGAGCTGAGCCGGGGTCCGCGGCGCGTGTCCGGGTGCCCGGCCTCATCCCCGGCCCGCCCGTCGCCTACGCTCCTGGCATGCGTATCCGAATCGTGGACGCCTTCACCGACCGCCCCTTCGCCGGGAACCCCGCCGGCGTGCTCCTGCTGGAGGCGGACGCCTTCCCCGCGGACCGCTGGCTCCAGCAGGTCGCGGCCGAACTCAACCTCTCCGAGACCGCGTTCGCCCACCGGCTGCCGGAGGGCGGGGACGCGGACTGGGCGCTGCGCTGGTTCACCCCGCTGACCGAGGTGGGTCTGTGCGGCCACGCCACGCTGGCCACCGCGCATGTGCTGCGCACCACGGGCGAGGCCCACGGCGTGATCCGGTTCCGTACCAGGGCCGGGGTGCTGGCCGCCGAGGCCGACGGCGACGGGACGATCACGCTGGACTTCCCGGCCGCGCCGCTGACCCCCGCCGAGGCTCCCGCGGGCCTGGCGGCGGCACTGGGCGCCGAGCCGCTGACCGTGCTCGACACCGGCCCGGACTGCGGTGACCTGCTGGTCGAGGTCGCCGACGAGCCGGCCGTGCGCGCGCTCGCCCCCGACTTCGCGGCGCTGGCCCGGCTGTCCGAGCGCGGGGTGATCGCGACGGCCGCCGCCGCCGACCCGGCGCGGGGCTACGACTTCGTCTCCCGCGGCTTCTTCCCCGCGGTGGGTGTGGACGAGGACCCGGTGACGGGGAGCGCGCACACGGCGCTGGCCCCGTTCTGGTCGGCCAGGCTGGGCCGGGACGCGCTCACCGGGTTGCAGGTCTCGGCCCGTACGGGACTGGTCGCCACCCGGCTGAGCGGCGACCGTGTCCTGCTCACCGGCTCGGCGGTGACCGTCGTGGACGGCGAGCTGCACGCCGTACCGTGACCGGCCGCCGCCGGGCGGGCGGGCCGGTCAGCCCGTGGGCAGCCAGCCGACCTTCCCCGCGAGCAGCGCGTAGCCGACGAAGGCGACCGTGTCGATGAGCGAGTGGGCCGCCACCAGCGGCCCCACCCGCTTCCAGCGGCGGTAGAGCAGCACGAAGACCACGCCCATGGCCATGTTGCCGACGAAGCCGCCGATGCCCTGGTAGAGGTGGTACGAGCCGCGCAGCACCGCGCTGGCGGCGAGCGCGGCCATCGGCGACCAGCGCAACTGGTCGAGTCTGCGCAGCAGATAGCCGACGACGATGACTTCTTCGAGGACCGCGTTCTGGACCGCGGAGGCGATCAGCACGGGGATCTTCCACCACACGTCGGGCAGCGACTCGGGGACCACCGTGAGGTTGAAGCCCGCCGCCCGCGCGCCGAGGTAGAAGGCGAGGCCGGTGCCGCCGATGACGGCCGCGACCAGGGCGCCCCACGCCAGGTCCAGCCGCGGCCGGCGCAGGTCGAAGCCGATCGCGGGCATCCCGACCCGCTCGCGGGCCAGCAGGTGCGCGACCAGGGCGACCGGCGCCAGGGCGGTGGCGATGGAGAAGACCTGCCAGGCCAGATCCAGCCACGGCCGGTGCGGGGCGTAGGAGCCGACGAGGGTCGCGGCCTGGTTCTTGAGCGCGCCGGGCCGGGTGACCGAGCCGATGAAGCTGATGAGCGCGGAGACCCCGCTGGCGCCCAGCGAGAGCGCGAGCACGATCAGGGTCTCGCTGCGCAGCATCCGCGCGTCGCCCGGGGCCTCCACCTCGTATGACTGTGTCTGCACGCGGCCCTCCATGTTCGCCGTCCCCCTCCAGCGCCGGTGCGCGCACGAACAGGGTCTCCCGGAACAAGATACGAAGATCGCGCCCATGGGTTCGTAGCCACCCCCGCACAGGACGGGCGGGGGTCGGGGGTCGGGGTCGGGGGTCAGCGCAGCGGCCAGGTGTGGACCGGCTCGCCCTCCTTCATGTACTCGCGGTAGCGCTGGGTCATCGCGGCCAGGGCGGGACGGCGGTCCAGGCCCTGGTCGCGGAGGCGGTGATAGACCTCGGACTGCCATTCGGCGCCATTGGTACGGCGCCGGCAGCGCTCCTCGATGATGCCGAGGTAGCGGTCGCGGTCGACGGGGTCGATGCCCCAGGAGTCGAGGCCGGCGGCGGCCAGCGGCAGCAGCTCGTCGCGGATCAGGTCGGCGGCCGGGACCTCGGCCAGCGCGGAGCCCCTCGGGCGCGGCCAGCGCAGGACGGCGTGGACACCGTCACGGCAGGCGGCGTCGAAGTTGGCGGCGGCCGCGGCGAAGGGCAGCCGGTGCCACAGCGGCCGGGGGGCCTCGGCCAGGGCGCGTACCAGCCCGTAGTAGAAGGCGGCGTTGGCCAGGACGTCGGCGACGGTGGGCCCGGCGGGCATCACCCGGTTCTCCACCCGCAGATGGGGGACGCCGTCCACGACCTCGTAGACCGGCCGGTTCCAGCGGTAGATCGTGCCGTTGTGCAGGGTCAGTTCGCGCAGCCGGGGCACTCCCCCGTCGTCCAGCACCCGCAGCGGGTCCTCGTCGTCGCAGATCGGCAGCAGGGAGGGGAAGTAGCGCACGTTCTCCGCGAACAGGTCGGCCGCGGAGTCGACCCAGCGTTCGCCGAACCAGGTCAGCGGCCGTACGCCCTGGGCCCGCAGCTCCTGCGGGCGGGTGTCGGTGGCCTGCTGGAAGAGCACCGGGCGGGTCTCGCGCCACAGCTCCTTGCCGAACAGGAAGGGCGAGTTGGCGCCCACCGCTATCTGCGGGGCCGATATCGCCTGCGCGGCGTTCCACACGGCGGCGAACCGGCCGGGCGTGACCTGGAGGTGCATCTGCGTCGAGGTGCAGGCCGCCTCGGGGGCGATGGACGCCGAGGTGTAGACGAGGTGTTCGACGCCTTTGATGTCAAGGGTGATGTCCTCGCCGCGCATCGCCAGGATGCGGTCGTTGAGGAGCGTGTAGCGGTCGGCGCGCGAGAGGTTCGCGGAGACCAGGTCCTGCACCTCCAGGGTGGGCAGAATTCCCACCATCACGATGTGCGCGCCCACTTCGCCGGCCATCCGGTCGGCGTAGCCGAGGCCGGTCCGCAGTTCCTCGGCCAGCCGGTCGAGCACCCGGCCGGAAAGCGGGTGGGGCGCGATGTTCACTTCAATATTGAACTGAGCGAGCTCCGTCTGGAAATCGCGGCTCGCGATGCGCTCCAGCACCTCTTCGTTCATCATGCGGGGCAACCCGGCGGAATCCGCGAGATTCAATTCGATCTCCAGGCCCATCAGATTGCGCGGCCGGTCGAATCGTCTCTCCGCCAGCAGTCGCTCGAGGCCCAGCAGACACTGCTGGAGCTTGCGCCGGTACCGTCGTCGGTCGGCCAGGTCGAACGCGTTGGCAACGACCTTCTCCCCCATCCAAGCGTCCTTCCTCGCGCGGGCCCCCACGGGAGGATGCCCACCCAAATGATCGATAACGCCCCCTTCGGCCCGGCGCCCACGCTAGGCTTGCCGTATCGGCCGTCCGAAGCACGTTCCCGGAGCATGTTCCCGTGGCACATTCGTCCAGCACATTCGGCCGCCCACGGGCTCCGTCGTAAACAGTTCGTGAATACGACCGGCGAGTTCCGGACGACCGCGGTTGGCCGATATAGCCACCGCAGGCCCGATAACCTGCGGCGATGGGTCACGCCTCCCTGCGGAAGAAGGCGAATTCTCGCCTTGCGCGTAATACTGGCGGCGAGTAGATGAAACACTGAGCGAACACGCGTCGTATAAACTCCGCGCACAAGGCAAGGTATCCGCCGTCGCGGACGTGCCTGAGCAGCAAAACTCCCCGTGCCGACAGGGCCGTCCGCACCCCGCCCCAGCTCCACTGTGCCCGCACCAACGTGTCTCCCAGTGAGAGGCGACATCATGCCGCTGCTTGTCCCCCCAGCACCCGCTCCAGCCCTGTTGAGCGTCCTGGCCGCGCTCAGTTCCCCCACCGCGGTCCTGGAGACCCGGACCCCGGCGCTGCGCACCGCCGAAGGCCCGCTGGACGCCGAACACCCGCTGCCTGTCCATGTGTTCGAACCGGCCGCCGTGCCGGGCGGTCTGCCCCAGGCGCGACTGATCGGCTGGCGGTTCCATATCAGGGCGGGTGCCCGGGTGGCCGCCGCGGGAGAGACCGTGGTCACCGCGGACGGGTGGGTGTTCTCCCGCTTCTCCGAGGGCCCGTACCTGGTGTCGACCGAGCGGGCCCTGCGCCAGGCGGAGGCGCTTCCGGCCACCTACCAGCCGCATCTGCTCTCGGTGCCCGGTCTGTACATGCTGGCCCTGTGGCTGCACTGCCAGCCGCGTGCGGACGCGGCGACCGTGCAGCCCGACCCGGGTGATCTGCTGATCCCGCTGGCCCCCGCGCCGCCCGGTATCACCTCGCACCGGGTGCACCGGCTGGTGGAGCTGGTGCCGGTGCTGCGCGGACGGCTCGCGCCGCCGCCGCTGGCCGGATCGCCCGCCTGACCGGCCCGCGAAACCTCGTTCCCCGGTGCCCCTCGCCCTCAGCGGGCGGGGGGCACCGCCGTACGTCCGGGCGCCGACGGTGACGCCGACCGCCCGGGTGGGTGACGCCGTGTCCCCCGATCCGGACCGCCTGCGGCAAATCCCTGCGGAACCACTCCGGGAGGGCAACACTGGAACCGGCCGCTCCACTCGCCTCTGGCAGCGAAAGAAAGACACCCCTCACCATGTGCAAGCACCACCCGCAGTGCCCTTCCGCAGCGTGTTCGGACCGTGAGGCCGCCTCCACCGTCGCCCACCACCCGGAGCAGGGCTGGAGCCTGCTGTGCAACGGGGTGCTGCTCTTCGAGGACACGGGAGAGTTGCTGCCCGACGGCCGGATCATCGCCCCGCACCGCCCGCTGGGCAGCGAGCAGGTCACCACCGCGGCCTGAGCGCGGACGACCGCCCGGCCCGGGCGAAGCTCTGGGGGCGGAACGGGCCCGCTAGGGGCGCGAGGAACTGCGCGAGCAACCCCCCACCGGCCGGTGGCCGGAAAACCACCCGAAGGGGCAGCCCCCTGGGGCTGGACACCCGGCCGCAGCCAGTGGCGGGCTGAGCGCGCAGTTCCTCGCGCCCCCAAAGACAGGGGCTGCCCCCTGAGGCCGAGTGCCGGCAACTGGCCGGCGGCGGGCTGAGCGCGCAGTTCCTCGCGCCCCCAAAGACAGGGGCTGCCCCCAAGGCAGATGTCCGGCCACCGGCCGGTGGGCGGCTGAGCGCGCAGTTCCTCGCGCCCCCACGGCGGGCTCAGTGCTCGTAGGCGTCCAGCGGCGGGCAGGAGCAGACGAGGTTGCGGTCACCGAAGGCCCCGTCGATGCGGCGCACCGGCGGCCAGTACTTGTCGGCCGCGGTCACCCCGGCCGGGAAGACCGCGTCCTCGCGGCTGTAGGGGTGCTGCCAGTCGCCGCCCAGCGCCGCCGCGGTGTGCGGGGCGTTGCGCAGCGGGTTGTCGTCCGCGGGCCACTCGCCCGAGCCGACCCGGTCGACCTCGGCGCGGATCGCGATCATCGCCTCGCAGAAACGGTCCAGCTCGGCGAGGTCCTCGCTCTCGGTCGGCTCGATCATCAGGGTGCCGGCCACCGGGAAGGACATGGTCGGCGCGTGGAAGCCGTAGTCGATCAGCCGCTTGGCGATGTCGTCCACGCTGACGCCGGTCTCCTTGGTCAGCGGCCGCAGGTCGATGATGCACTCGTGCGCGACCAGCCCCGCGGGGCCGGTGTAGAGCACCGGGTAGTGCGGCTCCAGCCGCTTGGCGACGTAGTTGGCGCCGAGCACGGCCACCTGGGTGGCCTGCTTGAGCCCTTCGGCACCCATCAGCCGTACGTATGTCCAGGAGATCGGCAGGATGCCCGCCGAGCCCCAGGGCGCCGCCGAGACAGGTCCGACACCGGTCGCCGGGCCCGCGGTGGGCTGGAGCGGGTGGTTGGGCAGATACGGCGCCAGGTGCGCGCGTACGGCGACCGGGCCGACACCGGGACCGCCGCCGCCGTGCGGGATGCAGAAGGTCTTGTGCAGGTTCAGGTGCGAGACGTCCGCGCCGAACCGGCCGGGCCGCGCGAGGCCGACCAGCGCGTTGAGGTTGGCGCCGTCCACGTAGACCTGGCCGCCCGCTTCGTGCACGGCCGCGCAGATGTCGGTGATGTTGTCCTCGAACACGCCGTGCGTGGAGGGGTAGGTGACCATCAGGACGGCCAGGTCGTCGCGGTGCCGGTCGATCTTGGCGTGCAGGTCGTCGACGTCCACGTCGCCGTCCTCGCGGGTCTTGACCACCACGACCTTCATGCCCGCCATGACGGCGCTGGCCGCGTTGGTGCCGTGCGCGGAGGACGGGATCAGGCAGACCGTACGGCCGGTGTCGCCGTTGGCCCGGTGGTAGGCGCGGACCGCCAGCAGCCCGGCCAGCTCGCCCTGGGAGCCGGCGTTGGGCTGGAGGCTGACCTTGTCGTAGCCGGTCAGCTCGGCGAGCTGGTCCTCCAGGCCGTGGATCAGGGCCAGATAGCCCTCGGCCTGCTCGGCGGGCGCGAAGGGGTGCAGCGCGCCGAACTCGGGCCAGGTCACCGGCTCCATCTCGGTGGTCGCGTTGAGCTTCATCGTGCAGGAGCCGAGCGGGATCATGCCGCGGTCCAGCGCGTAGTCGCGGTCGGCGAGCCGCCGCAGGTAGCGCAGCATCGCGGTCTCGCTGCGGTGCTGGTGGAAGACCGGGTGGGTCAGATACGGCTCGGTGCGCAGCAGGGCGGCGGGCAGCGCGTCCTCGGTGGCCGCGTCCAGCGCGTCGATGTCCGCCCGCGCGCCGAAGGCGGCGAGCACGGCGGTCAGCTGCTCCCGGCCGGTGGTCTCGTCGCAGGCGATGCCCACGTGGTCGGCGTCGGTCAGCCGCAGGTTGACGCCCGCCTCGCGGGCGGCTGCCACGACCTCGGCGGCGCGGCCGGGCACCCGGGCGGTCAGCGTGTCGAAGAACTCCCCGTGCGTGATCTCCACCCCGGCCGCGCGCAGCCCGGCGGCCAGCACCGCGGCGTAGCGGTGGGTGCGGCGGGCGATGCCCGCGAGCCCGTCGGGGCCGTGGTAGACCGCGTACATCCCCGCCATCACGGCGAGCAGGACCTGCGCGGTGCAGATGTTGCTGGTGGCCTTCTCCCGGCGGATGTGCTGCTCACGGGTCTGCAGGGCCAGCCGGTACGCCTTGTCGCCGTCGGCGTCGACCGAGACGCCGACCAGCCGCCCGGGCAGATTGCGGGCGTAGGAGTCGCGTACGGCCATGTATCCGGCGTGCGGGCCGCCGAAGCCCATCGGCACGCCGAACCGCTGGGTGGTGCCGACCGCGATGTCCGCGCCCAGGGCGCCGGGCGAGGTGAGCAGGGTGAGCGCCAGCAGGTCGGCGGCCACGGTGACGACCGCGCCGAGTTCGTGCGCCCGCTCGACGACCGGCCGCAGGTCCCGTACGGCCCCGGAGGCGCCCGGGTACTGGAGCAGCACGCCGAAGATCCCGCGCTCGGCGACCTCGGCGGGGATGCCGTCGCTGAGATCGGCGACGACGACCTCGACACCGGTCGGCTCGGCGCGGGTGCCGATGACGGCGAGGGTCTGCGGGAAGATGTCGGCGTCGACCAGGAAGACGCCGTCCTTGACCTTGCCGACGCGGCGGGACAGCGCCATCGCCTCGGCGGCCGCGGTGCTCTCGTCCAGCAGGGAGGCGCCGGAGGTGGGCAGCCCGGTGAGGTCGGCGACGACGGTCTGGAAGTTGAGCAGCGCCTCCAGGCGGCCCTGGGAGATCTCCGGCTGGTACGGGGTGTAGGCCGTGTACCAGGCCGGGTTCTCCATCACGTTGCGCAGGATGACCGGCGGGGTGAAGGTGCCGTGGTAGCCGAGGCCGATCATCGGGGCCAGCACCTGGTTGCGGTCGGCCAGCGCGCGCAGCTCGGCGAGCACGTCGGCCTCGGTGCGGGCGGCGGGCAGCCGCAGCGCCTCGGCGCTCCTGATGGTGTCGGGCACGGCCGCGTCGGTCAGCTCGTCGAGGGAGCCGTAGCCGACCTGGGCGAGCATCTTCGCCCGCGCCTCGGCGTCGGGGCCGATGTGGCGGCGGGCGAAGGGCACGCCGGCTTCGAGCTCGGCGAGGGAAATGCGGCGATCAGTCATCTGCGGAGGCCTCCTGGTCTGACGACCTTCGGGGGTGCCGCGGCGCGGGCACCCTTACGGCCTCCCCCTCTGTCATCAGAACCTGAGAGCTTCACCGCCCCCGGCGGGGAGCGGCTTTCACCGTCGGTGAGGACACGTCCCGGTCGCGGCGCTTCCGGGGCAGGCCCTGCTTTCCAGAGTGACCTCACCCGTGCGGTACGGATGCCTGAGAGATTCCGGGGAGGGATTGCTCCTTCGGCGCCTCCCTCAACGCCTCTCACGGCGCGTTCTCGGAGGACTCTCCCGCATGGGGTCGACAGCCGCTTCCCAGCTTACCAGCGCGCCTGTCGCGCGTTCCCGGCGCGCCGGTTCGGGTCGACACCGCCCCTGATGTGCCTTTTGGTGGTAAGCAGCAGCTGTTGTCGTTGGTTGGAGGGACCGTGCAGACCGACATCGATCCGCGCAGCCTGATCGGCCGCCGGGCCCTGGACCGTGACGGTACGAGGATCGGCACGGTGGACGAGGTGTACCTGGACGACGCGACCGGCGCCCCCGAGTGGGCGGCGGTGCGCACGGGGCTGTTCACCCGGGACGCGTTCGTACCGCTGGAGCCGAGCGAACTGGTGGGCGACGAGCTGCGGGTGCCGTACGAGAAGGCGCTGATCAGGGACGCGCCGGACTTCGGGGTGGGGCGGCATCTGTCGCCCGAGCAGGAGTTGCAGCTCTACCACCACTACGGCATGGACGTGCCCAGGTCGGACGCCGAGTCGCTGCCGCCGTCGGGCAGGGACTTCGGCGAGCTGGCGGGCGGGGACTGACCGCCGCTCGCCGGGACCGATGGGCCGCCCTCCGGTTCCGCCGGAGCCGTGCCCGAGCCCCCGGCCGCAGGTCCGGCGGCTTCGGGGCCCTCCGCCGGGGCCATGAGCGGCAGCGGATCGCTGTGCGCCAGCGCGGGGTCGTCCGTCGCGAAGGTGCGGACGCGACCGGGCACGGTGTCGGTGGGCACCTCGAAGCGGACCGTGACCCGCCCCACCCCGCTGCCCTGGACCCACCCGGCGCCGTACTCCGTATGGGTGATGTCCTGGCCGGGGAGCCAGCGCCCGGCCCGCTCGGCCCGCTCGGAGACCGGGGGCGGGCTGACCGGCAGTTCCTCGGGCCGCTCGGCGCCCTCCCCGGGCTCTCCCGCGCTCTGGGCGAAAAGGTCCTCCTGGGTGAAGTCCGCGAGCCCGGCGACGCCGACCCCGAGCAGCCGTACGCCGCCGGTCGTGTCGACGGACTCGGCGAGCCTGCGGGCGGTCTCGCGGACCACGGCGGGGTCGTCGGTGGGGGCCCGCAGCGTCTCGGAGCGGGTGAGGGTCGAGAAGTCGTATCTGCGCACCTTGACCACCACGGTCCGCCCGGAGCGGCCGGCCCCGCGCAGCCGCTGCGCGCAGCGCTCGGCGAGCCGGTCGATCTCGTAGCGGACATGGGCGCGGTCGGTGAGGTCGCTGTCGAAGGTGTCCTCGACGGAGATGGACTTCACGTCCCGGTCGGCGACCACCGGCCGGTTGTCGAGGCCGGCCGCCATCGCGTACAGGGAGGCGCCGTGGGCCTTGCCCAGCAGCCGGACCAGCTCGGGCTCCCCCGCCTGCGCGATCTCGGCGACGGTGGCGATACCGGCCCTGCGCAGATGGTCGGCGGTCGCCGGGCCGACACCCCACAGGGCGCGGACCGGCAGCGGGTCGAGTAAAGCGCGCTCGGTGCCGGGCTCGATCACCACCAGGCCGTCGGGCTTGGCCTTCTCCGAGGCGAGTTTGGCCAGCAGCTTGGAGGCCGCGAGGCCGACGGAGGCGGTGAGCCCGGTGGCGGCCCTGATGTCGGCGCGCAGCCGCTCGGCGACGGCGGGCGGGTCGGCGCCGCGCCCGCCGGCCTCCAGGTCGACGAACGCCTCGTCCACGCTCAGCGGCTCCACCAGCGGCGACAGCCGGCCGAGCAGACCCATCACGATCTCGCTGACCTGCCGGTAGATGCCGAAGCGCGGGATCAGATAGGCGGCGTTGGGGCTGAGCCTGCGGGCATGGGCCATGGCCATCGCGGAGTGGACGCCGTGCACGCGTGCCTCATAGGACGCGGTCGACACGACGCCGCGGGGCCCGAGGCCGCCGACCACCACCGGCTTGCCCCGCAGGCTCGGCTTGGACGCCTGCTCGACCGCGGCGAAGAACGCGTCCATGTCCAGATGCAGGATCGTCGGCGTACTTCTCACACCATCGATCGTGCCGCACGGCACCGACAATCACCGTACACGTGTACGGAGTGGCGACCTGGAGGGTCAGACCGCCCGGTTGCGCCGCCGGGCCAGCTCGTCGGCCGGGTTGTGGCCCACCAGGGTCTCCCCGGTGTCGACCCGCTCGCCGTGCATCTCGGACAGGGCGCTCTCCACGTCCCGCCAGACCACGCCCACCGCGATGCCGAAGATGCCCTGCCCGCCCTGGAGCAGGTCGACCACCTCGTCGGGCGAGGTGCACTCGTAGACGGTGGCGCCGTCGCTCATCAGCGTCATCCGGGCCAGCTCGGCCGGGCCCACGGACCGCAGGTGCTGTACGGCCGTCCGGATGTTCTGGAGGGACACGCCGGTGTCCAGCAGCCGCTTGACGATCTTCAGCACGACGACGTCGGGGAAGCTGTAGAGCCGCTGGGTGCCCGAGCCGTACGCGGGCCGCACGCTCGGCTCGACCAGGCCGGTACGGGCCCAGTAGTCGAGCTGGCGGTAGGTGATGCCGGTCGCCGCGCAGGCCGCCGGCCCGCGGTATCCGACCTGCTCGGCCGACGGATCGGCGACGGGCGCGGCCGCCGCCTCGGCGGCGGTGCGGGCCAGGGTCCCCTGGGTCGGATACGGGCCGCCGGTCGCCAAACCGTCGCCGGTGCTTCTCACGCAGCCCTCCGTCCCTTCACATCCGGTGGCCGTGTGCACGTGCCACCGGACTTTCCCTCCCGACGGTAGGCAGTCGTCAGGGGTGCGTCAACGATCGCCACACTCGGCACGCCGAGTGAAATTCACCCCAGGAGTGGTTTCATCTGACCGCAGCCCGGGAACGGCACTTCGAATGGTCTCAACTGAGCAACCTTGCTCCCCGCATCAGGCCGCGCAAGGCCCTCGGCCGACCGCCGCCGAGCGGCTCTCCGATCGGCCGAACGGGTTACTGGTTGCTGGTGCCGAAGTCCTCCGGAGAGATCTGGTCGAGGAATTCGCGGAACTTCTCGACCTCGTCCTCCTGCTCGTCCGGGATCGCGATCCCCGCGTCGTCCAGCACACCGTCGCTGCCGTAGATCGGCGTTCCGGTGCGCAGCGCCAGCGCTATGGCGTCGGACGGGCGGGCACTGACCTCGACCCCACTGGCGAAGACCAGCTCCGCGTAGAAGACGCCGTCGCGCAGATCGGTGATCCGCACCTCGGTGAGGGTCTGCCCCACCGCTTCGAGCACGTCCTTGAAGAGGTCATGAGTCAGCGGTCGCGCAGGCGTCATGCCCTGCTGCGCGAAGGCGATGGCCGTGGCCTCTCCCGGCCCGATCCAGATGGGCAGGTACCGGTCGCCTCCCACTTCACGCAGGAGCACGATCGGTTGGTTGGAGGGCATTTCGACCCGGACACCCACAACGTCGAGCTCGTTCACACAGCAACCCTAGGCCGTGCCCGCCGGGTTTGGGTAGTCGGGCACTCCCCGGCCCGGCCCGCCGGCCCCGCCGGACCCGGCGATTTCCCCGTCAGCGCAGGCGAAGCCGCAGTGCGGACCGCATCAGCGCGGCATGCAGCCGAACGGAGAGCGAGGCCAGTTCCCTGGCGGTGACCTCGGCGTGGGTACGGGTCTGGGGGTTGCGGTGCCTGCGCAGCGGCGCCACCACCTGCTCCACCAGGCCCGCCTCCCGCTCGGCCGCGGCCTTCACGGCCCGCAGATGGCGCGGTTCGAGGCCGAACCGGCCCAGGTCCACGATCAGCCGCGCGATGGTCAGCGTCTCGGCGTCGAAGCCGCCGTCCCGGCCCGCCTCGACCAGGCCGTACGACTCCCACTCCGCCAGAGCGGCGCTGTCGGCCCCGGTGGCGGCCAGCAGCTCCTCCCGGCCGATCCGGACCTCCGCGGGCGCCTCGGGCTCCTCGGAGCCGTCCAGGGGCTCTCTGGCCTCCGCGGGCCCTGGCAGCGCGACCTGCTCACCGCGGTCCAGGGCGTCCAGGTGCTCCCTGATCACCCGCAGCGGCAGATAGTGGTCGCGCTGCACCCGCAGCACGTACGCCAGCCGCTCCACGTCCTTGGCGCCGAACTTGCGGTAGCCCGAAGGAGTGCGCTGCGGGTCCACCAGCCCCTCCGCCTCCAGGAAGCGGATCTTGGAGATGGTGACCTCGGGGAACTCGTCCTGGAGCCTGCCCAGCACCGCGCCGATGCTGAGCAGGGCGCCGTCGTCGTCGACAGCGGCGGCAACGGTGGCGGTGCCGTCCCCGGCACCGCCTGACGTTCTCGGCATGAACACCTTCCCTGGGGTCCCCGCGAAGGGGGGTCAGACCCCCCGCAGGCTCGCGTAGAAGACCAACCGGTACTTGCCGATCTGCACCTCGTCGCCGTTGGACAGCCGCACGGCGTCGATCCGCTCCCGGTTGACGTAGGTGCCGTTGAGGCTGCCGACGTCGGAGACGGTGAAGCCGCCGTCCTGGCCGCGCCGGAACTCCACATGGCGGCGGGAGACGGTCACGTCGTCCAGGAAGATGTCGCTCTGCGGGTGACGCCCGGCCGTGGTCAGCTCACCGTCCAGCAGGAAGCGGCTGCCGGAGTTCGGACCCCGGCGCACCACCAGCAGCGCGGAGCCGATCGGCAGCGCGTCCACGGCGGCCTGGGCCTCCTGGGACAGCGACGGCATCTGCGTCTGGCCGGTGGCCTCCGCGTCGTACGCCTCCAGGCCGGAGATCGAGATCGTCGAGGTGGTCTCGGACGGGCGCTCGAAGGCCCCACCCGCTCCGGCGCCCCGCAGCGGCGCGCCGCAGTTGTTGCAGAAACGGCTCGCCGCCGCGTTGGTGTGACCGCACCTGCTGCATACCGGCAAGTCGGACCCTCCACCCGTGGTCGGGGTCGCTGATTCCCCGAAACCTATGCGGGCGGCCGAAGCGGGGTCAACAGACGCCACGCCGGGCGTGCCGGAGTTGCCGCCGGCGGGGCCCTGCGGATCGGCCCTGAACAGCGGGCGGTCCGCGCTCTGCTCCTCCTCCGGTGCGTTCCGGGGCGCGCGATGGCGCGCCGTGGCCGGGTCACCCGACTGACGCGCGCTCTTGCCGAACAACTTCCCAAACAACTTCACGGGCGATTCCCCTTGAAAGAAGCAGACCCGCCCGTGGGGCAGGACGAACTCTCGCTACACACAGTTTCCACTACACGACACCCCACTGATGCCCGACCCCCCGCCTCACTGGGATGACCGAGCGTAGTCAGGCTGCTTCGGCGGCCGCAAGGCGTCCACGACGATCTTCTGCGACCTGACGACATCCGCCGTGGCCTGCTCCTTCTGCAGCGTCTGCACCACCCCGCCGGGGATGTTGAGCGCCGGTTCCAGATCGGGCGGATTGCCGATGACCTTGAACTCGTACGGCTGCGACACATGGTGCCCGTCGATCAGCACGCCGTCCGTACCCTCCGTGAAATACGTGTCCGCGGCCACCCGGACGTCATTGATCTGGATCGCCTCGGCGCCGGCCGCCCTCAGCTCCTGGAGGGTATCGAGGAGTGAGTCGGCCTCGACACCACCGTGCGGGTCCTTGATCGTCAAAGTGATGCCGGGACCCTCCGCGGGCACCGTACCGGCCAGCACACCCAGCTCCTGGGCCTTCTGCCGGGTCTGTTTGAGCGCCTCGGCGGCCTGGTCGGAACTGGTCTCCAGCTGCGAGCGCTGGTTCTCCAGGCCGCGTTTCTCGTCCTGGAGGCGCTGGCCCCGGTTGTCCAGCTCCGTGAGGATACGGACCAGGTCCTCCTGGCGGGCGCCGCGCAGGGCGCCGCCGTTGTCGCTGGTGGACCTCACCTGGATGGCCAGGCCGAGGCCCAGCACGAACAGCAGCAGCGCCACGATCAGCTGGGCCCTGGACAGCCGCGGCGGCCAGAGCCCAGCCAGCAGCCGCTGCCGCCCGGTGAGCGGCGCCTCGGCGTCCCGCGGAGCCCCGGTGTCCTCGGTGGGCGGGCCGGCCGCGGAGGCGTCCTCGCGGTCCCGCCCTCCGTGCTCCGCCGGGTGCTCCCGCTCCGGGCGGTTCTCGTGCTCGTCGCTCATACGGTCGTCACGCCCGGAAGACATGCCGGCGGATGGCGGCGGCGTTGGAGAAGATCCGGATGCCCAGGACGACGACCACACCGGTCGACAGCTGCGCGCCCACACCGAGCTTGTCGCCGAGGAAGACGATGAGCGCCGCCACGACCACGTTGGACAGGAAGGAGACCACGAAGACCTTGTCGTCGAAGATCCCGTCGAGCATGGCCCGCAGGCCGCCGAAGACGGCGTCGAGCGCGGCGACCACGGCGATCGGCAGGTAGGGCTCGACTCCGGAGGGCACCACGGGGCGCACCACGAGTCCGACCACGACCCCCACGACGAGGCCCAGTACGGCGATCACTTCTCATCCCTTCCCGTTCCCGGAGCTGTCCGCCTTGTCCCTGGCGGCGCCCGGCTTCTCCCCTGCGGTGTCCGGCTTGGCGTACCGCACGATCAGGCTGGGCGCGGCGGAGAGCTCGACCTCGTCCTGGACGCTGACGCTCGCCCGGATCCCGTAGTTCTCCCGCAGAACGCGCAGATACTGGCCGTCCGCGCTGTTCTGGAATGCCGTGCTCAACCGCTTCCCGTCCCCGATCGCCAGCACCGTGTACGGCGGTGCCAGCGGTTTGTTGTCGACCAGTATGGCGTCACCGGCGGCCCGGATCGCCGAGAGTTCGGTCAACCGCTCCCCGTTGACACTGATCGCCTCCGCGCCGCAGGCCCACAGGCCGTTCACCACGCGCTGCATGTCACGGTCGCGGACCCGGCCGGTGTCCGAGAAGCCGCTGCTCGACCGGGGGCCGCTGGAGCCGCCCTGGCTGGCTTCCCTGGCGTCGTCCACGACCAGCTTGACCCCGGGCCCGTGGACGGGGGTGGCGGCGGCCAGCAGCTCCAGCAGTCCGTTGCCGTCGCCGCCGTGCTGGCGCAGCGCGGCCCGCTGAGCGGCGGAGACGGTCTCGCGCAGCGAGTCGACGCTCTTCTGCAGCGCGTCCGCGTCCTTGGTCTCGCTCTGGACCCGGTCGATGAGCTTCTGCCGCTCCTTGGCCGCGGTGGGCGCCGACGCCTTCGTCTGGGCGGCGCCCACCGTCACCACTATCGCGGCCAGGACCAGGCCGGCCGCCAGCCCCAGCTTGCCGCTGAGCGCCTTCGGCAGCCGGGACGTGCCGACCTCACCGCGGCGGGCGGCGGCCTCCGCGTAGCCCTCGTCCAGGCTGTGTTCCATGACGTTGGTGAGCAGCGACATCGAGGCGTCGGGACGCCGCGGAGCAGCCCCGGTGACGGGACTGCTCCGATCGGGTCGCTGCGGCATGCCGCACATCGTCGCACGTCGGGGCCGTCACACTCGAATGGCCCCCTCGTGGCGCGCCGTTCGGCCGTACGTTCAGCGTCCGGCGCTCTCCACCACCTCTGACCAGTCGTCCAGCAGTGCCTGCGCGGAGGCGTCGTCCGGCCCCTCCGCCCACAGGTGGGTGACGGCCTCGGCCGGGTCGGGCAGGACCATCACCCAGCGCCCGTCGGCCTCCACGACCCGCACGCCGTCCGTGGTGTCCACCGAGCGGTCCCCGGCCTCCTCGACCACCCGGCGCATCACGGAGCCCTTCACCGCCCACGGCGTCGGCACGTCCCGCTTGAGGACGTGCGCCCGCGGAATGCGGGCGTCGATCTGGCTGAGAGTGAGCTGTGTCCTGGCCACCAGGCCGATCAGCCGTACGAACGCCGCCGATCCGTCGAACACGCTGCTGAACTCGGGCACGATGAAGCCGCCGCGCCCGTCGCCGCCGAAGATCGTGCCCTCGTCCCGGCCCACCCGGGTCAGGTCGTCGGGCGAGGTCGTCGTCCAGGTGACCTGGGTGCCGTGGTACGCGGCCACCTGCTCACCGATCCGGGTCGTGGTCACCGGCAGCGCCACCCGCCCGCTGCGGCGCTCGGCCGCGACCAGGTCGAGCAGCACCAGCAGCGCCCGGTCGTCCTCGACGATCCGGCCCCGCTCGTCCACCAGCGACATCCGCTCGCCGACCGGGTCGAACCGCACACCGAACGCGGCCCGCGCGGACGAGACGATCTCCCCGAGCCGTACGAGTCCGGCCCGGCGGCTCTCCTCCGTCTCCGTGGGGCGGGCCTCGTCGAGGCCGGGGTTGATGGTGAGCGCGTCCACGCCGAGCCGGCCGAGCAGGCTGGGCAGCACCAGGCCCGCGCTGCCGTTCGCCGCGTCCACGACCACCTTCAGACCGGACTCGGCGATCCCGGAGATGTCCACGGCCCGCAGCAGCGCGCCCGTGTAGGAGTCGAAGACGGTGGCCGGGAATCGCAGGTCGCCGATCTCACCGGGGAACGCCCGGCGGAACTCCTGGCGGGCGAAGACCCGGTCCAGCTTGCGCTGGGCGGCACCCGACAGATCGGCGCCGCGCTCGTCGAAGAACATGATGTCGAGCGAGTCCGGGCGGCCGGGAGATGTCCGGATCATGATGCCGCCCGCACTCCCCCGCGCGGTCTGCTGCCGCGCGACGGGCATCGGTACGTTCTCCAGGTCCCGCACGTCGATCGCGCTGGTCTGGAGCGCGGAGATCACCGCGCGTTTGAGCGCGCGGGCGCCGCGGGAGTGGTCGCGGGCGGTGGTGACCGTCGCGCCCTTCTTGAGCGTGGTGGCATACGCGCCCGCCAGCCTTACGGCCAGCTCCGGGGTGATCTCCACGTTCAGAATTCCGCTGACGCCACGGGCGCCGAACAGATGTGCCTGCCCGCGGGACTCCCAGATGACCGAGGTGTTGACGAACGCGCCGGCCTCGACCGTCTTGAACGGATACACCCGGACGGTGCCCGCGATGATCGATTCCTCACCGATCAGGCACTCGTCGCCGATGATCGCGCCTTCGTCGATCCGTGCGGCCCGCATGACATCGGTGTTCTTGCCGATCACACAGCCGCGGAGATTGGTCTGCGGACCGATGTATACATTGTCGGCGATCACGGCCTTGTGCAGAAAAGCCCCGGACTTGACGACCACATTGGAGCCGATGACCGTGTGCTCACGGATTTCGGCGCCGGCCTCGACCTTCGCGTAGTCACCGATGAAGAGCGGACCGCGCAGGATGGCGTCGGGGTGGACCTCGGCGCCTTCGGCGACCCAGACTCCGGGCGAGATCTCAAATCCGTCGATGTCGACGTCGACCTTGCCTTCGAGCACATCGGCCTGGGCCTTCACATAGCTCTCGTGCGTGCCGACGTCCTCCCAGTAGCCCTCGGCGATGAAGCCGAAAACCGGCTTGCCCTCCTTCATCAACTGCGGGAAGACATCACCGGACCAGTCGACGGGCACATCGGGCTCGACGTAATTGAAGACCTCGGGCTCCATCACATAGATGCCGGTGTTCACCGTGTCCGAGAACACCTGGCCCCACGTGGGCTTCTCCAGGAACCGTTCGACCTTGCCCTCGTCGTCGACGATGGTGATACCGAACTCCAGCGGATTGGGCACTCGGGTCAGGCAGACCGTGACCAGCGCGCCCTTTTCCTTGTGGAACTCGATCAGCTCGGTCAGATCGAAATCGGTGAGGGCATCACCCGAGATGACCAGGAAGGAGTCGTCCTTCAACGCCTCCTCGGCGTTCTTGACGCTTCCGGCTGTACCGAGCGGCTTTTCCTCGTTGGCGTATGTGAGCTCCATTCCGAAATCCTCGCCGTCCCCGAAATAATTCTTCACCAGGGAGGCGAGAAACTGAACGGTCACCACGGTCTCGGTGAGCCCGTGCCGCTTCAGAAGCGTCAGTACGTGCTGCATGATGGGGCGATTCACCACCGGCAGCAGCGGCTTGGGCATGCTCGACGTCATTGGGCGAAGGCGGGTACCTTCGCCGCCGGCCATAACAACCGCCTTCATGTCGGAAACATCCTCCTCGTCGAGTCTCAGTCAGGAGTGGTGTCCGCCCTCACCAGTCGACGGACCTGCACCACATAGAGGATTCCTGCCCACCAGTACAGGGTTGTACCCCATCCGGTGAAGGCCCAGCCGAAAACAGATGCCAGGGTGGCAAGCCATCCGCTGCTGTCGCTCAGCAACAGCAGCGGAAAGGCGTACATGAGGTTGAAGGTAGCCGCTTTCCCGATGAAGTTCACCTGGGGAGGGCCGTAACGGTGCCTCCGCAGAATCAGCAGCATCACAGCCATCATCGCCTCCCTCGCGAGCAGGAGCGCGGTGATCCACAGCGGGAGGATGTCCCGCCAGGTGAGACCCACCAGGGTGGAGAGCACATACAGCCGGTCCGCGGCCGGGTCGAGCAGCCGGCCCAGGTTGCTGATCTGATTCCAGCGCCGGGCCAGTTTGCCGTCGAGGTAGTCGCTCACCCCGCTGAACGCCAGCACCAGCAGCGCCCAGCCGTCGACCTTGGGACCGCCGAACTCGGGCCACAGAATCAGCCACAGGAACACGGGAACGCCCACCAGGCGCGCCATACTCAGGAGGTTGGGGATCGTGAAGATCCGATCCGTTTGCACCCGTGTCTCCTGGACCTCCACCGGGTCCCCTCCTGATGTATCTACGTACGGACGTTGCGGAGCGACTCTACCCCAAGCACAAAAAAGGCCCGGCCTCGGATACGAAATCCGAGGCCGGGCCTCCAATAATTGTTCGGCGGTGTCCTACTCTCCCACAGGGTCCCCCCTGCAGTACCATCGGCGCTGAAAGGCTTAGCTTCCGGGTTCGGAATGTAACCGGGCGTTTCCCTAACGCTATGACCACCGAAACACCATGAAACACACACCACACACCCCTACCTAAAGGGATGTGTGTGGTGGCTGGTTGTTTCAGAACCACACAGTGGACGCGAGCAACTGAGGACAAGCCCTCGGCCTATTAGTACCGGTCAGCTCCACCCCTTACAGGGCTTCCACATCCGGCCTATCAACCCAGTCGTCTACTGGGAGCCTTACCCCATCAAGTGGGTGGGAGCCCTCATCTCGAAGCAGGCTTCCCGCTTAGATGCTTTCAGCGGTTATCCCTCCCGAACGTAGCCAACCAGCCATGCCCTTGGCAGGACAACTGGCACACCAGAGGTTCGTCCGTCCCGGTCCTCTCGTACTAGGGACAGCCCTTCTCAAGACTCCAACGCGCACAGCGGATAGGGACCGAACTGTCTCACGACGTTCTAAACCCAGCTCGCGTACCGCTTTAATGGGCGAACAGCCCAACCCTTGGGACCGACTCCAGCCCCAGGATGCGACGAGCCGACATCGAGGTGCCAAACCATCCCGTCGATATGGACTCTTGGGGAAGATCAGCCTGTTATCCCCGGGGTACCTTTTATCCGTTGAGCGACGGCGCTTCCACAAGCCACCGCCGGATCACTAGTCCCTACTTTCGTACCTGCTCGACCCGTCAGTCTCACAGTCAAGCTCCCTTGTGCACTTACACTCAACACCTGATTGCCAACCAGGCTGAGGGAACCTTTGGGCGCCTCCGTTACCCTTTAGGAGGCAACCGCCCCAGTTAAACTACCCACCAGACACTGTCCCTGATCCGGATCACGGACCGAGGTTAGACATCCAGCACGACCAGAGTGGTATTTCAACGACGACTCCACCACGGCTGGCGCCGCGATATCAAAGTCTCCCACCTATCCTACACAAGCCGAACCGAACACCAATATCAAGCTATAGTAAAGGTCCCGGGGTCTTTCCGTCCTGCTGCG